>CAYXLB010000001.1:0-34322 GCA_964465785.1 uncultured Thermoplasmata archaeon
TTCAAATCCCGCCCGGTCCATTTCTCGCTTTTTGCTCGAAATGTTTCGGGCTAAGCGCATCAAAGATGCTCCCCGGAGGGGTTGCTCGCAACTTCGTTGCTCATTTCCCCTTTCAAAACCCCTCCCTTAAAAGGGTTTTATCCGAAAGATTATGGTTTTCGTATTTCTTCATGAAGAAGGGCGAAAATATATCTATTTCGTACCCAGAGAATTGTGTTTCGAATTTCAATATTTATATCCTTTTAGGCTAACCGCAAGTTTTTTTATATATCTCGCTATACCTACACAAAACCCCATAGGAGGATGTAAAATTGAGTTCACAAAACCCGAAGCCTCCGAAAAAAAGAGGCACTGTCATAATTGATGAGAACAGATGCAAGGGATGCTGGTACTGCATTGAGTACTGCCCCACAAAGGTACTGGAAGTTTCTGAAAAACTAAATGAGAAGGGCTACCATCCCCCAAAACTGGTGGAGGAGCCACCCAATAAAGTATGCATTGCCTGTCACCTATGCGAGATATTCTGTCCAGATTTTGCAATTGTTGTGGAGGAGATAAAATGAAGCCCGGATATTATTTCTGGAGTGGTGATATTGCAGCAGCCGAAGGTGCGATAGCTGCAGGTTGTAGATTCTATGCAGGATATCCCATTACACCAAGCAGTGAAATAGCTGAAAGAATGGCCTTAAGATTACCCCAAGTAGGGGGGAAGTTTATAGAAATGGAGGATGAAATTGGCTCCATAGCAGCCATAATAGGGGCATCATGGACTGGGGAGAAGGTGATGACCGCAACTGCAGGTCCAGGGGTATCCCTTATGAACGAAAACATAGGTCTTGCAGCTATGACCGAAGTGCCCCTTGTGATCGTAAATGCTATGCGAGGAGCCCCCTCCACAGGTTTGCCGACCCTCATAGGCCAAGGGGATTTAATGCAGGCAAAATGGGGCTCCCATGGAAGCTATGAAATCATATCCCTTTATCCCGATAGCGTTCAAGAGACCTTCGATTTAATGATCGACGCATTTAACTATGCTGAAAGATATAGAGTTCCTGTTATTTTCCTAATTGATGCAATGCTTGCCCACATGTATGAGAAGATCTATGTTCCTCCAGAGGATGAAATTGTAAGAATTGAGAGAAAGAGGCCAACGACACCTCCAGAGGAGACTCTCATATACAAGGCAGATGAAGACCTCGTTCCTCCAATGCCCAGGATTGGTGATGGGTATAGAATCCATGCCTCTGGATTGACACATAATGAGAAGGGCTATCCAGAGCTTACGGCTGAAGCGCAGGAAAAACTTGTTAAGAGGCTTAACGACAAAATAAGAAAACATGCCGAGGAAATATGGAAGGTTGAGGAGTACAAGACTGAGGATGCCGACGTTATCGTTGTAGCCATGGGAAGTGAATCTAGGAGCGTTAGATTTGCTGTTGAACTTGCAAGAAGGGAGGGAATAAAGGCAGGTATGCTGCGCCTCATAACAATATGGCCCTTCCCCTATAAATTCATAGAGAAGTATGATGTTCCCTACATAGTGGCCGAGATCAATTATGGCCAGATATATCATAAGGTTAGGGAATATAGCAGAAAAGTAGAGCTCCTACCAAAGATGGGGGGAGAAATCCACAAGCCCGAGGAAATCCTCAGAGCCATAAGGAGGAATGCCCCATGAATCCGATGGAGCTTATGAGAATGGAAGAAGAAAAACTTCTGAGAACAGATAGGCTACCCCATGTATGGTGTCCTGGCTGCGGTATAGGTATAGTTTTGAATGCATTTCTTAGGGCAGTTATAAAATCCAAGATGGATCCAAATAAACTTGTGGTAGTTTCTGGGATCGGTTGTACAGGTAGAACTGCTGGATATGTAAATGTCGATTCCTTCCATACAACCCACGGCCGCGCGATACCCTTTGCTGTGGGGGTGAAATTTGCCAGGCCTGATTTGAATGTGGTTGTGTTCAGCGGTGATGGTGACCTCTTCGCCATTGGTGGCAATCACTTTGTAAATGCAGCTAGAAGAAATCATGATTTGCTTATAATCGCTGTGAATAACTATACCTATGGTATGACTGGGGGACAGCATGGACCAACAACTCCCACCGGGGCATTCACCACAACAACACCCTACGGTAATCCAGATAGACCCTTCAACATACCTCATCTAGCCATATCCCTAGGAGCCCCTTATGTGGCAAGATGGACAACCTATCATGTGATGCAACTACAAAACTCTATTTATCATGCCTTGCATCGCAAGGGTTTCAGAGTCATAGAAATAATTTCCCAGTGCCCAACGGTGTATGGGAGGAGAAATGATATGAAGACACCATTGGAAATGATGCACTATTTCCAGAAGGCCTCCTATAGAAAGGACGATGCGAGCTTTGAAGAAATGGAGCTTACCTACAACGGCAAAATTGTAGTTGGGGTGTTTAGGGATGTTCAAGGGATACCTACCTACGAGGAGAGATATGATGATATAATAAGGAGGGCTCAGAAATGAGGGTTGAGATAAAATTTGGAGGCTTGGGTGGCCAAGGAATCATAACAGCAGGTTACATAACCGCCAAGGCCGCGGCCATATATGACGGGAAGGAAAGTGCCTTTACCCAAGATTACAGTGCTGAGGCAAGGGGTGGAGCAAGCACCAGTGAGGTTATAATCTCAGATGAAAAAATAACATATCCTCAAGTTCTGGAGGCAGATTACCTCATTCTTATGAGTCAAAGTGCCTATCGGGACTATCTCCATAAATTGAAAAAGGGAGGAACTATGCTCATAGATGAGGATTTGGTAAAACCAGATGAGAGAGCAAAGGACTACACGGTATATAAGATTCCTGCAACGAGATTTGCAGAGGAAATAGGAAATCCTATAGTTGCCAATATTGTGATGCTTGGGTTTTTCACGGCCATAACGGAGGTTGTTTCAAGGGATGCCATGTGGAAATCAATAGAAGAGCGCATACCAAAGAGATTCTTAGAATTGAATGAAAGGGCCTTCCTAAAAGGATACGAATACGGGCAAAAAATAAAGGAAGAGTGAGCTATTTCACCAATTCTATATATTTATATGCTTCCGCCCCTTCATTGAAGCAATAGTGGATTTTGTTGAACTCCTTCTTTAGTTCCTTCACCTCTTTCTTTACACCTTCAATATCGTTATCCATGGCCACCCTTTTTATCAATTCTGCCACATACTTCATCTCGCCCTCCTTCATTCCCAAGCGTGTTAGCTCCTGCACGCCAAGGCGAATTCCACTGGGATTCCTAGGCTTCTTGGGGTCATCGTAGGGTAAAAGATTGTAATTGCATATGATATTAGCCTTCTCCAAATCCTCGGCAACTCTTCTACCACCACCCTGGGCAACCACATCCACAAGCACCGTATGGCTCTTTGTAAAGCCATTCTTCTCCCCAAGCACCTTGAATCCAAGCTCATAAAGCTCCTGGGCTAAACTCTGTGCATTCCTCACTATTTGCTCCGCATATTTCTTTCCGAATTCAATATGTTCGGCAAGGGTGATTGCAAGGGCAGCCATATGGTGCAGATGATGATTGCTTATAACCCCTGGAAATACTCCACGCTGAATCTTTTTCCAAAATTTCTCACGCTTTTCCTCATCTCCCGCAGGATTTGCAAGGATTATGCCGCGCTGTGGTCCCGGCAGGGTTTTATGGGTACTCCCAGTCATAACATGGGCACCTTCCCGCAGTGGATCCTGGAACTGTCCGCCTGCTATTAAGCCCAGCACATGGGCACCATCGTACCATACCGTGGTGCCCGCCTCCTGAAAGGCATCCTGTAATTCCCTTAGGGGGGCGGGAAATAGGAATACGCTCATTCCAAAGAGAGCTACCTTTGGCTTTACTATCTTTATCAGCTTTGCACTCAAATCCACATCAATATTCATCTCCTCCACATCGAAGGGATACTCTATCTTATGCACTCCCCTCATTCCAACCGCTCCAAACTTTGCACTGCTTATATGGGCACCACCTTGAAGGGGAGGACCTGTTATTACATCTCCAGGTTTTGTTAATGCGAAGAGTACAGCCTGATTGGCATTTGTTCCACTTATTGGACGTACATCTGCATAGTCCACATTGAATAGCTTTTTAGCAAGCTCTGTTGTGAGTTCCTCAATCTGATCCACATATATATTTCCTTGATAGTATCTCTTACCAGGCAAACCTTCAGCATACCTGTTATGGAGGTCAGAAATTAAGAGTTCCATTGCCATTGGACTTATTAGATTTTCAGATGCGATCATGGGAAGAGAATCACGAAACCATTGGGTATGCTCCTTAACAAGTTCCCTAATTTTATTTGCCTCATCTAGAGCGCTCATATCATCACCGAGGGGATATTGCAGGGAATTATAATAACTTTTTATCCTTGAGTAACACGATGAATTTCTTCATCCACTCTGCCAGGTCTCCAGGATGCCTTGCAGAGACAATATTTCCATCCACTGCAACCCCATCCACAAACTCTCCACCGGCTGCAATCAAATCATCCTTAACCCCATACCAACAGGCAATTTTGCGATTCTTTACAACCCCTGCGGAGATTAAAACCTGCACCCCATGGCATATTATTGCCACTGGCTTGTTCTTCTCAAAGAAGTGCTTTACAATTTCCACAGCACGGGGCTGCAATCTCACCCTCTCTGGGGATTTGCCCCCGGGAATTACAAGAATTTGGAACTCCTCAGGATCCACCTCATCATATTGCAAATCTGTCTTGAGAGGATAGCCTCTTTTTCCCCTTAGCTCTTTCTGTGAAGAAGCCACCAAAACATCTATGCCTTCTTCTTTGAGCCTGTGGTAGGGATAAAAGAGTTCCAGATCCTCAAAATCGTTTTCCGCCAAGATTAGGGCCTTCATAGATGAATATATTCTCCCACATATTTAAATTCTGCCACAAATTTTTATAGGTTGAAGAGATAATAAGTTTGAATGTTTAGAAATGTGTGCATGCGAGACTGCTACGATACCTGCTCTCTTTTAACGGAGATAAGGGGTGGAAGAATAAGGGTCAAGGCGAATCCAAAAAACAGGGTTACTTCCACCTTCCTATGTCCAAAGGGTGCGCTTCTTCCAAAATGGGTTCATAGTGATGATAGGATATCAACTCCCCTTTTGAGGATAGGAGATAGGCCATCGGAGGATTTCCAAAGAATCTCTTGGAATGTAGCAATTTCCATCATTGCAAAAAAGATGAAGGAAATTATAAGGGATTATGGTCCCAAGGCAATCCTACTCTACTATTACTATGGAGATAGGGGATTGGTAAATGCCCAGTTCCCCCATAGGCTTTTCAATTATTTGAATGCGAGTATAGTGGAGGATGTCATATGCGATAGGAGCGGTGAGGAGGCATTGAAGGACACATACGGTACTGCCCAAGGTATGGATCCTGAAGAATTGGAGAATGAGAATCTTCTGGTATTCTGGGGTATTAATTCTGCCTGGACCAATATGCATGGATTTTTCCTTGCCAAAAGACTTGGATTGGAGATATGGAGTGTGGATATTGTTAAAAACGCAACATCCAAAAAAGCAGATAGATTTTTCATGCTAAAACCTGAAACTGATACACTATTTGCCTTGGGAGTTGCAAAGATAATAGTGGAAGAGAAGTTATACGATGAAAGATTTCTGAGGGAAAATACCCTGGGTTTTGAGGAGCTTAAGAAGTATGTTGAATCATTGGATATGGATTACATCTCAAATGAAACAGGTGTGGATGAAGAGGATATAAGATACTTTGCCGAAAATTATGCAGAAAAGAGGGGAGTAATACACATAGGCTATGGATTTCAGAGAACCTCCCAGGGTGGGGAGGCTGTGAGGGCAATTTCCATTCTCCCCGCCCTGGTGGGAAGGATGAGGGGGTTTATTTACAGCAATAGAATCTTGCCAAGGGATTATGTTCGTGGCGATTTTTTAAGGGAATCTCCAGGATACAAAATAACCCATTTGGAACTCGCAGATTACATTGAGGATGGGAGAATAAAATTCATATTTATCTACGGAACAAATCCACTGGCAACTCTACCGGATCAAAAAAGGCTCAGGAGAGTTATTTTAGAGGCACAACCCTTCATTGTTCTCCACGATTTATTCTTGACAGATACAGCATTATTCTCGGATGTTGTTCTCCCGGCAAACACATTCTTTGAAAGAGATGACATAGCTGATTCCTACTACCACAGATACCTCGCCTACAACGAGAAGATTCTTGAAATCTCGGGAAAGAGTAATTCGGAGGTTGCCAGGTTAATCGCCAAGGAATTGAATCTTGATAATCCATACCTTTATGAGGAGGATGAGAAAGTAATGAGGCATGTGCTCGAAGAAATTGGAATATCCTATGATGAACTTAAGGAAAAAGGGGTTTTGAAGATACCCCTTGACTCATACTCGCCTAACACGGAAAGTGAGAAAATAGAACTGTATTCCAGAAGAGCAATTAGGAGAGGGTTAAATCCATTCCCGACCTACGAGAAGATTAAGGGCAAGGGGATTAAACTTATAAGCGCCACCTATCTTTTCACAATATCCTCCCAGTACCACAACACATACGGCTACGAGGATACATCTATATATCTCAATCCACAGGATGCCTTGGAGAGGGGGATAGAGGATGGTACCAGTGTAAGGGTTTTCAACGAATATGGAGAGATAAGAACCTTTGCTAAGATAAGCGAGGATGTTCAAAAAGGCGTAGCCATTATGTACAAGGCCTTCTGGCCAAAGAAAATTGGATGGAATGTTAATTTCCTCACACCACCGAAGGGTAACGAGAAATATGGTAATGGAACAATCCTTCACACCGTATGGGTAGAGGTGGAGAGAGTTTAAATTTCAATTTCCTCAATCTTTAAATCCATTGGCTCTAGGGGCTTATCCACATCTATTCCATGGCGGAGCGCCCATTTTCTTATGCTTTCCACCAGTAATTTTGAACCCAACTTTGCAAGGGGTGCAAAAACAAGGAATGCGGGATTTCCCTTAGTTACAAGACTCAATCCATGGTCTACCTCCCAGGCAAGATGGCGCCATGCATGGTATATATGTAGCACTCTTCCAGGAGTGAGTTGCTCAGCCACATCGAATCCTTCCCTATCCTTAAAGGCGGCCATGGGAACAAAGGAGAGAGGCGTAACGGTGAAATGGGCTCTCTCGCCCAATTTTTCCCTCAACTTCTTTTCCATTGTAATTATCAATCTGGCCGTTTCTATATTATCCTCATCCGTTTCCCAAGGAAGTCCTACAATAGAGGTGTAGGCAGGGAACCAGAAAAATTTATTAAAGGCATAGGTTGCATTAAGGAGTACCCAGGGCCATTCCTCAGGGCTGAAGGGCTTCATCTTATTATTGGCTATCTTCTTAATCAACTCCGATGATGCAGTTTCAAAGCCAACCTGAATACCTATCCACCTTGTTATAGAAGCATGATTTAACTCGGCAACCCTCTTTAGGACTCTTGGAGCTGCTAAAGCCCCTGCTGCAGTACCATGGGTGGGATTTGCAAATTCAACCTTCTTCAAAACTTCTTCAAATAAGCTTATTATGGCATCCTCATTAGGATAGAAATTCCTCCTATCCTCCACCATATAATTGAATATGTCTTCACTTTGTAGCCAGGCTGTTTTCTGCCCAGCCCTTAAATTCACATCAATCTCTGCCAGAATCTTCTCCAAAGGATAAAATCTGGCAGTTCTTATGTTGGGAGCGCAAAATCTGCAGCCTCTGCCGCAGCCCCTCATGACCTCAACCATACCCTTAAATGTTGGATTCACTATATTGGGTATCTCTTCTATTGTGGGCCAGGTTTTAATCTTAATAAATTTATCCTCACTTCCCCCCTCAATCCTATGGAATATTTCAGCTATAACATGCTCCGTTTCCCCCATAACCACATGGTCTATCTTTAACTCTTCCGTTAATTCTTCCCTTGCCTCCAACTGCCAAGCACCTGGACCTCCCACCTCTATCTTAAAATCATATCCCTTCCTCTCCCTTAGGTCCCTAATTCTCCTCACCAGGGATAGAAATTTATACTTTGTATATGATGTGAGCCTGCCACCATCGGTGAACATCATAGTTACTGGCCCCAATCCATAGGGGTCCATGGTATTAATTCCCACAATCGTGGTATGCTCATCTATGAATTTTTCCACATGCCTTGGATGAGCCACCACAACATCCTGAGGTGAGAATCCATCCTTCAAAAGGGCCGCCTCAACCTTCCTCAGTCCATAGGGTGCAAAGGTTAACCTCCCATTCTCATGGGGAACCTGGGAATCCAATAATGTGTATATAGGCCTAGGTACCCTTTCTAAAGGGGCGCATCCCAGAAAATCCAGGAGGGGGATATTTCTATATGTACTGGTTAGAGTCTCATCGGCGGTGAGCACTATCCTCATTTAAATCACCTCTGAATACTCCTTGATTATATCTATGAGGGAGCTTATGTATTCCTCTGCCTTTTCGATCTTCCTTTTAAGCTCTATTATGTTTTTTGCCTCCTCACCTTTAATGTTCTTAATCTCTTCTTCTATAAGTCTCCTAACCCGTGGTAAATCATG
The DNA here is from genome assembly GCA_964465785.1 of uncultured Thermoplasmata archaeon. Lineage (GTDB taxonomy): Archaea > Thermoplasmatota > Thermoplasmata > Thermoplasmatales > Aciduliprofundaceae > Aciduliprofundum. The sequence goes on from CAYXLB010000001.1 coordinate 8,608, forward strand.
CTGGTATATATCCTCCAAAAGCCGGAGGAGTATGGAAAGAACATTGCTTTCCGATGAATACATATACTTCTTTCCCTCCTTTCTCCTCACTATCAGATGAAGGCGCATCAATCTATGCAGACTCCCCGTAACCCCAGATAGGCTGCACCTCAAATTATCCGCTATCTCCTGGGCGCTCATAGACCTATCTCTCATAATCAATTCCGAAAGTACAGAGGCATCAATATCCCTAAGTCCTGCCTTTATGAAGATCTTGGCAATCGCCTCCCGAATTCTCTGGAAAGATATATTCTCATTTTTCACAATTTTGTGAAAGTTTTGAAATATATAAATCTTTCTTTCTGGCAAAAATATAAATACAAATTCCATAATCACGCCTAAAGGTGATTTGAATGGTGAGAAAACCAGGGAGGATGTATCACAATATCGATGGTCCCGCATATACGAGAAGGGAATATATGGGAGGAGTTCCAAATCCGAAGATTGTTCACTTTGAGATGGGTAATGTTGATGCAAAGGAGGATTTCCCTGTGGAGCTAAATCTCGTTATAAATGAGGCTTGCCAGATCAGGCATAATGCCCTGGAGGCTGCCCGTATCATAGCCAACAAGTATCTAGGTAGGATAGGCTCTGCCAATTACTATCTATGGATTAGGGTGTATCCCCACCATGTTCTCAGGGAGCACAAAATGGCTACTGGGGCTGGAGCAGATAGAATCTCATCTGGAATGAGCAAGGCCTTTGGCAAACCGGTTGGTACCGCCGCAAGGGTTCGCGAGGGACAAGTTATAATGACCGCCAGGGTCTATCCACAGCATATAGAGAGGGCAAAGAGGGCTCTTAAACAGGCTGCATATAAGCTTCCAGCACCCTGCAGCATAGTCGTGAAGAGAAGGGAGAACTAAGCCTTTTTTATAGGTATCTCATTTATTATTTCCTTTTTCAGTAAGGCCTTTTCCTTCGAATTTAGGATATCCATATCTATTGATATTATGAGAATCCCATGATTCTCACTTACCACATCCCTTATCCTCTGCAAGAAACGCAGCACCTTCAGAAAATCTGTATTTGTAATCATACTTTCCGTTCCCTCAATAACCACAACCCCCTTGGAATGCTTAGTTATGAAGGACGATATTATGGTTTGAATCTTTGGTAAATCCCCCGGATTCACCCTCCCCTCGCCCTTAACAGATGTTAGCCAGTACACTATGGCATTATCATAACTTGAAAAATCTAAATTATCAGGATTTTCACGGCTTATATACAATCCTTCAAATCCCCTGTCTAGAATCTGCTGGAATATCTTCCTTGCATATTTTGATGCCTTCTCGTTCACAAGATAGGCATGCCCAGCCTTTATCTCAAAATCTCCTTTTCTCTTCTTTTTCCTTCCATACTTCTTAACTATCCTCTCCACCTCCTTCCTAAGGGTGGCATCATCCTTCTTGAGGGCGATTTTGAGTTCTCTGAGCAGATCCTCCACAGTGGGCATATAATTGCATTCTAATGATGATATAAATAGATTGCTATTCTATCCGCTTTAATATGGAGAGGTAGAATATATCCCCAGCAAGAATGTAGGAACCAAACTTCCCACTCCTTAAATATTCTTGGTATTTGCAATTGAAATCGGCAACTTCAAAATTCCCATCTTTCAAAAATTTCTCTATTATCCCCTCCGTCTCTATGGAGGTGTAGGAGCATACCACATAAACCAAAAAACCATCTTTTTTAACATAATTTTTTGCCTGACCCAAAATTTCCAATTGCATTTGGGCATATTTTTCAAATCCCTCCTGATACTTTGCCTCAGGATTCCTGGCTGCGGCACCCACACCACTGCATGGTGCATCTACCAAAACAACATCAAATTCGCCCTGAGGTCTATCTTGAAATATATGCACCTGCATACCCCATTTCTCAGCCCTTCTTTGCAGGGATCTTAGTTTCCCAGAATTAATATCATAGGCATAAAACTCATTTTCCGAGCCCAAGGAATGCATGGCCAAGCTCTTCCCACCACTTCCTGCACAATAATCCAAGATTCTTTTCCCAAGGGATGATGTTATTTTTGCCACTATCTGACTTGAAGCATCCTGTACAATGGCATATCCATCATTAATAAGCGAAGAATACCTTGCAGCAGGATCTGTAATAACTGCACTCTCTGGAATGTATTCCCTAGTCCAATATCCCTCCTCCCAGAGTTTTTCCATCGCCTCTTTTCTGCTTATCCTCTTCAGATTTATGCAAAGTGTCGTATCCGGTTCCCTATTTATAATGGGTATGAATTCCTCGGGACTCAGAGTTGCAAGCTCCTCGCTCATAGAATACTTTATATGCCTTGGAGCGCCTAAATCGGGCTTTTCCTTAGATAAAAGAATATAATTTTCCGGGGTTTTTTTCATTCCCCTCTTCTCAAGGATGTAATCATAGTATTTTTTGAAACGCACAACATCGTGCACAATCTCGGCGACCTTGTTTCTCTCATTAAAATCCAATCCCGATTTTGGTAATATATCCCTCATTGCCCTAGCCATATTCCCCTTGCGAAGCCATTTTGCAATAACCCTGGCCGCAGTTCTCTCAATCATCTTTGTTAGAAAGATGAAGTAAGGTAAAAAACTTTCTCAAAGGGGAAGTTTTAATTACTCATAGGAATTTAGCATCCCATGGGCGAGAGCAGATATCAGAAGTTACTCTTTGTGATTCTCTTCAAACCATCCGGAATCATTGCCTTCTTCTCCATATTACTCGGCTTCTTAGGGATATCCCTCTACACATTAATGATTGCCTACAATCCATCCCTCTTCTTTGAAATAAGACCATGGTTCATCCCGATTCTTCTTTTATCAATTGGGGCAATTTTTCTATATCTGTCTATCAAATCCATTGAAAGTGATTCACAGAAGTTCGTGAAAGATATAAAGGAGGAGAAAAAAAGGATTGAAAGGATAATAGAAAGCCTTGAAAATTCAGATATGGAAAAATCCCCACTTCCAGATAGCTCCGAGGTTGGCATAAATGACCTCGATATAGAGATCATAGAGCTGGTAAAGGAAAACGGGGGATTCATCCCAATTTTAAAGAAGGATATTGATGAATCCTCCATATCCTATAAGCAAGCTGTAAAAAGTTTGGCGAAGCTGGAGGTTATGGGGTATTTAAGAATATCACAGGAGGGAAAAAATAGGGGGGAGAAGAAGATAATCATAACGGTAAAAGGACTGGAGCTTCTTGAAATGCCGAGGGTTACCTTCATCACAGTTATTCCTGAGGACATCACCCTTATGCTAGTCTATGCAAACATCCTTTACAGAAAGGGAGAGTTTGAGACGAGTATAGGAAAATGCTATAATACCATTGAGAGAGCCCTAAAAACCCACCTCATCCCAAGCATCGATGATTATATTGAAAAGTGGAACAAGAAGCACAGCGATAGGAAATGGAAGGGAAATAAAACGATGGTCTCGCTCAATTCCCTCTTTAATTTTTACAGGGAGAATGTGAATATGGATAAAAATGTTGCAAAATTTGTAAAAAATGCAATAGATTACATAGCGGAGGTGCGCTCCAGATATTCCCATGACAAGCCTTCTGAAAAGTATCAGAAGGATGCATATCGTGTTCTAAAACTCACGGAGCTCATACTGGGGATGATGTTTGAGAATCTCAAGGAGCAGGTGGGTTTGAAATCTGAAAAAATCGCAAACCTTTAGAGTTTTAGAGATAAATTTTTTATATAGGCATCCGTTTAGGTGCCATACTCAAGGTGATGCAAAATGGCCAATGGATTGTACACAGCAAGAAAATTAAAGGACGATCGTAAAAAGTTCCGCTGGAGCGATAGGTATTATAAGAGGAGAGTCTTGAGACTCAAGGAAAAGAGCGACCCCCTAGAGGGCTCTCCCCAGGCAAGGGGAATTGTTATTGAGAAGGTGGGTATAGAGGCAAAGCAGCCCAACTCAGCCATTAGGAAATGCGTTAAGGTTCAGCTTATTAAGAATGGACGCGTTGTCACGGCATTTGCACCTGGCAATGGGGCCATAAATTTCATAGATGAGCACGATGAAGTGGTTATAGAAGGAATAGGAGGAAGATTGGGGAGGTCGAAGGGAGATATTCCTGGAGTCCGTTACAAGGTAATCAAGGTAAATGGCATATCCCTCCTGGAGCTTGTACGCGGAAGAAAGGAGAAGCCCGTGAGGTGATTTGAATGGATTTCCTCATTTTTGGCAAGTACGATCCAAAGGAGGTCGTTGTTAAGGACCCTGGTTTGGCAAGGTACATAAATCTGGAGGCAAGATTCGTTCTCCATACCCATGGGAGGCATGCGAAGAAGCATCTAGGGAAGACCAATGTGAATATCGTTGAGAGGCTAATAAACAATCTTATGAGGACTGAGAAGTACACGGGAAAGAAGATGAGTGCCTACAATGTGGTGAAAAGAACTTTTGAAATCATAGAGCAGAGGACAAAGCAAAACCCGCTCCAGGTCCTTATTGATGCAATTCAAAATGCTGCTCCCCGGGAAGAGGTAACGAGATTGAAGATGGCTGGAATAGCCGTCCCAAAGGCAGTGGATGTTGCCCCTTCCCGCAGGCTTGATATTGCCCTGCGCAATATAGCCCTGGGGGCTGTGAATTCCACCTTCAAGAATTCAAAGAGCATTGAGGAATGCCTAGCTGATGAGATAATAAAGGCTGCAAGAAATGACGTCAGCAGTTACGCCGTTTCCAAGAAGGAGGAAATTGAACGCGTTGCTGCCTCTGCAAGATAAGGTGGTTTAGATGGGTAGGAAGGAAGATAATATCAAAAAAGCTTTGAAAATAATGAAGAATGTTGATCTGATAAGAAACATAGGGACCGTTGCCCATATTGACCATGGCAAAACCACGCTCAGCGATAATCTTATTGCTGGAGCCGGAATGATGAGCGAGGAACTCGCTGGAAAACAGCTCGTGCTTGATTTCGATGAGCAGGAGCAGGCAAGGGGTATAACGATAAACACCGCAGCTGCAAGCATGGTTCACGAGTACGAGGGAAAGGAATACCTCATCAATCTTTTGGATACTCCTGGTCACGTAGACTTCGGCGGAGATGTTACCCGTGCAATGCGTGCAGTGGATGGAGTTATCCTTGTAGTATGTGCCGTTGAAGGTGTTATGCCCCAAACTGAGACCGTGCTTAGGCAGGCCCTCAGGGAGAGGGTTAAGCCTGTACTCTTCATAAATAAAGTTGATAGGTTGATAAACGAGCTGAAACTTGATGGCCAGCAGATGATGGCTAGATTCGAGAAGATAATTAGGGAGGTAAATAAGCTTATAAAAAGATATGCCCCTGAAGAATTCAAGAGTGAGTGGATGGTGAGGGTGGAGGATGGAAGCGTTGCCTTCGGCTCTGCATATCACAACTGGGCAATCAGTGTGCCATATATGAAGAGGACTGGCATATCATTCAAGGATGTATTTGAGCATTTGGAAAGGGGTGAGAGCAAGGATCTTGCAAAGAAGGCACCCCTTCACAAGATCGTTCTGGATATGGTCATTCAGCACCTTCCAAATCCAAAGGAGGCCCAAAAATACAGGATTCCAAAGATATGGAAGGGGGATATTAACAGTCCCCTTGGTCAGGCAATGATTAATTGCGATCCAAATGGACCTGTTGGAATGATGGTAACCAAGATAGTTATGGATCCCCATGCTGGAGAAGTTGCCGTAGGTCGCCTATTCAGCGGAACCCTGAGAAAGGGACAGGAATTGTACATTGCAGGTATGGGAAATCGCAAATATAGGATTCAGCAGCTCTCCATGATGGTGGGACCCGATAGGATTCAGGTGGATGAACTGGATGCAGGAAATATTCCCGCTATAATCGGACTTAAGGATGCAATAGCTGGTTCCACCGTATCGAGCATCCCTGATGTTGAGCCCTTTGAACCAATGAAGCATTATAGCGAACCAGTAGTTACCGTTGCTATAGAGGCAAAACATACCAAGGATTTGCCACGTTTAATTGATGTTCTACGTTCAATATCCAAGGCAGACCCCAGCTTAAGGGTTGAAATAAATCAAGAGACGGGAGAGCATCTTCTTAGTGGAATGGGTGAACTTCATCTTGAGGTCACGATTTATCGCATAACCCATGAGTATAAGGTGGAAGTTATAACTTCACCCCCAATAGTGGTTTATCGCGAAACTGTGGACCATCAGGGTGGGCCCTTCGAGGGTAAGAGTCCCAACAAGCACAACAAATTCTACATTGTGGTAGAGCCACTGGAGGAAAGTGTTGTACGGGCCATAGTTGAGGGTGAGATTGAGGAGATGGATAGGATAAAGAATAGGAAGGATCTCGCAAAGAAGCTGGAAGAATTGGGAATGAATAGGGATGAGGCAAAGAAGGTTGAGGCAATTCGCGGTCCAAATATCCTGCTGGATATGACTTGGGGTGTGCAGTACCTGAATGAAACCATGGAGCTTGTTAAGCAGGCATTCTTTGAGGCTGTTGAAAAGGGCCCCTTGGCCAATGAGAAGGTCTATGGAGTGAAGGTAAAGCTTGTGGATGCAAAATTGCATGAGGATAGCATACATAGAGGGCCCGCTCAGGTTATACCTGCCGTTAGGAATGCAATATATGGTGCAATGTGTCAAGGTACCCGGGTTCTTCTGGAGCCTGTGCAGAAGATATACATCAACGTACCCATGGAACTTGTTGGTGCTGTGACAAGAGAGATACAGCAGAGAAGAGGAGTTATCGTTGATATGGAGCAGGAAGGAGAGCAGACAATAGTGCACGCTAAGGCTCCGGTGGCAGAGATGTTCGGATTTGCCTCCGCAATTCGTAGCGCCACAGGAGGACGCGTGTTGTGGAGCACTGAAAATGCAGGATACGAAAGAGTTCCAAGAGATCTGCAACCCCAGATAGTAAGGCAGATAAGGGAGAGAAAGGGACTCAAACCCGAGCCCTATGATGAGAAGTATTATGCGGAGTTGTGAGGAAAAGGATTTATATATAATGCATATATGGGAAAAAGAAGGAGGTATGAAAAATGGCAGATAAAAAACCGCACCTGAATATCGTGTTCATCGGACACGTTGACCACGGTAAATCTACAACAGTGGGTAGATTACTCTACGAGCATGGAGAGATAGATCAGAGGGTCATTGACCAGTACAGGCAGGAGGCAGAGAAGCTTGGCAAAGCTACCTTCGAGTTCGCCTTCGTCATGGATAGGCTCAAGGAAGAGAGAGAAAGGGGCTTGACAATTGATGTGGCTCACAGAAAATTCGAGACTGATAAGTATTACTTCACAATCATCGATGCTCCTGGTCACAGGGACTTCGTCAAGAATATGATTACTGGAACTTCCCAGGCAGATGCAGCCATCCTGATTGTTGCAGCCCCTGAGGGAGTTATGGAGCAGACAAAGGAACACATATTCCTGGCAAGAACCCTCGGTGTCCCACAGATGATAGTGGCTGTTAATAAGATGGATGCCACAAAGCCACCCTACGATGAGAAGAGATTCAATGAAGTTAAAGCTGAAGTGGAGAAGCTCCTGGCAGCTGTGGGCTGGAAGGATGTTCCCTTCGTACCAATATCCGCCTACAATGGAGATAACATAATGAAGAAGAGCGATAAGATGCCCTGGTGGAAGGGACCTACTCTTCTTGAATTGCTCAATAATCTCAAGGTTCCACCCAAGCCAACAGATAAGCCTCTGCGCATACCAGTCCAGGATGTTTACAGCATTACTGGTATAGGTACTGTGCCTGTGGGTCGTGTTGAGACTGGAGTCCTAAAGGTTGGAGACAAGGTCGTATTCATGCCAGCCAACAAGAGCGGTGAGGTAAAGAGCATTGAGATGCACCATGAGCCTATGAAGGAGGCATATCCTGGAGACAACATAGGATTCAACGTTAGAGGCATAGGGAAGAAGGATATCAAGAGAGGAGATGTTTGCGGTCATACAACCAATCCACCAACAGTGGCAAAGAGCTTTACTGCCCAGATAGTGGTTCTCAACCACCCAAGCGTTATAGCTCCTGGATACACACCGGTGTTCCACGCACACACAGCACAGGTGGCTTGCAGGTTTGAGGAACTCATAAAGACCCTTGATCCTCGCACAGGACAAACCAAGCAGGACCATCCAGACTTCCTCAAGACCGGTGACATTGCAGTGGTGAAGATAGTGCCCACAAGGCCTATGGTAATAGAGCCCGTTAAGGAGATACCTCAGCTTGGAAGGTTTGCCGTGAGAGATATGGGCCAGACCGTTGCGGCTGGTCAGTGCATTGAAGTGGAGAAGAAACAACTCTAATCCCTTTTTTATTTTTGGTGAGATATATGGCTGTCTATAGGGCCAGGATAAGACTAAGCGGCACGGACCATAAAAAGGTAGATGAAGTATGCAATCAGATTAAGAGGATTGCTGAAAGAACAGGAGTGGAAATGCACGGACCTATTCCATTGCCCACCAAGAGATTGGTTGTACCCATTAGGAAGGCTCCCGATGGTGAAGGAAGCGAAACATGGGAGCGCTGGGAGATGCGTATACACAAAAGGCTCATAGATATAGATGCCGATGAAAGGGCCCTGAGACAGCTTATGCGCATCCAAATTCCAGATGGAATACATATTGAAATCGAGCTCAAATCCTAAAAATCTTTTAACTCATAGATTTCCTTTCCATCCTTGTAAACTCTTATTATTCCCTCTGTGGATACGGCAAAACTGATTGCCCTTGTGAGTTTTGTTATTGATCTTGCGGCAAGATGTCTTCCCCCATGACCATCCAGAATCCATTCATCAACCAAGAGATTTTTCACATATACACCCGTGGATACCACATACCCATCCTCGTCTATTAGGGTTGCACCATCCATAATTGCAAATTCCTTTATGGTGTCAAAATTCTCCTCATTCAAAACATTCCTCATTTCCCTATCAATTCCATTCACGGGATTTGCTATCTTTTGCACAACATATTTCATAACATTTTGAGTGTCTCCTACTATGAACAGGGCCCCTGCAGGCGTGCCCTCTCTGCCCTTTTTCACTATTGACATGGATAGCTTTAGCACATTCTCAACAATCTCCCTATCCACCCTGTCTCCAATCATATCGAGTAGTATGGGGAGCTTCATGAGGGACAAATCAAAAAATAATCTGTGTTCCTCACCCCTTTTAGAAAATATAACGAGAACCCTATCCTTGGATGCAAGGTAGGAGGCATTGAGGAGATAAAAAATCGTATCCCTTATGAGGGTTAAATCCTCTATATCGGGATAGGAGGCATAATCTGAGAATACCTTGATTACATTCCTCTTAAGCAGCATCTGGGCGGTGGGTCTTTTGTTCCTTGGATAAACAACTATAAGGGGCTTATCTAAATACTCCCCAACCAATTTCTCTGGATCTTCGCCCATCAATACAACTTTATCAGGCTCTACCACATCCTATCAAATTAATCAATCTATTTAATTTTTCTTATTCTCCATCTTGCTTGCTATTTTCGCAGTCATAAGGGCCATGGTTATCTCACTTCTAGTCTTTTCAATAAGTGCCCGCGCAGTGTCCTGTTTAGGTTTAAGGGGCACCAGGCCTGAAGGGTAGTTAAAACGCATGAGCATCTCATATATCATCTCCATTATGCCTAATATTTCCTCGGCCCTATCAAAATCCTCAGCCCTTAGGGATTCCACCGCTTCCCTTCTCAGCTCTCCTACAACATCCCCCATACCCATAAGGTATGCCTCTGGATTTATCCCCAGGGTCTTGTGGGATGGAATGTCCTCTCCTGCCATTATGGCCCTGAAAATCAAGGATTCACAATACTCCTGAAAGGCATTCTGGACAAATCCGGCATATAGAAGATCTGGATACTGATTCGCCAGGAGACTTTTAAGATGCCATACCTCCTCCTTGAGCTTCCGTAAAATTTCTGTGGTATCCTCGCCCCTGTGCATCATCATAATTGATTGGGAAGCAAGTCTTATTATTACGCGAGAGGATTTTATGGCAATTTCCCTAACAGAATCCTTTTCGTCCATCTCTTCCTCTATGATATCCCCTATCTCCTTGAGATTCATAATTTCCATATTTCATTCCAATATTTCAAATTACCCTTACCTCTATTTCTTCCCCCCTTCGATTATAGGCCTTCCAAGAATCCATGGTGAAGGGATAGGCAACGATTATATGTACATCTCCCGTTCTAGAGAACATTTGTATATCTGCCTCTGAAGGTAGGGGAACCCCAGAGGGATGGGAATGGACAGACCCCACTATGGTAAAATCAATTGGTTTCATAAGGAGATTGTAGAGAACGCTCCTACCACCAGATATGGTGCCCGGTAGAAGGATTATTTCGTAAATAATATTATGCTTGGCCCTTAAAAAGGCCCCAAACTCATCAGGATATGATGACTTGGAGGATTCCATTATAAGCCTAAGCACATCCCTCTTTATTTTCCACATGCTATCACGCCAGAAGCCTCTCCCTAATCTTTTTAATGGGAGAACCTTTGAACCTTATGAAGGATGCATAATTCTCAGATTTTTCAATTTCAACAATATCTCCTCCTCCAATTTCCACACTGTACTGGCCATCAAGCACAAGGAGATTCATCTTTCCATCCCTGAGAGTGATTTTCATCTTCCCCATGGGAAGCACAAAGGAGCGGGGATACCTCTTGAATGGAGCTATTGGTGTAAGAACCATCGCCTCCATATACGGATGGAGAATTGGACCCCCTGCACTTAGGGCATAAGAAGTGGAACCGGTGGGGGTTGCAACTATCAAGCCATCGGCCCGAAATTCATCTATCAAATCGTCTCCATAGTATATGGAATAGCTCCTGAGCTTTGCAATCTCATTAGTATGTATGACTGCCTCGTTTGTACAGTCATATAAACGCTTTCCATTTAACTTGACCTTGAGTCGCATGCGTCTATCAACGAAATACTCTCCCCTTTCTATTCTCTCTATGGCCTCGTCAAATTCTTCCGGTGTTATTTCCGTCAAGAATCCAAGCAAACCCATATTAATTCCAAGAATCATCCCCTTGGCCCTCTGCAGGGCTAGGAGTATCGTTCCATCCCCTCCCACAGTTATTATGATGTCCACATCCATCTTCTCCAGGGGAACGCCAACCATACTCAATTCTTCAGCAGTCTTCTCCTCTATGACAGGATCAAGTTTATCAACAACATATTTGGCAAATTCCAAACACTCCTTCTTCTCTGGATTTGCAAGCAATCCATATTTCATGGGCGCACCCCCAGAAATCTGCATGTTTCATATCCCATGGGGAGGGAATAACTTCCATAATATTTGGTTTTTGTTGAATTATCGGAGCCATGGCTCTATGGATTTTATGTTCTCCATACCAGCTGCAGCAATGATGTTTTTCCTATCATTGACATCCATACCCATCTCAAGGGGTTTCAGGGAGTTATCAACCACAATCCCTCCCGCTTCCTTTACCATTAGGTATGAGGCTGCTATGTCAACTATCCTCAATACACCCTTGCCTTTAAAGAGATAGATGAAAAGGTCTGCTATTCCCTCGGCTACCATGCACATTTCTAGGGATGCGGAGCCCATGGTCCTTACCCTTCTTACATTCCTGGCTATCTCAAAGGCCCTCTCATGGGCACGGTTGCCAAGGTAAACCACATAGAGATTTTTCTTACCGTTCACCTTCAACCTCTTCCCATTTTTGTGTGCACCCCTTCCTTTGATGGCATGATATTCATCTCCAGTAGACACATTCCTAACTATGCCATATTCCACATCCCTTAACCCTGTTCTTGCAATGGCTATTGATACTGCAAAATATGGAATTCCATGCTCCGCATTATAGGAGCCATCCAAGGGATCAACTATTATTGTTCTCTCATATCCTCTATCAATATATCCAGCCTCCTCTGTGAAAATATTATAGGGCATATCCTCCTCCTTTACCATCTCCACGATGGAGTTTTCAGCCCTTATGTCCACAAGAGAAGAGGGGGCTCCATATGCACCCATTCTTATTTTCTTGGCAGATTCCTCTCCATACTCTTGAAGCGTTTCAAGAATTACCTTGGATGCTTCCCGCACAAGTTTCCTTATATTCTCCAAATCATTCATTAGCGGATAATACCCCATCCCCTATTTGGTTTTTCTTATCCTAGTGACATGTACGGAGCAGGATATACAGGGATCGTAGGCGCGAATTATCTTCTCCGCCTCCATTTTTATGAAGTCATCATCCCTATCCAGAATCTGTGAGATATAGCCCTTCAAATTCCTTTCTATGTTTTCCGTGTTCATCGCTGTGGGTGTGATTATGTTAACATGGGTGCATTTTCCCTTCTTTATTCTATAATGATGTATGAGTAATCCTCTTGGAGCCTCTATGGCACCAACTCCCTCTCCATCCATTCTTTGAGCCTCTACTCTCTCGGGCTCGTATCCTTTTATATTTTCTGCTATTTCCAGAGCCTCCAAGGCATAATGCACATTTTCAAGGGCTTGGGCTGCGTTTATCCATGCAACCCTATTGGAAGGGAATCCTACACCATATTTCTCTGCCAATTCCTTTGCTTCATCCCTTAAATTTCTGTTTATGTTCAATCTTGCCAGCGCACCCACCATGTAATCCCTTCCATCCACCAGGGAGCGTTTTGCGGATGAGTATTCAACGGTCCATTCCTTCAAATGCTCCCCATATTCATGGGCATCGAAAACGTTGTGCATGGTGGATATTTTGCCCTTATAGAGCGGAATACCAACTCCGTCCCAGAGCGCCACATATTCGCTCTCCCTTTCATATTGGGGATAATCCAATGAGAGAAATAGCTCTGCAGTTTCAACAAGGAATGGATAAATCTCCCTCATTTTCTTCCTGTACTTCTCCAAGGTATTCCCATCTATTCTCTTTGAGACCCTACCTGGAGCGATTGTACAGGGCTGCACTGCTCTTCCACCTATTAGGGCGGTCATATAATTGCTGGCCTCCTTGAGCTCAAAGGCCTTTTTTACAAGCTCCATATCCTTTCCAGCCAATTCTATTATACTCTCCACTCCCCTGTAATCTGGTAACGCTAAGAAATAGAGATGTAGAATATGACTTTGAATATGGGAACTTATGAGCATTAGCCTTCTAATATCTTCCACCGTTTCCGAGACTTCTATTCCCATGGCATCCTCAACTGCCCTCACACTGGATATCTCATGGGCAACGGTACATATACCACATATCCTTCCTGCCAATCCTGGAAGATATTTATAACTCCTTCCCTTCATAAAGGCTTCAAAATATCTGGAGCCTTCATGGACCCCAAATATAACCCTCTTAAGCTCATCATCCTCTATCTCGATTGTTAGATTGGCATGTCCTTCTATCTTGGTTATCTCATCAATCTTTATTCTTCTTTCAACCATGCTATTACCTCCTTCAGTTCCTCATAGGAAAAGATTGAATACGCCTCAATTATCTCATCCTTAGAAAATCCCATATCTCGAAGAATCTTTATGTGGCCCTTGAGATTTGCATCCTCATAGGGTCCTCTACATCCCAAGCAGGGGGTATTATTTGTGGGACATATGGCATTGCATCCAGCCCTAGTTATAGGCCCCATACACAATTGACCCTCCTCCAACAGGCAACCATTTTCTCGGAGGGAACACTCCACACACACACTGTACCTCTTATTTCTAAACTCCTTTCCCATAATGATTGAGGTGATGAGCTCCTTCAACTCATCCCTTGAGAATGGACATCCGTGGAGAGAATAATCCACGTTCACATAGTATTTCAGCGACTTTGCATCCACCGGCATTTCTGGAGGCATACCCCCGTAAACCTTCAATGCTTCCTTCTTTTGTATGGTATTGACCAAGCCAGGTACCCCGCCTATGGATGCACAGGCACCTAGAGCAACTAAAATCTTTGAATCTCTCCTTATCTTTAGTAGCTTCATTATCTCATCCCTATTGGTGGGTGTACCCTCTACAAAGGCTATATCCACTGGCCATTCATTTATTTCCTTAGCCAGTCTAAAATTTTTTATGTCCATGTATCTTAGAATTTCTAGAATTTCCTTCTCCATATTCAAAAATTGTACAGAGCACCCCTCGCAGCAGGATAGGGAAAATATTCCTATGTTCAATCTAACACCCCCTGCACCTCATGCGGTTTCTCTATGAATCTCAGGGCCTTATTTAGAGAGAAAACAGGCCCATCCCGGCAAACATAGACACCTCCAACTCCACAGTGGCCACATATCCCTATACCACATTTCATATTTCTCTCAAGGGAAAGATACATTTCACTGGGAGGAAAACCGAGTTCAATTAGAACCATGGATGTATATTTCATCATTATGGGTGGACCGCACATATAGGTAATGGTATCTGCCACATGCCTTATCTTGTCGCATAATGTAGTAACAACACCCACATGCCCTTCCCATCCAGGCTCTGCCTCATCCACTGTTAAGAGGACATCCATATATTTTTTCCACTCTTCAAACTTGTATTTGAAAAGCATAAGAGAAGGTCTTCTGGCGCCATAGAGAAGTGTAGCGTCTTTGAAATGATCCCTATTTTTGCATACATACTCCACCACAGGCTTCAATGGTGCAAGGCCTATGCCCCCTGCAACGATCAATATGTTTTTTCCTTCGGCCTTTTCTATGGGCCAGCCATTTCCAAATGGCCCACGAATACCAACATAATCGCCTTCCTTCATCCTATGTATTTTCCTTGTAACATTACCCACAGCTCTTATACTGAGTTCTATTTCTCCATCTTCTCCCCCGGAAATGGAGATCGGCGCTTCCCCATAACCAAAGACACTTAGCTCTACAAATTGTCCCGGCTTGAAATTTATATTTGCACCTATTTTGAAGGTCTTTGTATCTGGGGTTTCATCTATGATCTCAACAATTTGTGCCACAGAGGGTATGTAGGGATTCATTCCACCAGCCTCCTTAAAACCTCGCGTATATTTATTCCGGCATGACAGGCATCGGTACATCTTCCACAACCTGTACAGGCATAAACCCCATATCTCATAACAGGAAATACGAATTTGTCGTATACCCTATATCTTACCCTGGCATGACGTTCCTTCCTAAAATTCTCCGCAGAGGTACGGGCATATTCGTAGAGATGGCAGGAATCCCATACCCTTATCCTCTCACCCTCGCTTCCATCAAGATTCGTTAAGTCACGAACATCAAAACAATGGCAGGTGGGGCATATGAAGTTGCACCTTCCACAGGATACACAAATCTTTCCAAGCTCGTTCCAAATATCGTCATTTATCTTTTTCTTTATTTCCTGGGAGCATCTCTTTATCTCGCACAAATTTATTTTAGTTCTTTTCTCAACTTCATACTCCACCCTCTCAATCTTCTTCCTCTTTCTCATTTCATCCTCATCGTTGGCTTCCTCAAATAAATCGGTAGAGATTAATTTCCTCCCATTTTCACTACCTATGTCCACAAAATAGTGGGTACCTATATCCGTTAGCCATAGATCATAATCCTCAGGCACCATACCCCCAAAGGCTGTACAGAAACAGGAATCACGGGGATAATCACAGGTAATTCCAATTATTATAGTTTCTTCCCTCCTTCTAGAATAATAAGGGTCTGAAAATTCACCACTCATGTACATATCAAGAATTTTCAAGGAACGAATATCGCATCCCCTGGCGCCAAATATTACCTTCTTCTCCTTCCCATCTAGATAATCTTCTATCTCATACCCCTTCTCTTTTTTCCATCTGAAAAATTTCTGTTCAGGCGGAAAGAATATGGGTTTTAGCGATACATCAGTACGATTAGGGAAAAAGCAGATCTGCGAAATATCCTCTATCTTCTCAAATTTTGTAACACCATCTTCCACCGGGGCATAGAGTGCATAATCTTCCATGAGAGCTCTTAGAAATTCTCCGATTTTATTTTTCGCAATCTTTATTCCCATAATCGTCACCTTTTTCACTAATTTCAATAGGATAATTGATTTTTTCATACATAAATGTTTCTAAATTAGTAACACGGCAAACCTCTAAATTCTCAAAACCCATTACCCATTGTGGAATTAACTGCGGTTGTTCTTGTGGGAAAATCCAAGCGATTTCCAAATAAACATTTGAGATACATTGGGGGTAAAAGATTAATAGACCTGGTCGTGGAAAATCTAAAAAATATTGGATTCGACGTCTTGGTATATTCCAAATATCCCTTCCCAATATCTGCCCCATTGATACTTGACGAACACGATTGGCTTTTGCCCTCTTTAATATCCCTTATTAAAAAATTGAGGCGTGGAATTTTCGTGTTTGGTGGCGATATGCCCCTGGTTCAAATGGAGGCCGTTGAAAGAATGATAAGCCATTTGAATCACACTATCGTTGTTCCAAGATGGAAAAATGGTTATCTTGAGCCCCTCCATGCCTACTATACTCCTAAAATCATCCCTGCCTTCGAAGAAGAGATGACCAGCAAGAATCCATCCCTCCATGGGGCGATTAAAAGATGCAGAGATGTTCATTACATACCTGCAGAGGAACTGCCTTCCCTCACATTCTTCAATGTCAATACCCCCCAAGATTTTGCACATCTAAAAGAATTGTTGAAGAATACCAAAATATTTTAATCCAATTTCCTTACCCTCTCCGTGAACTATTGGTGGGTAATTTCAATTGTTCTCATTCTGAGCTTTGTCTTTTCCCTTGCAGGAGTTGGATCGGCCACTGCCATAGTTCCAATTCTAGTTTTCTTGGGAGAAGGATTCAACACGGCAAAGAATGCAGGTTTATTCATCAATGTGTTATCCTCCTCGGCATCCACCATGCATCATCATAGCAGGGGAAAAATGGAATGGAAAATGGCCTTGATAATCGCAATACCTGCATTCATCCTCGCCCCCTTGGGCGCGATTTTTTCCCAGTTTTTAAGTCATGAGGCTCTCCTGCTAATCTTCTCAATTTTCCTTATCTATTCTGCCACTGTGATAATATTCCTAAAGAAAGTTGAGCACAATGAAGACCCTAAAATCATAGTTCTTATTTTGATAGGCTCCTTGGCAGGATTCTTTGCAGGGCTTCTTGGAATTGGAGGTGGTGCCTTGATCTCTCCACTTTTAGCCCTAGTTGGGATGAATGCAAAGAGGATAGCCAGAATAACTCCCTTTGCCGTGCTGCTATCTTCCCTCAGTGGATTCACCACCTACACGCTTATGGGCCATATAGATTTAATTCTCCTAGCCACGGTGGCAGTACCTGCAGTCATAGGGGGATATCTTGGGGCCCACATGATGCATCATAAGCTTTCATCTAGGCATCTTAAAATAATAATTGGGATTATCTTCTATCTCCTGGCCGCCAAGGCTCTGATTTCCATAATATAACCTTAGAATTCCACTCCCTTTATCTCATCGGGCCATTCTCCAGTTTTTATGTATTCGTCGATTGCCTTTGCGGCCCTCTTTCCATCACCCATGGCGAGAACCACCGTTGATTCTCCCCTCACTGCATCTCCACCGGCAAATACTCCAGGCATGGTGGTGCGGTAATTCTCGTCCACCACAAGGGTACCCCATCTTGTAACCTTGAGCTCTGGAACCTCTTGATACAGTATTTTATTGGGTTTCTGGCCTATGGCAAATACAACGGCATCAACTTCAAGCCCAAATTCCGTTCCTGGAATGGGTTCGGGTCTTCTTCTTCCCGAAGAATCCGGTTCTCCCAGCTTATTCATTATCAGCTTTACAACCTTCACATTGCAATCCTCATCACCTATGAAGGCAACGGGGCTCACCAAGAACATAAACTTCACTCCCTCTTCCTCAGCATGCTGTATCTCTTCCTCCCTGGCGGTCATATATTCCCTTGTTCTGCGGTAAAGGATGTATACCTCCTCGAATCCTACGCGTAGGGCGCTTCTGGCAGCATCCATGGCTACATTTCCAGCCCCTATCACAGCAAGCCGTTTACCCACTCTTATTGGGGTATCATACTCTGGGAATTTATAGGCCTTCATTAGATTGATTCTAGTCAAAAATTCATTGGCACTGTATATGCCCTTACAATTCACACCTGGGAGATTAAGGAACTTTGGCGTTCCTGCTCCTGTGCCCAGGAAAACTGCATCGTATTCCTTGGCAAGATCGTAAAGGCTCTTGGTCTTGCCTATGACAACGTTCGTTTCAATCTTAGCCCCAAGCATCTTTAGATACTTGACCTCATACTTCACAATATCCTTGGGCAATCTGAATTCGGGAATTCCATAAATCAAAACACCACCCGGCTCGTGCAAGGCTTCGAAAACAGTAACATCGTAGCCCATCTTTATTAAATCAGCAGCGGCGGTCAATCCCGCAGGTCCCGAACCAACAATGGCAACCCTATTTCCATTCTTGGGCGCCATTTCGGTTTCTGGCATAATCCCATGCTCTCTGGCATAATCTGCCACAAAGCGCTCCAGCTTTCCTATATTTATCTTATCTCCAAGCTTGCCCATAACACAGTTCATTTCGCACTGTTCCTCCTGGGGACAGACACGACCGGTTATGCCCGGGAGAGAATTTGTCTCGTGAATTACCTCCAAGGCTCCCTTTATATCCTCCTCCAGAATCTTCTTTATGAATCCAGGTATGTTCACATTTACAGGGCATCCCTTTATGCATGGAGCAAAATTATAGGGACATTGAATACAGCGGGATGCCTCCTCCTTGGCCAGCTCAAAGGTATAACCAAGAGCAACCTCATTAAAATTGTGAATCCTAGCCTGAGGATCCTGCTCAGGCACCGCTATTCTCTTCTTCTTAATCTGCTTTGCCATTTAATGCACCCCCTTAACATATCTATCCAAGGCAATCTTCTCCTCCTTTCTATACTCAGTTAATCTCATAAGAAGCTCGTCAAAATCAACCTCATGGGCATCGAAATCAGGACCATCGACACAGGCAAATCTTATCTCGCCACCAACTGTTACACGGCAGGCTCCGCACATTCCAGTACCATCCACCATTATGGGGTTTAGGCTTGCATCTGTCCTTATTCCGTACTCCTTGGTTATCTTGGCGATCAATTTCATCATTATAACAGGACCAACTGTGAACACATAATCTGCCTTACCTCCTCCCTCAAGATATTCCTTCAGAACATCCGTTGTAAATCCCTTGCGAACATAGCTCCCATCATCGGTTGTGATAAGAAGCTCATCTGTAACCTTCTTAAACTCATCCTCAAGAATTACATACTGTTTGTTTCTAAAACCAATGATGCCTACAACATGGTTTCCTGCCTCTTTGAGAGCCCGAGTAACAGCGTATCCAATGGGTGCACCAACTCCCCCACTTACAATAACTGCTGTACCATAATTCTCAATATGCGTTGGCTTTCCCAAGGGACCGACGATATCCCTTATCTTATCTCCCGGTTCGTAGGAACCTAGCTCATATGTGGTTTTACCCACCTCTTGAAAAACAAGTTCTATGGTTCCATCTTCCCTATGCCACTTAAAAAGCGTTAAGGGTATTCTTTCTCCCCTCTCATGAAGACGGAGTACTATGAACTGTCCTGCCTTGGCATTCTCCGCAACCAAGGGGGCCTTGACCTTTATCCACTTTATATTTGGAGCCAGTACCTTCTTATCCAGTATCTCAAACATAGGGCATCGTTGGTGAATTGCAATGGGGGATTTAATAATTTCCTAACTTCTCGAAAAGAGAGAATGAAGGGTGGAGATGGGACGAATTTCCTTTATCCCATCTGAACTGCCTGCTCCCTAAGTTCACCCCTCTCAAATCTGTAGGGGTCGTAGAAATCAAAGGGTAGCGATGTATGACCCTTGGTCATTAGGTCCGCCATACCCTCTGCCACTGCAGGGGCAAGCATGAACCCATGGCCGGAGAAGCCTGCAGCTATGTAGTATCCTTCAATTTCCCTTATCTTTCCTATGGCAGCGTTATGATCTGGGGTTTCAGCATAGTATCCTCCCCACTGCCTTATGATGGAGACATATTTCAGTGCGGGAATTATCCTCGTGAAATTCTTGGAAACTTCCCTTAGGAATTCGTAGGTAGGTGTGAGATCCCAAGTGGGTCCATACTTGAGTGCAATTCCCCCTATTAAACCGCCATTGGCCTTCTGGGTTAAATATGCACCCCCATATTTGAAGGATACAACCATGGGCTTTATCTCCCCAAGCTTGAAGGGCTCCGTTACTATTCCCTGATGCTTGTAGGGCTCAATTGGAATGTTTATGCCCAATTTTTCATTGAGAATCTTAGCCCAGGCATTGGCGGCATTAAGAACCATGTCTGCCTTCACAAATCCCTTGGAGGTCTTAACACCCTCAACCTGGGAATCCTTAACAACAATATCATCAACCTTTGTGTACTCATTTATTTCCACGCCCATTCTCCTTAACTTCCTCGCCAAACCATACACGGCAAGGAATGGATTTGCCTTTCCATCGGTATGGTTGAAACTTGCTGCTATTACCTCACTTATATCCAGGCCTGGAACTATTTCCTTGGCTTCCTCTGGAGTTATGATTCTTGAAGGAATACCGAAGGAGTTCTGTAACTGCACATTCCTGGTAAAGGTCTTAACCTCCTTTTCATCGTAGAGGAGGAATAGATAGCCCGTTTGTGCAAATTTGAATTTTGGAAATTCCATCTCCTCTGGAAATGCCACCCATTTCTCAACACTTCTCTTCATCATCCTTATGTTGGTTTCATCCCCAAACTGTTGCCTTATCCCAGAGCCACAGCGGAATGTGGAGCCTGAGCCAATATACCATTTCTCATAAACTGCAATATTTTCCACACCTCTCTTGGCAAGTTCATAGGCGGTGTAGAGACCTATTATTCCCCCTCCTATTATGGCCACATCAACCTTACTCTTCATCTTCATCACCTACCAGAACCGCAAGGGGTACAGGTCTAACAGGTATTCTGGTGGCAGGTATGCCTATCTCATCGTAACTCTTCCCCGTTTTCCTGGCTATGATTGCAGCCACGAGGGGTACGCATGTTCTCCCCTGGCATGGGCCCATTCCTATGTGAGTTATCCTCTTTATGAGCTCTATATCCGTAATTCCCTGATCAATTAGGTCCTCAATATCCTTCTGGGTTACATCATTACACCTGCAAATTATAACCTTGCTCTTATCGGTCATTCCACCACCACCTTCACGGCACGAACTTCCCAGGCAAGCTCCCTGGGCATCTCCACAGTTATAACGGGTGTATCTCCCACACTCCTCTCGCGGGGTATTACAAGAACAACCTTACCCTTTCCAACCTCTTCACCAACACGATTCAGGAGGATAACCTCATCACCCCTCTTTGGCACAGGAAGGAGTTCGTGGGGCATGGTAACCCTTGCCTTATCACCCCTGTAATGGATCATAAAGAACGCCAAACCGGGACATATCTGCACGCATAGGGTGCATCCAATGCATTTATCATAGTTTACTATTGGGATATCATTAGGATTGTCCATCTTTATGGCATTTACTGGACATATTTCCTTGCATGGGGTGCATGGTATCCTCTGGGGGCATTCGGGCACAGCAACCGGGTGCTTTCCCTCAAGCCTTTCCTCAGTGGGCAGCTCTATTTTCTCCTTCAATTCCTCCAGGGTTAAGTATCCCCTCTCCAGGTACTTCTCACTCATTTATCATCACCTTCTTCAATCCTTCAATTATATGCTTTCCAAATGGCCCGCTCCTGAACTCATCAAGATCCCGCTGAGCCTTCTTTATCTCCTCATAAACATCAGGCTTGGCCTTACCCACAAGTAATGCGGCTGATAAACCGGCAATTTTTCCCTCCAGCATTGCAGTGGTGGCCTCCTCTATACCGGAGGAATCTCCAGCGACGAATAAGCCACGAACCGTTGTTTCCATTCTCTCATCATGGCGGACAACATAACCACCAAGCTCTCTTGCATATGTTATCTGGGCCCCAGCCTGATGCAAAAGCTCTATGCTGGGCCTCAATCCAACGGATAGGGCTATAACATCAACATCCAAGGTTCTCTCCGTGCCAGGTATGGGCTGCCAGTTCTCATCAATTTGGGCAATAACTGCACGTTCAACCTTTTCATTTCCTTCGGCACGGAGAATTGTATGTCTGGTGTAAATAGGTATGCCCAATCTCCTTACCTTTGCAGCATGAACAAAATATGCCCCTATTCTGGGCAGGGCCTCAACTATGGCAACAACATCCACGCCTGCCTGCTTGAGCTGATAAGCAAGGATTACACCTACGTTCCCGGCACCTACAATTAGAACCCGTTTACCGGGCTCTATGCCATAGGTATTCATAAGGGTTTGAATGGCTCCAGCCCCATAGATTCCCGGGAGATCATTATTCTCAAAGGGTATCATCTTCTCCATGGCTCCCGTTGCAACTATAATCGCCTTACCATGGAACTCCACCAGTTTCTTATTCTTTCTGATGGCCACAACTAACTTTTCATCCTTATTATGGAATATTCCTACCGCCGATGTTTCAAGATGGATCTCAACTCCCTTGCTCTTCGCCTCTTCCTCCAGAATCTCGGCAATCTTTATACCTCTCACTCCAGCGAATTGTTCTCTCTTTCCAAAGAATTTGTGGGTCTGCTTAACGAGCTGCCCCCCAAGAATTGGGTTTTCATCCATGAGCAGGACCTTGGCCCCCTTCTCGGCAGCCTTTATTGCAGCCATCAGTCCTGCAGGACCCCCACCTATTATGATTACATCCCCATAATGCTTCTCAGCCTCCTTCCATTCAGGTGGTTTATAATCCCTAGGAAGTGGCTGGGCCCCACGCTGTCTCTCAACCTTCATACCATCCTCCACAAGGGTTATGCAAGTGCGCGTGTTTGGTATGCCATTCACCACCATCAAGCAGGAGGAGCATTTGCCTATGGCACAGAAGAGACCGCGGGGTCTCTGGGTTTCGTTGCTGTAATTTAGAACCCTTATACCTGCAGCATGGAGCGCCTCTGCAATTGGCTCGCCCTCGTAGGCTTCAATGGGTTTCCCTTCAAAATAAATTGTAACTCTCTTGCCTCTTCTCTTGCTAAAATCTATTACAGGATGCTCTTCGAGCCTCATTTAATCACCTATGGGAAGGGATATCACATCTCACTATTTATTTTTTTGTTTACCTGCTCATTTTTTGCCACAATCATGAAAAATTTTACCATCCAATTCAAATGGATGAAGGAATGCGCCTCCAATTCCCCAAAGAAAACCTTAGAGAAGATTTAAATAATAGCAAGATAATACTCCTTAGGGATTAAAATGATGACGGAGACAACTGAACTTATAGGGCTTGAAATATACACGGATAAGGGTTATCTTCTTGGCACCATAAAGGATGTTCTCATCGATGTGAACGAGCAAATAATATACGGCCTGTATGTTGAGAAGACGAACCCTCTACTGGTGGAGGATGGAGTGCCTGTGGTGGTGCCATATCGCTGGGTTAAGGCAGTGGGTGATGTTATTCTCTTAAAGAAGTTCCCATCCTATGTGACCATAAGCTAATCATCTGTGGGCGAAATAGCCTACGATCTTTCCATTTTCTTCATATATTTTTGTAAATCCAAATCTTTCAAACTGCACTATTTCCCCTACACTATTCCTAGCGTATTTCTCAGCATAGCCCTCCCTTATTTCCCCATCTGGCATATAAACCCTGCATCCTATGGCATCGTTGGGAACCCAGTGAATGATCTTTGCCCCGGCTTTTACAATGGATAAATCGTTGCCTGCGTATTCCAAATAGGTACCCCTGCGAATCACATTGCACAGGTCCTTAAGGCGGAATATTTCCCCCTCCCCTATCTTTTCCCAATCTTCTGTGGTTATGAAAATTTTAATCGGTTGAGTTAGGGAGTATTCTCTGAAGCCCATATCTATGTTGGGATGCAGTGGTACCCTTCCCTCCAGCTTTTCCACTCCCCTTATCTCCACCTCCTTGGGATCCCAGACGAAGAAGTACCTTTTTGCTATTGAATCCACAATTTCCCTATTGTACGCGTATAGCGTGTCCCAAGAAAACTCTATATCAACTTCCTTCAAGCCCACCTGAATCCAGTACTTGCGAATTGCCTCTGGCCTTATTCCCCTCTTTGCCAAAGCCCGCAGAGTTCCGAGGCGAGGATCATCCCAGCCAATATACTCTCCCTTCCTTATTCCTTCTTTTATTATGGATGTCTTCAGCACAGTATTTCGCATGGTTACCCATCCATAATGGATATAAACAGGCTTCTTCCATCCAAAATAATCGTAGAGGTACATCTGCCTGTAGGTGTTGTTAAGATGGTCTTTTCCACGTAGCACATGCGTCAATTTCAATTCGTGATCATCCACGGCCACAGAGAAATTCATCAGGGGATAAACAATATACCTATCCCCTATGCGGGGATGCTCCACATCCTTTATTATCCTGAATGCTGCCCAGTCGCGGATTGCAGGATTCGGATGCTGCAAATCAGTTTTTACGACATAAACAGCCTCACCTTCATCATAATAGCCCGATAGCATCTTCTCCCATCTTTCAAGCTGCTCCTCCGGAGGTAATTCGCGATCCTTCGTCGCTTTCCCCTCTGCCTTTAATTTTCTCCATTCCTCCGCTGGCACCGTGGTTATGTAAGCTTTTCCCATCTCCAGAAGCTTGCGAGCGTAATCATAGTAAATTTCGAATCTATCGCTCTGAATCACAATCTCATGAATCTTCACGCCTAACCATTCCAAGTCCTCGGGAATCATATCATAGGCCTCGGGAAGAATGTTGTGGGGATTTGTATCCTCTATCCTTAGAAATAGCTTGCCACCGTATCTCTTCACATACTCATCATTCAAAATTGCCATTCTCGATTGGCCAAGATGCATTGGGCCCGACGGACTGGGGGCGAGGCGCATTCTTACCTCGCCATGCACCTCTGGCAAATCTTCCAGTTCCTTTTTCTCCTCCCGTTTCTTTCTCTCTAAGAGCTCGGGTGCAATCTCCTCAAGCATCCTGCGCTGCTCTTCCACCCTGAGAGAATTGACCTCCTCAACGATTTTCTTTACCTCATCAATCAACTCCTTGGCTTTGCTCCTTAAATTTGGATTCTCAGCCATGATTTTCCCCATCACAGCTTTATAATTTGCCTTACCATCGTGCAGAATCGCATTCTGGAGCGCGTACTTGAGTATGATGCCTCGCAGCTCTTCCATAACCGGGGATATGGCGGGCAGTTGATAAAGTTTTTTGGCGTGTTTAGTCAGTTATTTGAAACAAAACATTCATTAATCATAATATTTAATGGGAGGATATGGGCATTATCAAAAGCTTCTTTGGTCCCACATGGGAAGGTGCAATTATCAAGGTGGGATTTGGTATTATTCTTTTTATTATTGCAACCTATATTAACGATATTACCTGGACCGTAGCAGATTATTGGGCACACGGTTGGCCCTTAGCTTTTTATGAAACATGGGGACCGTGTATTCACAGTGGAGCTTGTCAGAGTACCAATATATTTGCATTGATATTGGATATCTTCTTCTGGTATTTGATAGCATGTATTATTGCTTTGCCATTTACCACAATAATAGGGAAATCAATTAAGAGTTCAAAATAGAAAGCACCTTCTCCACCAGCTCCTCCACGCCCTCACCAGTCTTCGCCGAGATCTTGAGGCGGGAGGAGTCGG
>CAYXLB010000002.1:0-33346 GCA_964465785.1 uncultured Thermoplasmata archaeon
CGATGAGGATTTCTGGGTAGTTAAGGTCGGCCCAGATGGAGACATAGTTTTCAATCCCGGGAGTGGTGCAAATGTGACTGATACATCCGTAACCGTAACGGATACCTCAGTTTCAGGGCAGAATATGGTGGTAACTGTTAGAGATACATCCGCTACAATAACCGATACATCCATAACTCCACAGGATACAAATGCTGTGATTCACACCCAGGCAGACCCCACCATAATACCTGAGTTCTCCACTATGATTTTGGCAGTAGCTACATTCAGCATTTTTGTGGTATTTGGTTTTATTCGCAGAAAAAACAAATGATCCTCTCTTTTAATTTTTTATTGATTTCCAAAACGATTATTAATGAGAACATAATGTCTTTTATGAGGTGAGAGTTTTGGCAAAGAAGAAGGAGGAAAATGATGAATTTACATTGGAAGATTTGCCAGGTGTGGGTCCAACCACAGCGGAGAAGTTACGGGAAGCAGGTTATACAGATTTGATGGAGCTTGCAGTGGCTTCTCCCAAGGACCTTGCTGAGGTGGCGGGTATAGGAGAAGGTGTGGCACAGAAGATAATTCTTGCAGCACGGAAATATGCCAAAGTTGGGGGTTTTGAAACCGGAGATGTTATCTACGAAAGGAGAAAGAAAGTAACAAGGCTAACTACAGGCTCGCCGGAATTCGACAAGTTGCTGGGGGGTGGTCTAGAAACTCAGGCTATTACAGAATTCTTTGGAGAATTTGGATCAGGGAAAACCCAGATTATGCATCAACTGGCGGTTAATGTTCAATTGCCCAAGGATAAAGGTGGTCTTGAAGGACATGCCATCTACATTGATACCGAGAATACCTTTAGGCCTGAGAGGATAAAGCAAATGGCTGAAGCAGTAGGCCTGGAGCCTGTGGAGGTATTAAAGCGCATACATGTCGCCAGGGCCTTTAACTCCAGTCACCAGATTTTGCTGGTTGATAAGGCAATGGAACTGGCAAAGGAGTATCCCATAAGATTACTAATTGTAGACTCCCTAACAGCACATTTTCGCGCCGAATATGTTGGTCGCGGCTCCTTGGCCGAGAGGCAACAATTGCTTAACAAGCATATGCATGACCTCTTAAGATTTGCCGACTTGAATAATGCGGTGGTGGCCGTCACGAATCAAGTTGCGGCAAATCCCGGAATGATGTTTGGAGACCCAACCCAGCCCATAGGCGGGCATATAGTGGGACACACGGCCACATATAGGATTTACCTGAGGAAGAGCAGGGGTACCAAGAGAATTGCAAGGCTCATCGATTCTCCAGCACTTCCGGATGGGGAAGTTGTTATAAAAATAGTGGAAGAGGGAATAAGAGACGCTTAAATTCTGTACCACAGGGTACCATCCTTTGTATCCTCTATTTTTATTCCAATTTTTGAAAGTTCATCCCTTATATAATCGGCCAGGGCATAATTCTTATTTTTTCTTTCCATATTTCTCACTTTCAGTAGGAGCTCCACAAGCTCCTTTTCCTTGCTCTCCTCTTTCTTGGGTAGAATGTCGAATATTTCGTCCATTTCCTCCAAAAATTCCAACGCTACCTTTGCGTCACCACCCTTAAGTGACTTGGCATAATTTATGAAATCAATATACTCCTTCAAAGCCTCTCTTGTATTGAAATCGTCATCCAGTGCCTTTATTATTTTCTCTTTCTTCTCCTCTATTTTCTTCAAAGTTTCCCTATTGGCATTGCTATCCTCCGAGACATCTCTCAATATTTGATAGGTGCTCCATACCTTTTCCATTATTATCCTTGCCTCTTCTAAATTTTTCTCGGTAAAATCAAAGGGTTTGCGATAATGGGCGTTGATATACATTATTCTCACTGCCTCTGGGGGATATTTTTTCAATAAATCCCTTATGAGGAATACATTTCCCAGGGATTTGCTCATCTTCTCCTCCTCAAATTTAACCAAGCCAACATGCATCCAATACCTCGCAAAGGTTTTTCCTGTGGCAGCCTCACTTTGGGCAATCTCATTTTCATGATGCGGGAATATGAGATCCGCACCCCCTCCATGGATATCTAGAGTTGGGCCTAGGTAATTCATGCTCATGGCACTGCACTCTATGTGCCATCCAGGCCTTCCTGGGCCCCAAGGACTTGGCCATGACGGCTCCCCGGGTTTTGCGGCCTTCCAAAGGGCAAAATCAAGAGGGTTCTTTTTCTTTTCACTTATTTCAATCCTTGCACCGGCTAGCATATCATCAATATTGCGATGGGATAGTTTTCCATAATCTTTGAATTTTTCCACTGAAAAATAAACATCTCCACCACTTTCATAGGCATAACCATTTTCAATTAATTTTTCTATAAGGGCTATTATCTCCTCCATATGCCTTGTGGCCTTTGGAATTATATTTGGACGGCGAACCCTAAGGGAATCCATATCCTTTAGGTATTCCTTGGCATAGTAATGGGCCATCTCTATAGGATCCTCTCCCCTCTCCCTTGCCTTGTTTATTATTTTATCATCCACATCGGTTATGTTGGAAATCATAACCACATCGTAACCCCGATATTCAAAAAATCTACGTAGCATATCAAAAATTATTGCTGGGCGAGCATGGCCAATATGAGCATAATCGTATGTGGTTGGGCCACACACATACATCCCAACCCTTCCCGGGTGAAGGGGGATAAACTCCCTTTTCTCTGCCCTCAGCGTATCATAGATTCTCATATCCTTGCATGGGCTTCAGGATAAAAAACTTTAACCCCTCTCCAAGGCCAAAATGAGGCAAGATGGCCCTCCGGAACCCTTGACAAATTCAGAGAGATCCAGGGAATATACATCGTATCCCATATTTTCTAGATTCATCCTAGCCTCTACGTTCCTCCTCTCAACTATGACCCTCTCTCTACCAAGATATATCACATTTCCACTTATGAAGGAGCCGCAGTTCAATTTTATGACCTCAAAACCCCTAAGATATTCATCGGGTATGCTTTTGCATGCCAGAATTCTATCCTCCCCTATTAGTGTCATGGCACCCCCCAGATGAAGGTGTATATGGGGTACAGGTATAAGGCGGACTTCATATCCATAATTCTCAAGAATTCTCTTCAATTGTTCAGCCCCATTCCTATTGGTCCTACCAGAAATGCCCAAGAAGAAGTAGGGATAGGCAGGTATTAAATCACCCCCCTCGGCTGTGCCCGGTTCTTTTATTTCGCCAATCATTTCAAGTCCCAAATTCTCAAGAATCTTTGCCATCCATTCTTCCTCCCCCCTCCTTGTGGCCAGGCCCATACGAAGCTTAATGAAGGAATCTCCAAGGGGAAGGGAGGTATCCATGGTGAAAACGGAGTTTGGATGCCCCTTTAGCTCTGGAATTTCAATAACATTTATGCCCGCATTTTTCATAATTTTTCGTATGGCCTCATGTTGCTCCAGGGCTTTTTCTTTATCAGCGATTTCCCGTATGTTGTGTTTCTGAAGATTTTCTACCTTGAAGTATTCCTCCCTCGGAGGTGACATAATAACCTTGCGAAGGGGTAAACCATCATGAAATACAGCCTGGACCATAATAGGTTTATTACAAGGAAGTATAAATAATGAAGGTTAAAAATAAAAAGGAAAAAATTAGTGCCCAGCACCTATCTCCTCGGCTATATCTTCTAGGTCTAGGGATATCAGCTTTACCTTTGTTGGTATGCCATCCTCGCTCCAGCCCCTTGCCTGATAGTACTCGTCGAGCATATGCTCCAATTCCTTTGGTTTTACGTATGCTCCTGCGCTCTTACCCTTGGGTATGGGCTCGTGAAGTATTCTCCATGGAAGGGTATCATCCTTGCGATCGAAGCCTTCCCTGGCATTGAAGGCACGGGCAACGTTGTAGATACGCTCGCCTATTACCATAAGCTCAGCATTGCTCATTTGGAATCCTGTTATGGCTTCTACCAGCTCTGGAAAGCCCTCTAGGAAGTACATATGGCGGGAGAATTTGCAGATACCCAGAGCATCATAGACTTGCATAAGATCCTCGTGGGTTTTAATTTCGAAGCCCTTATTTTCAGCTTTCAACCTATCAATTCCATCGAATTTCCACCATCTACCCACCAGTTCGGTGCCATAAACTCCAGCGGTTAAGTGGCAAGCCCCACGATAGGATACTGCAATTGCAAGGGCCATTCCCTTTATTCCACGGACATCGTATGCTGGTAGTTCTTGACCCTTCACATGGATGGCAAATTTCTCACTTCCCTTTCCAAGCTTCTCACTTGCAGCCTTGCTACCATCAGCAAGGAGTTTTCCCAGTTTTCCTTCACGATATGCCATCTTTCTTAGGGCCTCCGCGGCAGCTTCCACATTTCCGAATCTCAGGTCAAGACCATCAGTATCTTCCTTGGTAAGCAATCCCCTTTCATAGGCCTCCATGGCCCAGCCAATGGTAACTCCTGCGGAAATTGTATCAAGCCCATACTCATCACAAAGGAGATTTAAGTATGCAACGGCTTCTGGATCTTGGATTTCCAACTCACCACCCAAAGAGTACAGGGTTTCGTATTCGGGGCCATCGGTGGTGGCTCCTGGCCTGTATTTTGTTAATTTAAATACCTGGGAACAGGGCTTGGTACAGTTGGGGCATGGATTTCTTCCGCTTCTGAATTTTGGCACCCAGTAATAGGGGTCTATGCCTAACAGCTCCCCCTCCTTTGCCTTATCGTAAAAGCTCTGGAAGTATCCCCACTGCCAGTTCCTGGTTGGGAATGTACCGCGCTCCACATTCATCCATCTTAGGAACTCACCACTTCCATAACCCATATCATCCT
Source organism: uncultured Thermoplasmata archaeon (assembly GCA_964465785.1). Lineage (GTDB taxonomy): Archaea > Thermoplasmatota > Thermoplasmata > Thermoplasmatales > Aciduliprofundaceae > Aciduliprofundum. The sequence goes on from CAYXLB010000002.1 coordinate 4,810, forward strand.
TAGTGGCAGGATGGTCCTTTATTATTTTTGCCCACTTAGCTATTAGTTTTACAAGTTTTCCCCTGTCAGCGGGTTCTGGTTTGTGGGTTCCTTTAACAACTATTCCTTTCAATTTTTTAGACCCGAATACTGCACCTATACCGTTCCTGGCTGCCTGTCTTTCCTCAAAATCTATACCACTTATCTTGCTGAGGTTCTCTCCCGCGGGCCCTATAACAGCTGTTGCAACCTTTCCATATTTCTCCTTAAGTTTCTTCTGAGCCTCTAAAGTGGTCAGGCCCCAGAGTTCCTTGGCGGATTCAATACCAACATTTTCATCCTCAATCTTTATAACTACAGGCTCTTCACTTATTCCCTCAATTATAAGCATCTCATATCCTGCCCTTTTTAGCTCAACACCCATAGGTGCTCCAACAACTGTGCGTCCAAAGCCACCGGTGAGCGGCGATTTGGAAGTTAGAGCGGTTTTGGATGCTGTCGGTATCCCAAAGGGGGTTAGTAATCCAGGTACTATGAATATCTTGTTCTCCTCACCCAGGGGATTCGCACCCTTAGGTACCTCCTTGTAAAGGTAGTAGGCAGCTATTCCAAGGCCACCTAGAAACTTTCTTGCAATCTCTGGAGGCAAATCCTCCTTTTTTACCTCACCCGTGGTGAGATTCACACGCAAAATTTTACCGTATCCCTTCATATAATCACCAGGCATAGGCATGTAAAGAAAAAATATAAGGTTTCGTTATGTTTACCTAAACTCATCGAGAACAGAGTCAAAAATTTCCATACCTTTGATAATATTTTCCTCACTGGCAGCGTATGAGAATCTAATATGCCTTTCTCCAGAGGAGCCAAATGCCTCACCGGGAGTGCAGAGCACACCCTTTTCAACCACCTTTTTCACTATTTCCATGGGATCTGCATCAAGTTCAATTTTTGGGAAAATATAAAATGCACCCTTTGGAAAATTTGGATTCACTCCATCCATCTTCTTCAGGAGATTGTAAATTAAATCTCTTCTTTTTCTGAATTTTTCCACCATCATATGAGAATAGTATTCACTCTTTTTGATTGCAGTTAGGGCTGCATACTCCATAGGGCTCTGAGGGCAAGCCACTGTGTAATAATGTATTTTTCCTATCTGCTCAACATATTCCCTTGGGGCTATAAGATAGCCCAGGCGCCATCCTGTCATGGCGAATTCCTTCGAGAATGAATTTACGAAAATCAATTTATCATACTTGCCTAGGAATGTTTTTGGCTCCCCCTCGTATATTATGTTGAAATAAACCTCGTCGGAAATTATGAGGAGATCATTATCCTCCGCAAGATCAATGACCATTTTTATGTGCTCATCATCTATTACACCACCGGTGGGATTATTTGGATAATTGAGTATTATGGCCTTTGTTTTCTTATTTATTCTCTTTTCCAAATCCTCCTGTGCTGGCATGAAATCGTTTTCCTGCCTTATGGGGTACGCCACAGGCTTACCACCGGCGATTATCGTATGGGGCTTATACAAAACGAATCCCGGATCTGGATATAGGACTTCATCTCCAGAATTTATAACGCTTAACAATGTGGCAAGCATACCCTCGGTGGCACCAACGGTGACAAGAACATTATCGGCGGTTATATCAGCATACTTCCTGAATTTATCAGCTAGGGCTTCTCTTAGTTCTGGAAATCCCTTGGAGGGCCCGTACTTATTGTACCCCTTCTTTACCGCTTCCTCTAGAGCCTCCATGGCTTCTGGTGGGGGTTGAAAATCGGGTTCCCCCAAACCAAGATTTATAACTTCACCCTGTGCCATATCAAAAATCTTCCTTATGCCCGAGAGTTCAATACTGGTTACCCTATTTGAGAACATGGAGGATGAAAAGGGATTAAAGGAATTAAATATTTCCATTGCTAAATAATAGCACGGCGTGATTAAATTTATCTATGTGAATGCGATTATTGCATGGTGATTCAAATGGTCTTTGAAAATGAGGTGATTAAGAGTATTTTGGAGAAATATAGAAGAATATGGGCGATTAATCATGCGGGTGCAGTACTCTCTTGGGATATGGAGGTAAATATGCCCAAGGAGGGAATAATGGAAAGGAGTGTCGCAGAGGGTGAATTGTCCGTATTATCCCAGAAATTTCTTCTGGATCCAGAGTTTGTATCCCTAGTTAATAAAGCCGAAGGAATAGAGGGGTTAAATGAGTATGAAAGGGGTGTAGTCAGGGTTCTTAAGAGAAAAATAAAGATACAGAGTTCATTCCCACCAGAGTTTGTTAGGGAGGTAAGTGAGACCACCAGTAGGGCAACAGCCGTGTGGAGAGAGGCTAAAGAGAAGGATGATTACGAGAAATTTGCCCCTTGGCTTGATAAGATAATGGACCTCGCCAAGAGAGCTGCGGATTACCTCGGTTATGAAAAATATCCCTACGATGCCCTCCTCGATCTCTTTGAGGAGGGCCTAACCACAGAGGATGTTGAGAGGATGTTTGATAAGATAGAAAGGGACTTAAAGCCCCTACTGGATAGGATTCTGGAGGAGGATAGGGTACCCAAGGAGCATCCTCTTGAAAAATTGAAGTATGATAGAAGGGCCATGGAAAGGGTTAATATAGGGATACTCAAGATGTTTGGTTATCCCCTGGGAATCAGGGCTAGGCTTGATGTATCTGCTCACCCTTTCACCACTGAATTTGGTGTAAAGGATGTTCGCATTACAACCCGCTATGAGGGATTTGATTTCCGCCGAAGCCTTTTGAGTACAATCCATGAATTTGGCCATGCCCTATATGAATTGCAACAGGATGAAAGATTTATGTTCTCCCCAATCCTTGGGGGCGTATCCTTGGGGATACATGAGAGCCAGAGCAGGTTCTGGGAAAATATAATTGGGAGAAGCATGGAATTTGCAGAGTTGATATATCCACTTTTAAAGGAGAATATGCCGGAGGTGAAAGATTATACTCCTGAGGACATATACTGGTATTTCAATATAGTGCGTCCCGATTACATACGCACGGAGGCAGATGTTGTCACCTACAATTTCCATATATTGCTTCGATTCAAACTGGAAAAGATAATGGTGAATGAGGGAATAAAAGCCAAGGATTTACCTGAACTTTGGAACGATGAAATGGAAAAATTGCTTGGCATAAGGCCGAAGAGCTATGCCCAGGGTATTATGCAGGACATACATTGGGCCCATGGTACCATAGGATACTTCCCAACCTATTCCATAGGTACATTACTATCGGCCCAGATTGGAGAATATATAAGAAGGGATATCCCGGATTTCCAGGAGAATATTAAGAAGGCTGAATTTGAACCCATAAAGCAGTGGTTAAGGGAAAAGGTGCACAAATATGGCTCAATATATCCACCCAAGGAATTGTTGCAGAGGAGCTTCGGTGAACAGGTTAATCCAGAATACTTTGTGAGGTATGTGAAAAACAAGTATCTTTAAGATCTCCAAAATATTAAATACTTCAATTCACATCGTGTAGGAAGAGAGGTGAGCACATTATGGGATTATTGGGATTTATAGGCATACCAATAGTGGAAGACATTATTGCATTTTTCATAACTCTAGTGGCTATATTCCTACTAATTGGGATAAATGACAAGCTCAGGAACTCTGGAAAGTTGAGTATAAATGTATCAAGGAAGGTCATACATACCTTTGCTGCCCCCATCTTTCTTTTCTTCTTTCCGTTTTACTCTGGAAATTGGTATTCCCCACTGATAGCTTCCATAGTACCCCTAATTTTTGCCCTCAAGTTTTTGACTATAGGGCTAGGTATATCCAAGGATGAGGCCTTTGTAAATACCATGTCACGTTCTGGAGATCCAAGGGAACTGCTAAAGGGAACATTCTACTACACCATAGTTATGATTATAGTATCCCTCTTCTGGTGGGCCCACCCTCTGGCCGTAGCCTCCTTCTCCATTCTCGCCTTCGGTGATGGTTTTGCCGACATAATCGGGAGAAATTATGGGAAGAGGAAGATAAGGGGAGTTGCAGGTACAAAGACATGGGAAGGCTCAATCCTTGGAATGTTCCTAATGGGATTAATTCTCACAATCCTCATGATTTTCCTCTATGGTCTAATGGGTGCTCAGGTTTATTACAATGGAAGCTTGATTTATACCTACACAATATTTTCTGTGGGCCAGTGGATAGTGCCAATTCTCATCCTTGCAGTGGTTGGGATGATAGTGGAAATGCTAAGCCCAAAGGATGTAGATAATATAATAATTCCTGCTGCTGTTATAATAGTTGGGATAATCCTAATCTTGATGGGTCTTTGGCCAGGGATAAATACCATATTAGAACCATTCTGGGCCCTTTGAGGTGGAGAGATGGAGGAGTTAACCATAATAAAACTTGGTGGCTCCTTACTAACCGATAAATCTAAACCCTATAGGATGAGAAGAGAGAAATTTAGGGATATAGCCAGGGAGATACATGAAACGCTTAAAAGGGTTATAATAATCCATGGAGTAGGCTCATTTGGGCATCCGCCTGTGAAGAAGTATGGGCTTTACAAGGGATATACAGGTCCAGAGAATCTATTAAATCTCGCCAAGACCCAATCCATAGTTTTTGAATTGAGGATGGAGTTGGTTAAGGCGCTTCAGGAGGAGGGTGTGAATGCCATGATATTTTTACCCAGCAGTCAAATAATGGCTGAGAATATGGAGATAAGGGAATTTTTCTGGGAGCCCATAAAAAGATTTCTGGATTTGGGTATGGTGCCTGTTCTCGGCGGGGACATAGTGGCCGATAAGGGAATGGGCTTCTCTGTGTGCTCTGGAGATACCTTGGCTGTGTATCTCTCCGAAAAATTAAGTGCCAAGAGATTGATATTTGCCTCGGATGTTGATGGCATATATACAGCGGATCCCAAGAAAGATCCTGGGGCAAGGCACATACCGGTTATAAATTTAAATGATTTGGAATCCCTGGCTGAGGTTACGGGTTCTAAATTCACCGATGTTACCAAGGGGATGGCTGGAAAAATTGAGGCCATAAAGAAATATAGGAAAATAATAGAGAAGGGAACAGAGGTTGTATTTTTATCCATGCTCACCTATGGGAATTTGAAGGCATATATATCAAAAGATCCAAATGCAAAATTCACAAAAATAATTGCTAGATAAAAATAAAGAAAAGGGTTTAGAGATACTTAACCTTGCTAGAGGCCCTGAAGACGAACTTCTTCTTCTCAGGAACGTTAATAACCTCCTTGGTCCTTGGATTTCTGGCCTTTCTGGCCTTCTGGACACGGCGCTCAAATATTCCAAACCCTACTAGATTTACCTTGTTTCCCTTGTTCACCTGCTCGACGACCTCATCAATAAAGGCCTTGATTACAGCTCTTGCCTGCTTCTGGCTGACGCCAGCCTTCTTTGCAACTGTTTTTGCCAATTCACTTATTCCTACCATTTTTACTCACCCCATATAAGGTATTGCTATTCTCGTATAAATATTTTTTTGTAAGAATTACTACGGGAGGCAGTGCTACACGATTTTATAAATTTTTTCGAATTAAATAAATCTCCCGCATATCCTGTAAATAGCAAAGTTTTTTATCTATGAATCCCTAAAACTTTTGTGAATCCAAGAAAAAAATATATGCAGAAAATTGCAAGAGAACGAATAAAAATACTATATGAGCTTGCCATGGAAAAAGCTATAGAGGGTGAGGAGGACCTGGCCAGAAGGTATGTGGATCATATTGTTAATTTATCCACCAAGTACAATGTTAGAATACCTAGGGATATGAAGAGGAATTTTTGCAAAAGATGTCATACTTTTTTGATACCTGGAAAAACAGCCCAAGTGAGATTGAAAAAGGGAAAGGTTGTTATAAAATGCCTTAGATGCGGGACCTACAAGAGGTATATTTATAGAAGATGATCACTCTGAAATTGTTTCTAGTTGAAATAGAACGTTGTATCCCTTAAGGGTCTCGTGCACCTTATCGGCGAACCATATGGCGTCCTTCACCGTAGCACCATTGTCCCATTCGTATACCATATCGTACATCCCAGTAATCGGTCTGAATCCCAAGGATTTGAGTCTATCCATTATCTCGCTGGGGCTCGCTCCCTCACTATTGAAGGTCAATTTAAGATATGTTTTCATGCTCATACTACTGGGGGAATTGCATATTCCATATTTATCTTTTCCCCTCCATGGTAAAATCTAAATTGTTAATAGTTATACCTTTTTTAATGATTTCATCCTTTCCGTTGAAGAATCGTCTCATACTCTTTCTTATGATGCTACTTTCCACAATACTCTTGGGGAGCCTGGGGTATGTAATCATAAAGGTTTTTGTGGAGCATCAGAGTACCTCATTTACAGATGCCATATATTTCAGTATAGCCACCATATCAACGCTGGGGCACTATCCATCTGGCATAGGCTTGGAGAGTGAAATTGGTAAATGGTTCACCATTCTCTATCTTATCTTCGGATTGGGTGTTATATTTGGAGGAATCCAGGCACTACTCGGTCCATGGATAGAGATGAAGGTTAAGAGTGCCGTGCATGAAAGGAGACTCCCAATTCCCGAGGATGCACACATAATAATTGCAGGGTATAATGATATTGGAAAGGTAATAAAGGATGAACTTGAACTCCTGGATATACCCTTTGTTATAGTGGACGAAAAGCCGCCTCAGGATGTTCCCTCTGTGGAGGGAAAACCTACGGAGATGGAAAATCTCCAGAGGGCTAATATAGATAGGGCAAAGGCACTGATAGCCGTTGGAGACAATGAAACAAATGCTGTTACCATATTGACTGCCAGGAGATTAAATGGAAAGTTAAACATCATAGCCTTAGCCCATAATGGGGGTGTGGAGGACATACTATACAAATGCGGTGCAAACAGGGTGATATCTAGGGATAAGGTTATAAGTGCTGTGCTATCCCACTGGATAAGGGGTGATTTTGTGCATCATCTTTCTGGGGAGATATTCAAGGATACAAGCATTGAAGAATACAGGGTGGATAAGGAGCTTGATGGAAAGAGTATAATGGAATCAAAAATAAAGGAAAAGAGGGGCACAATAATTGCCATATATAGGGGAACTCGGCTGATAGTGAATCCGGCGCCACAGTTCATCCTCAAGGAAGGAGATGTGCTAATTATCTTCAAGGGAGGTGCCTAGATGATCATATGTGGGTATAATGGGATTACCCGGGGTTTACAGGGAAAATTCATTGATGAAAATGTGCCTAATGGGGATGGGTTTGTGAAGGGAGATCCGGCTAAGGAGGATACATTGATAATGGCAGGCATAAGGGAAGAGGATACACTGATAATAGCTGTGGAGAATGATGATAAGAGTATATTCATCACCCTTCTAGCCAAAAAATTGAATCCTAAAATAAAAATAGGTGCTGTTGTCAAGAAAAGGGAAACGGTTAGTAAAATTTACAAGGCGGGCGCCGATTATGTGGTGCTTGAGAGCGAGATGGTGGGGAAGGAAATTTTAAGGTTTCTCCTTGCGCCCAAGGTGGCAGCGTTTATGGATAGGATAGTAATCTCTGAGGATTTGCAGATCCTTGGGATGCATCTACCCCACAAATATGCCGGTAGGAAAATAAAGGATACGGATATAAGGAAGAAGATAGGCACAATCCTTGCCATAAAGAGGGGAGAAAAAATAATAAGAAACCCTTCCCCCAAATTCATTTTGAAGGAAGGTGATGTTTTAATTTTCCTTCTTCAGGGAAAAGAAATAAATAAAATAAGAGAAATAATGGGGCAATGGATTTTACAGAGGGATTAGTGGAAACTGCCTACAAGGCATACGAGAAAAAGCTCCTCAAGATGGTGAAGGGGGGCAGAATACCAAAGCATGTAGGTATAATTATGGACGGAAATCGCCGTTTTGCCAGGGAATTATGGATGAAACCAACCGATGGACACCGGGAGGGCAAGGACAAATTGGAGGAGGTAATAGAGTGGTGCCGTGAGATAGGTATAAAAATTCTCACCGTTTATGCCTTCTCCACAGAGAATTTTAATAGGAGTAGGGAGGAAGTGATGGAATTAATGCGTCTCTTCGTAGAAAACCTAAAAAGGGCTGCCGATGATGAGAGGGTACACAAAAATAGGATAAGAATAAGGGTCATTGGCCAGAGGGACATCCTTCCTCGGGATGTAAGGGAAGCTATTGAATACGCGGAGGAGAAAACAAAGGATTATGATGAGTTTTTCTTCAACATAGCCATCGCCTATGGGGGAAGGGAGGAGATAATTAAGGCAATAAAGGAAATAGCCCAGGAAGTGAAGGAAGGCAAGTTGGATGTGGATGACATAACTGAGGATACCGTGAAAAAGCATCTTTACACAGGAGATTTGCCGGATCCAGATTTGATTCTTCGTACCTCCGGTGAGGAGAGGATAAGTAATTTTCTCCTATGGCAGAGTGCATACAGCGAATTTTATTTTGCAGATATCTACTGGCCCACATTTCGTAAAATAGATTTCTTGCGGGCGATACGTTCCTATCAACTCAGGCAAAGAAGATTTGGGAAGTGATTCTATGCGTCCCAAGGTTATTATTAATGCAGCCATGAGTGTTGATGGTAAGATTGCCCTTGTTGGTGGTAAGAGGATAAGGATTAGTGATGAGAAGGATTTTCGCAGGGTACATGAGCTTCGTAACTCTGTAGACGCAATTTTGGTTGGAATAAACACTATTTTGAAGGATGACCCCAAATTAACGGTAAAGGAGAAATATGTGAAGAATCCAAGAAACCCTGTAAGGGTTGTATTGGATTCAAAGCTAAGGATACCTGAGGGGGCAAAGGTTCTTAACAATATGGCAAAAACCATTGTTGCCACCACTGAAGCAGCACCCCAGAGAAATATCAATGCTGAAATTATAAGATGCGGAGAAAAACAGGTGGATTTGAAGTGCCTCCTGGCTGAGCTTTGGAGAAGGGGCATAAGGAGCGTGATGGTGGAGGGAGGTGGAACGGTAATTCACTCCTTTTTGAAGGAAGGATTGGTTGATGAGTTGGATGTATTTGTAGGCTCTATCATAATAGGAGGAGGCGCTCCGACCCTTGCAGAGGGTGTGGGGGCTGAAGATGAGGACGGGGTTATAAAACTCAAGCTTATTGAATGCAAACCCTTGGGAGATGGGGTTTTGCTTCGCTATGGTGTGGAGAATGAGGATTTTAGATAGGGCAATTTTTATTGAGGATATTAATTCGGTAATAATTGCGGATTTGCATATAGGATATGAGGAGGAGCTGAGAAATAGAGGAATTGTGGTGCCATGGCAATGGGAAAGTATGAGGAACAGAATTATCGATATTATGAATTCTACCGGGGCTGAGAAGCTCATAATTCTTGGTGATATCAAGCACAGCATACTTTCCAAGCCCATATATGTTAGAAGATTCTTTGAAGGAATGGAATATGAAATCATGGCTGTTAAGGGAAACCATGATGGAGGAATAGAGGAATTGGTGGATTTCAAGATTTATCCATCCATGGGTTTTGCAATTGGGGATTATGGCTTCACCCACGGTCATTCATGGCCCTCTCAGGAGGTTATGAAATCCAGCATTGTATTTATGGGCCATATGCATCCGGAGGTGGATTTGCCAGATTCCATGGGTAAATTACATCGTATGCCCTGCCTCTTAAAGGGAAATTTAAATGATAGGGGTGTTGAAAGATATGGGAAAAGAACTCAAATCATCATTTTACCCGCCTTCAATCCCTTGGTGGGGGCCTCCTTAGGCACTCCCCTAGGTCCCTTATTTAAAAACAATCTTGTGGGAGATATGGAAGTTTATCTTCTCAATGGCACATATCTCGGAAAATACAGCGAGTTTCAGAGGAAAGATCTCTATGGATAATCACCATCTCCCCATTTTTCACCTCTTCCCATGAGTCATCTCCCTCGGTGGACACAATGATTTTATTCCCATCCCTCTTAATGTATATTGTAAAATAGTTTTCTCTCCTTCTCGCTGCACGGAAAATTATTATTTTTCCCCCATCCCACATTACAAAGTTTAGGGAGGAGAAGTTTCCCCGTTTTTTAACATTCTGTAGGGCTTTTTCCAACCCCAGATCCATAAGTTTGAGAAAGAAACTTTCTGTATCTGTGTTTCCCAAGGCCTTAGGATGCTTTTCGATTTTCAATGACCCATTGTGCATAAACACTCGACCATCATAAAGGAAGGGATGAACGTTTAAAATCGAAATCGGTGCCCCTTCTAGCCCTCTTTTTCTTGCGTGTAAAAATGCTATTTTTCCCTCAGGTAATGAGCCCCGGTATTTCCATGCTGGCATTGTGGTTCTGTAATAATGCTCCCCATTATCCGAGAGGATCCAGAATCCAAAGCCATCTCCATGGGGGGCCCTTTTTCCCTCCTTAGCTTGGAGTTTTAAAAAATTAAGGTAGGGTTCGAGATTAATATCATCCTTTGAAATCACAGCCACAAACCTACACATTAAGTGCTTCCTCCTGCCTCTTGAAGAGCTCCATAATCCCCTTCTCGGCCAAATCAAGAAGAACGTTGAGTTCCTCCCTACTTAAGGGTCTCCTCTCAGAGGTTCCCTGTATCTCAATGTATTTTCCCTCCTCATTCATAGCTATGTTCAAATCTACATCTGCCTTGGAATCCTCCTCGTAGGCCAAATCCAGCATGGGTTTTCCTTCAACAATCCCAACACTTATGGCTGCCACTTTGTATTTTATAGGGTTCTCAGCAATCTTTCCCTCCTTCATCAATCTCCTAATGGCGAGGGTCAAGGCCACAAACCCTCCAGTTATGCTTGCGGTCCTTGTGCCTCCATCGGCCTGGATAACATCGCAGTCAACCCATATGGTTCTAGGTCCAAGTTTATTTAAATCCACGGCGGCCCGAAGGGAGCGGCCAATTATTCTCTCTATCTCTTTGTTCCTACCATTCACATGTCCCCTATCTCTAAATATTCTGACCTCCGAGGAGCCGGGAAGCATAGAATACTCAGCAGTTATCCATCCAGAATTTTGCATTTTGAGCCAATCTGGCACATTCTCTATTACCTGTGCAGAACAAAGTACTACAGTATCCCCCTGCTGTATCAATGCGGAACCGTAGGGCTTCTTCTGGTAATAGGGTATTATTTTCACTTCTCTGATTTCATCATACTTTCTATCTCTCATCCCTATGGCAATGGTGTGCACGATAAATAATTTTTCCATTATTGCAAACGTTTAAATAATGGCAAATTTATAAAGTAATGATGAAGGGTGTGGGCAGTGTTGGAGAATCCTTGGAGTTAAGCATAATAATAGCCATTGTTATGGCTGGTATAAATGCCCTCTGGGGCATATTCCTTCTGCCTTGGGGCATTGTAGGATTTGTATTTGCAATAATAAATGTATTCCAGGCCCTCCTTTTGAGAAATGTTAAATCTTTCTACACCCGAGGTAATTACAGAAGGGCGAGAGACTCCCTATTTTTACCTATGATCCTTGGTTTCCTCTTTGGATGGATCGTTTTTGGAGTATACCTTTACCTCATCTATCAATCCTTGGATAATATAGTTCTCCGCAGCCACCTTGTTAAGGAGGCCCCTGAGGTATCTCCCATGTTCTCCTCTCCAAAAATACCAGAAAGGAAGAGATAAATCTATTTCACAAGATGGCATGCCACGAAATGTTCCTCTTCCACTTCTATCAACTCAGGTTCCTTTTTCTTGCATATATCTTCTGCAAATGGGCATCTTGGATGGAATCTGCATCCTGGAGGTATATCTATGGCATTGGGAATTTCTCCCTTTATGTGTATCTTCTTCTCTTTCTTCCTTTTGGTTATGGAAGGAACCGCTTGAATAAGGGCCTTTGTATATGGGTGCTGGGGGTTTGTGAGTATATCATTTGTTCTTCCAATTTCCACAATCTTTCCAAGGTACATTACGGCAAGTCTATCGGAGATGAGCTTTCCAATATCTATATCATGGGTGATGAATAACATACTCAAATTATACTCCTTCTTAAAGTCCTTAAGCAACTCTAGTATTGAAGCACGCATGGAAGCATCTATCATAGAAACAGCCTCATCGGCAACAATGAACTCGGGCTTTAGAATCATAGCCCTTGCTATAACAACCCTTTGTCTCTGCCCCCCGCTGAGATGGTGCGGAAATCTATTATAAAACTCATCCTCGGGAGTCAGTCCTACCCTTTTTAACATCTCCAGAGCTCTTTCCTTTGCCTCCTCCTTGGTGGCTAATTTGTGAATTAGGAGGGGATGCGCTATGGCATCGCCGATTTTCATCTTTGGGCTTAGGCTTGCATAGGGATCTTGAAATATTATCTGCATTTTTCTCCTTATGGGCCTAAGTTTATTTTCTGGGATTTTTGTTATGTCCTTACCATTGAATATTATTTTCCCATCGGTGGGCTCAATCAGCCTCAATATTGTTCTTCCAGCCGTTGTCTTTCCACATCCGCTCTCTCCTATTAGGCTCAAGGTTTCGCCCCTCTTTATTTTAAAACTGATTCCATCTACAGCCTTTACATATTTTTCTGGCATTTTCTTAAGCATATCTACTATGCTTCTTCGCACCGGGAAATATTTTTTCAGATTTTCAACCTCAAGTATGTAATCCATTTCAATCACCATACAGATGGCATGCAACGAAGTGGCCTTTTTCAACCTCAACCATCTTCGGCTCTATTGCATTGCACTTACCCATGAACTCCTTCTTCTCTTTGAAAACACTGCATCTTGGATAGAATCTGCATCCAGGAGGTGGATTTCTAAGATCTGGAGGATAACCGGGTATGGAGGTGATTTGCTTATCAACCCACAAATCCGGAGTGCTCTGAAATAGTGCAGAAGTGTATGGATGGAGTGGGTTATCCACAATTTGATCTACATATCCAAATTCCACAAGCTTACCAGCGTACATTATACCTATTTTGTTGCTCCTCTCCACCGCCAGGGAAATATCATGGGTAATAAAAAACACGCTGGTACCCTGCTTTCTCAAATCCTCCAAGAGGTCCATAATGGAATCTTGAACTATAACATCCAGTGCGGTGGTGGGCTCATCAGCTATTATAAGCTTGGAATGGAAAGCCATAGCCATGGAAATAATAATTCTCTGCCTTTGCCCCCCACTTAATTGATGGGGATAGTACTCCAGTCTATCCTCTGGTATATTTACACTTTTTAGCAACTCCTTTGCCCTATCTTTTGCATCCTTTTCATCCACACCATGCTCAATTAAGACCTCGGCGATCTGGTCGCCCACCTTTCTTAAGGGGTCTAGGCTTGTCATAGGGTCTTGGAAAATCATACTTATCTCTTTACCCCTCAATTTCTTCAGTTCCTCTGGGGGCAATTTGAGCAGGTCCTTTCCCATAAATATAATCTCACCCTTCACAATTTTTCCAGGTGAAGGTACAAGGTTTATGAGTCCATAGGCCACTGTGGATTTTCCACTTCCACTCTCACCAACAAAGGTTATCCAATCTCCCTTCTCAATATTGAAGGATACATTTTCAACAGCCCTTACGGTACCTGCAATTGTATAGTAGTATATGCTGAGATTTCTAACACTCATAATAACTTCTGCCATCCTTATCACCTCGTGCCTAGGGAGGTTCTCTCGCTAAGTGCCTCCCCTATCAGGGCAAAGGCCATGGCGAAGAGCATGATCATCATTCCAGGGAAGAACACTAGCCACCAGTAACCGCTGAGAAGGAAAGGTTGTCCAACCTTCAGGTCATAACCCCAATCGGGTGTGGGGGGAGTCACCGATAATCCCAAGAAACTCAGTCCAGCCTCCGTAAGAATTGCATCAGCCACGCTAAGGGAGAATACAACGAGAATCGTTGGAACAAGATTTGGGAGAATATACTTGAACATAATCTCCTTATTTTTAGCTCCAACTGCCCTTGCCCCCTCAACAAATAGCTGTTCTCTAAAACTCAAGGTTTGACCACGCACCATACGGAAGTATGTGGGTACATAGACAAAGGATATGGCTATGGCGGTATTTATAGGGCTTGGACCTAGAGCCACAGATATCACTATGGCGAGTATGATTGCTGGGAAGGCATAGATACTATCCATTATTATGCTTAGTGTTCTATCCATCTTACCCCGATAATACCCGGATATAAGCCCCAGGGGTATTCCCACGGCCATGGAGAGGAGGGTTGCCACACCAACCACATAAAGCACCACCCTTCCGCCCCATAAAATACGGGAAAACATATCTTGGCCTATCCTATTGGTTCCCATTGGATGTTCCCAACTTGGAGGCAGGAAGGTATCATCACTTGAGGCCGTTGGGTCATAGGGAGATATCCAGGGGGCAAATATGGCTAGGAGGGTAATGGTTATCACTATTCCAAGACCAACTAAGAGGAGGCCCCTACCGGGTACTTTTTTAAAGAGCGCTTGGAAGGCGGGTTTGAATATCTTATCTGCAATTTCCATTTTATCACCTTTAATACTTCACCCTTGGATCCAGGAGAGCATAGACTATGTCAACTATCAAACTTATAAAACCGATGAATATGGCAATAAATATCACGGTTCCTTGGATGGATGTGTAATCCCTATAATTTATTCTATCAATGAGGAATGTGCCCATTCCAGGCCAGCTGAAGGTTGTTTCTGTAAGTACAGCTCCACCAAGAAGGATGGCGAATTGCAAGCCCATGAGGGTAATAACAGGTATAAATGCATTTTTTAGGGCATACCACATAACTTTTCTATCCTTCACACCTCTTGCAAAGTAGGAGCGTATAAAATCCATACTGAGGACCTCCACCATATTGTTCCTCACCAGCCTTGTGTAGGCTCCGCTGAGCACAATACCCAGGGTTAGAGAGGGAAGGATTAGATGCCTAATTGAACTCACAAAGGCAGGCCAATTGCCAGTGAGAAGACTATCTATAACATACAATCCCGTAATTGTATGTATACTCATTCCTGGATCAATTCTTCCAGATGTGGGAAGCCAGTGCAAATAAACACCAAATAAGTACTGTAACATCATACCAAACCAAGGTATGAAGAGGGTATACACAAATATGCTGTAAATTCTCATACTTGTATCAATTTTAGTACCCTTTTTAGTTGCACCTATAACACCCGTAAGAAGACCTAAAAGAACGCTAATAGTGAAACCCCATATAGTAAGCTCTAGGGTGGCAGGAAATCTTAGGGCAATGAAATCCATGACCGGTTTTCCCCTAGGGGAAGCTAGAGTAACTCCAAAATTTCCAGTAAACACGCCAGCTAGATATTCTATGTATTGTTGCCAATAGGGTTTATCCAACCCTGCAAGATGTCTAAGGTGCTCCAATTCATCGGGTGGAATATTTTTTGCTCCGACAACAGCCATTATTGGATCTCCGGGTAGAACCCTAAGGAAAAAGAAAACAACGGTATATAGGATTAAAATCATTGGAATTATCAAAAGCGCTCTAATCACAATGTATCTACCGAGGCCTCTTGATGCCATTAAGAATCACCTTGGAGGGAGGTAATAAATAAAAATAAAAAAAGTTTTTTATGATTCAAAGTACACCATATCGTAGTGGAAAATCATATCAGGTCCTATGGTTATTCCCTTTACATTAGGACTTGTAACGATGTAGAGCTTACCCTGTATGAATGGTATGTAAGGCACATCCTCTGCTAGCTTCTCCTGTGCTTGGATATACAGCTGGGTTCTCTCATTTTGGTCGGATAGCTGCTGAGCCTGTGCCAGGATATCATTCATCTCACTGTCGTTGTACTGTGTTCCTGCCCACTTATTGGCTGGATACTGGAGGAATGGTGTTGTATAATCATCGGGATCCAGATAATCTGGGTACCAGCCAAACATATAGACCTGCATCTGTCCCTTTCTGGCGTAATCGAGATAGGTCTGCCATTCTGCGCTCTTTATTGTGACTTCTATCATTCCAGTGGCCTCCCACTGCTCCTTGAGAAGCTGAGCGATATCGGCCTCTGTATCTCCATAGTGGGTTGGTGTGTACCAGAGTTGAATCTTTAGCTTATTGCTCTCACTATATCCAGCCTGCTGCAATAGCTGCTTTGCCTGATCAAGGTTTGGAGATGCACCGTATTTATCCTTAAAGACATCCTTGTGGGACCACATACCATTGGGTATCAAGCTGTAAAGAGGCTCCACGGTGCCTTGGAAGACTCTATCGGCAATCTGCTGTCTATCAATGGCATAGGCCAATGCTTGCCTTACACGGACATCGTTGGTAGGTGGATTGGCCACATTCATACAGATATATCTTATGTATGCACTAGGCACCTCAATTACGCTGAATTTACCCTCCTTTTGGAGGTCTGTTATATCCGTCGGTCTTAATGTTCTCCAAGCTATGTCAATTTCACCATTTTCGAGGGCCAGCCTCATTGTGGAGGCATCCTGGTAGAATCTTATAACCACCTTCTTAATCTTTGGCTGATCTCCATAATAGTATGGGTTTGCCTCAAGGTCAAGCTCCTGATCCCTGACCCACTTAGTGATCTTGTAGGGACCAACTCCGCCGGCTGTCTGGTCAGACTGTATTTCCGTTGGGCTGTATGCCCTGCTAACAGGGAAATATGGTGGATCTGTTAAGAGGGATAGGAAATAGGAAGTTGGATGCTGCAGGGTGAACACTACTGTGGTATCATCTGGAGCTGAAACATCCTTCACAAAGTCAGTTACTAGCCATGAGGGGTCTCCCTGGATAGTCATGACCCTCTTCACGCTCCAAACCACATCGGAGGCCTTTAGAACTGTGCCATTGGGATACTTTACATCATTCCTCAGATGGAAGGTCCAGACTGTGGCATTGTCATTAACATCCCAGCTTTTTGCAATGGCTGGGGCGATCTCAGATGTGCCGGGTCTGTATTTAACGAGGCCATCCATTATGTTGTTCAACACTTCCCAAGTATAGAAATCGTAGGCATTGGAGGGATCCAAATCTGAAATTTTATCTGTAACACCTATTACTAGCTGCTCCTTTTTAGGCTGCTCTGGTGCTGGCTGCATTGCAAAGTAGGCTGCCACTCCTGCTATGATGATAATCACTACAATTATTATTGCTGCTATTCCCCATTTTTCCATAGCCACTCACCTAGTGGAATTAAACGTAAAGATAGTATATAAATTTTTGCTGTTTTAAATTCAATGTTTCTAAGGTTTTCTTCCATTTTCCTATGCGAAAATTTTATATAGAAGTTCTGCATGCTATTTTTAGGTTGTTAACTGAAAGTTAACTACTGGAGGTGATGGAGATGATATTTGGAGACAGGGTATTTAAGGAGATGCAGGACATAATGACGGAGATGGAGAGAGAGTTCAATGCCATACGGAAGGAGTATACACAGGATTACAAGATGCCCTTGGTGGATGTGTATGAAACCGACGATGAACTAGTGGTGCTCATGGAACTGCCGGGGGTAAGGAAGGAGGATATAGTGTTAAACGTATCTCCCAACGCCATAGAGGTAAATGCTGAGCTCACCGAAGAGAAGGAAGAAAAGGTGAAAAGATACCACAAGAAGGAGAGAATAATTAGGAGATACTATAGAAGTATACCATTGCCTGTTAAGGTTTCCACTGAGAATGTAAAGGCCAAGTATGAGAATGGTATGCTGATAATTCGACTTAAGAAGGAAATAGGAGAAAAGAAGAGGGTGCAAATAGAATAAATCCCTCTTTTATTTAGGAGGTGAAAGATATGAAAAAGAATAAGAATGAAGGAATAGTGGTTAAGGTAGCTGAAGCTCGTTCACGTGATGTGGGGAGGGGCATTGCCCGGGTTGATCCTATAATATTTGAGAAGATGGGTTTAATGCCTGGAGATACTATCGTGATTGAAGGAAAGAAAAAAACGGCAGCCATGGTAATGCGCGGATATCCTGAAGATGAGGGCTCAGGAGTCATAAGAATAGATGGGTATATACGAAGAAATGCCGGTGTGGGTATTGATGATAAGGTAAAGATAAAGAAGGTAAGTGCAACTCCAGCAACCCAGGTTACCTTTGCTCCAACCCAACCCCTTAGGCTCCTTGGAGGAGAGGATTATCTTAAGAATCTCCTTGAAGGAAGAGTGATAACTAGGGGGGATATGATTACAATTAATGTGATGGGGAATACAATTGATCTTGTGGCAACAAGCGTAAAACCCGTTAAGGAAGTTGCCCTAATAACCCAGAATACGAAGATAAAGATAAGTGAAAAACCAGCCAAGGAAACTTCTGGAATACCTACTGTGACCTATGAAGATATTGGAGGTTTAAAGGAGGAGATAAAGAAGATACGCGAAATGGTAGAGCTTCCATTGAGACATCCCGAATTATTCGAGCGTTTGGGTATAGAACCACCCAAGGGTGTTCTTCTCTACGGACCCCCTGGAACAGGTAAAACCCTATTGGCTAAGGCAGTGGCCAATGAAGCAAATGCCCATTTCATATATTTAAGTGGACCTGAGATAATGAGCAAGTACTATGGGCAGAGCGAGGAAAATTTGCGTGAGATCTTCAAGGAAGCCCAGGAGAATGCACCGAGCATAATTTTCATAGATGAGATAGATAGCATAGCCCCCAAGAGGGATGAGGTTACCGGTGAGGTAGAAAGAAGGGTAGTGGCTCAGCTTCTTGCACTTATGGATGGTTTGGAGAGCAGAGGAAAGGTTGTGGTTATTGGTGCCACAAATAGACCAAATGCCCTAGATCCAGCGCTTAGGAGGCCAGGAAGATTTGATAGGGAGATTGAAATAGGAATTCCAGATACCAAGGCCAGGAGAGAAATACTAGAGATACATACCCGCGGCGTGCCCCTTGCAGAGGACGTAAATCTCGATAAACTCGCCGAGATGACCCATGGATACGTTGGTGCCGATCTTGCGGCTCTGGTGAAGGAGGCTGCCATGCGTGCTCTGCGTCGCATAATGCCTGAGATAGATATAGAAATGGAGAAGATACCTGTGGAAATTTTAGAGAAGTTGCAGGTTACCTGGGAAGACTTTATGAATGCCTATAGGGAAATGCAACCCTCCACCATGAGAGAGGTACTTATAGAGAAGCCAAATGTGCACTGGGAGGACATAGGTGGATTGGAACAGGTCAAGCAAGAGCTTCGAGAGGTAGTAGAATGGCCCATGAAGTACCGCAAACTCTTTGCCCATATGAAGGTGAAGATTCCCAAGGGTATACTTCTCTACGGACCCCCTGGAACGGGTAAAACTCTCCTGGCCAAGGCTGTTGCCACGGAAAGCGAGGCTAACTTCATAAGTGTGAAGGGCCCTGAGTTCCTGAGTAAGTGGGTTGGCGAGAGTGAAAAAGCGGTAAGGGAGGTATTCCGTAAGGCTAGACAGGCGGCACCAGCTATTATATTCATAGATGAGATAGATGCGGTAGCCCCCATAAGAGGAAGAGATATTGGCTCGCATGTAACAGAGAGGGTAGTCTCACAATTGCTCACGGAAATGGATGGGCTGGAGGAGTTGCATAATGTAACTGTAATAGCCGCCACAAATAGGCCCGACATACTGGATCCTGCTCTTTTGAGGCCTGGCCGATTTGACCGCTTGGTTTACGTTCCCCTACCGGATAAGGATGCAAGGAAGGAGATATTCCGCATACACCTTCGCGGAAGACCCTTGGCGGAAGATATAGATATTGAAACCTTGGCGAAGAAAACTGAAGGATATACGGGAGCGGATATTGAAGCAGTTTGCAACGAGGCAACCATACTTGCCCTGAGGGAATATATACAGAGTGGAAAGGATCCCAATGAGCCTAAGGATGCAAAGATATCAATGAAGCACTTCGAGGAGGCACTCAAGAGAGTGAAGCCCCTGAGCAAAGAGGAGAGGGAGATGTACGAGAGGATGATGGAGAGGTTCCGAAACAGGGAGTAATCCCCTTCTCTATTTTTTGAAAGTTTTAAATAGAAGATCCTCTTAAATTTCGTGGGTCAAGAGCCCGAGGGCGGCCACGGGAAGTGGATACCTACGGCCCTAAATTTCAGTAATGAAAAGTTTGGAAAGGGAAACCGTAGGTGTCCCTTCCTGAGGAAAGTCCCCCCTCCATCGGGCAGCCGGCCCCGCGCAAGCGGGGGTCCCGAGAGGGACGGCAACGGAGCAGAAACGACACAGCCCACGGGGCAGGATGATTCCCTGCGGATGACGTTCCCGTGGGATTTGTTGAAACGGCCGACCCCGGCGGAGCAAGCCCAAGCAGCCCCTGTGAGTTGCCCGACGAGGGGCGGGTAGGGCGCTTAGTCAGATGCCGCCAAGGGGAGACACCTACGGTTTCTCCCTTTACCCTCTTCCCTTAAAGGAAGGGGTTAGAAGGGGAAACCTTGGTGTCCCCTCTTAACAGAAGGGGGCTTACTCCGGGCACTTGACCTCTATTTTGGTTCTCTTCTCAATATATTTACAATTTTCTCAATCTCTCTCCGAATTATACTTTGCATCTCCCTATTTTCTATGTTTTCCGAGGCAAAAAGAATGTTTTGTACCGGATTTCGGAGGGCATCTAGCATATTATTGAGATAATCAAATCTTTCCTTCTCTATATTTTCGAGCCTCTTTCTTTGGGTGATGTCGATGATGCTTATTATTTTCCCACCCTTATAGTCTATGGATTTGGTATAAAGCCATTTCGTCTTTCCATCCTTCGTTTTTATTGTTACTTCCTCCTTTCCCGATAGAAGATGTTCAAAGACTCTCACCTTGTTTAATTCTTCAAAATCATACTCCAGAATCTTTAAGGCTTCAGGATTTGCATAAAGACATTGCCCATCCCTCACATATAATATGCCTATGGGCATTTTTTCCATAAGGGTTTGGGATAATGCCACCAAGTTCATTATTCTTCTTCTCTGTTCTTTTACCTCCCTTTCAGTTTTCCTATATTTGAATCCTATAACCGCTATAACTGCCATAGATATGATAAAGGCTATTAAGGCATAGTAGAAATACCAGGGAATGGGCGATGTCGTAGGTGGATTGAACCACTTATTATATATGGAAGTGTATTCTCCAGAATTTTTAACCCTATCAATGGCATCGTTGAGCACATCAACTAGCCAAGGCATGTCTTTTCTCACTGCGATAGCTATGGGCATTGAAAATGCCTCAACATCTGTCATCTTTACATTTTTTAAAGAGAGTTTTGTTATTATATAACTCGCAGTGTGTATTTCGTACATAAAGAGATCAGCACTATTGCTATTTACCAATTCAAGGGCATCCTTTGGAGTATCCACATATACCAAATACACTCTTTTGTGGGTTTTATTCATCCATTGAAGGGCAAATATCTCCGTAATATCATTCTTTATAACCACAAGTGTGTGATTCTCAATTTGGCTAATGTTAGTGATGAGGGGCATATTTGCCCTTTGAAAGAAGTTAAAATTGAGATACTGATAAACCTTCGTAAATGAAAAATTTTCTTTCCTCTCCTCCGTGGGCACAGTGGCCATCACAGCATCAACTTCCTTATTTTTCAACATATCCATAGCCATATCCCAATTAACCGGCACATATTGAAAGGTAAGATTTGTGTATTTTTCCATAGCATTTAGTAAGTCTATATTGAATCCCTTAACATTACCATTTTCGTCCAAATAGCAATAAGGAGGAACTGTCTTGTCCACAGCTATCTTAACAATATAATTTTCTTGCTTAGTGTGAGGTAAAGAATAACCATTAGGGGAGTAAATAATTATTAAAAGAAGCATAAAGGCGAACAAAATGACCCCTATTTTGTGAAATTTGAACAGCATTGGTGATAATAAACAATAAGAGGATATAAAAGTTTCCTCATCCTTTTAATTTTTGGAGAACAACAGATGACTTAATTTTTTTAACCCCCTCCAGTTTGCCAATTCTCTCAGAGATTATTTTTGCCAGAGTTTCTCCATCCTTTGCCCAAATTTCCACTACTATCATGTTCTCCCCACTTGTCATATCAACGCATCTTATCTCCTTCATACTTGTCAATTTTTTTGCCACATCATGGAACTTATCCGATTCCGTATCTATGCCTAAAATTGCAACACATCTATAGCCTAGGGCATGGGGGTCCACACAGATTGTATATCCTCTAATCACTCCCTTCTTCTCCAGATTTCTTACCCTCTTCCTCACGGCAGTATCGCTTATGCCAAGCTCCTTAGCTATCTCAGAATAACTTGTCCTGGAATCCTTCAACAGTATATCAATGATTTTTCTGTCCTTCTCATCCATCAGATCACCAGCAATATCGTAATCGTATCATATTATTTTAAAATACCCTATTTTCCCCTCACTTGCTCTAGTATGCTCTTTGCCAATCTCTCACCGATTCCCGGGATTGAGATGAGTTGCCGCAAAGTTGCCCTTCTTAATTTTTCGATGCTATCAAATCCAGAGTCAAATAATCTCCTAGCCCTAACCCTACCAATTCCCTTGAGGGATACTATGGGCAACAGCTCCTCCCTAACCCCATATTTCACCCTTAATCTCAGCTTCTCCACATCCCTTACATATGGGTATTTCAGAATTTTTCCAATTTCGGCATAGGCGTAGAGAAGCCAATCGGCAATTTCTACTCGGCTATGGAGATCTCCAGGGCCTATATCATATCTCTCAATGATTTTGTCTTGAGGAATTTCATTCATCCATTCCTGTAAAATTGAGGCAGTTTTTATTGCACCGAAGAAGGTATCTTGATCAACATCGAATTCATCAATAGCGATTTGATGGGTATACGCTAGGGAGAATAACTCCTCCAGCTCACTTCTCTTTGCCCTTATGGGAGCCATATCGGGGGTGCATGAGAGGGTGTGGAGTATGCAGAACTCATCATAGGGTGCATCATAACATTTACGGAATATTATGGCTGTGTAGGGATCTATGTACAAATCGGATACCCTCTTTCCAAGAGGAGTTGCCAATATCAACCTCCTTCTGCTTATAAACTCATTTTCCTCAAGAAAATCCAGAATTCTTTCAACCTTTTTCTCTAGATATTTAACGGGCATTTTGAATCCATAGAATGTTTTCTTGAAAAATTCATAAATTTCCTCTTCTTTATTCACCATATCGCTGGCAATTAGCGCCAGAATATGGGTTCTAAGAGCACTCTCATTGGATAATTGTGATTCTATATCTTCAATTTCCCCCTCTATGTATCTTTCCATATACTCTTGGGCTCTGCTCTCACTCCTTGCATATATTATTCCTTCCCCATACTTGTCATATTTTGGTCTCCCTGCCCTTCCAAGCATCTGCTTTACTTCCATTACAGGAATGTATACACTGGAAAAACCATCGTATCTTGTGACATCTCTAACTATTACAGTGCGGGATGGCAGATTTATACCTGCCGCCAAGGTTGGTGTGGCTACAATTACCTTTAGCAATCTATTTTTGAAGGCCCTTTCCACAATACTTCGCTGTTTATTATTGAGCCCAGCATGATGGAAGGCCACCCCATGTTTTATTAATTTGGCTATTCTCTCCCCGTAGGCTGTATATTCATCATCCATTATTTGATTGGTCATTGATTCTAATGCACCCCGCTCCTCTTGAGTTAAATATCCCTCAATTCTCCTCTTTAATTTATCCGCTAGGGATTCGGCAGATTTTCTTCTACTCACGAATATGAGAACCTGCCCACCTAACTCGATGCTCCTCCTCACTAGGTTCCCTATGTTAATGCTGTCATGCCTAACTTCAACCTTTTCCCCATCCTCAAAAAGGAGAGTATCATCATAATAGACCCCAAGCCTCAGGGGTACGGGTCTAAACTCGCTATATATGTGTTCTGCATTTAGCCATGCAGCAATTTCGTTTGAATTTTTAATGGTGGCAGAGAGGGCAATTATTTGAGCATCATCATTTATATCCCTGATCTTGGATATGACCATTTCCAAGGTGGGTCCCCTCGAGGGCTCACCCAAAAGATGAATTTCATCGACAATAATAACTCCAAGATTATATGCAAATTCCAAATCATGCCTTAGAATTGAATCCATCTTCTCGCTGGTAGCTATTACTACATCGTAATATTTTAGATATCCAGGTGGGCTATCGTAGTCCCCCATGGCTAGAGCCACACGCATGCCAAATTTCTCAAATCTTTTCAACTCTTCATATTTTTCCATAGCCAGGGCCCTGAGTGGTACAATATACACACTTTTCAAACCCATTTTAAAAGCTCTTAAAATTGCTAGGTAGCCTATGAGAGTCTTTCCACTTGCCGTGGGTATTGCCACAACTAGATTTTTTCCATTAAAGATTCTTCTTATGGCATCCTCTTGAGGAGGATAAAGCTCTCTTATTCCCTCCTTTTCAAAAACTTGAAGCCAATCGCCTGGTAAAGGAACATCTCTTATATGCACAATGGTTTAACTCCTTATGACTTTTAAGGGTTTTCCTAATGGAAAATTCTGTAAATCTGTCTCGCCTTTTTATCGCCAATTCCCTCCACCTTTTTCAATTCAATGATATTTGCCCTGGCTATTTTTTCTATACTTCCAAAATGATTCAAGAGATTTCTAGCCAGCTTATCTCCGATATATGGGAGGGAGGATAGTGCGTATATCTTCCATTCCTCCTCGCTCATCTGCCTTTTAGGGGGGATGCGCATCCATCTTTTTTCGATCTCCCCCTCATTCTTCCCCTCCATCTCCCTTTTAACTAAGATACGAAAGAATTCTCTTATGGCATCATCATTCTCAACCAGAAAAATTGGAATACCGTATTTGAACTGGATCTCCATAAATGCCCCCATTATATGGTTCCATCCAAATCCAGATAGTTCAATCTCATCTCCTCCAGATATCCATGGATCAGAAGCAATCTTCTTCGGATTTTATATTCCATGACCTCAGCAGCAAGCATTCTTTGCATCTGATCCCATAGGCGATTTGTCTTCATACTGTTTAGAAAATCTTGAGCGGTTTTTCTCTCAATCAAAACACCATAGTCCTCAAAAACAAGCAGAAAATCTCCTACCGGCAAATTTACAAATTCATAGGGTTTGATTATTTTTTCAATAAGAGAAATGAATGCCTTTTCCCTGTAATCTACCAAGGTCTTCATAATGGAAGATGGGATTCTTCCTTAAATTAATTTACTCTATGCGTAATAGTATTCTCCCCTCTCCTTTTGCTCCCTGTCAGTATAACTTCCCGGTTTATTTATTCTGGGCCTCTTTGTTTCGCCATCCCTCCTGAAGGTTATATTTACACCCCTTAGAAACATGTTCATTCCCTCGCGCATTGTGAAGGGTCCTTTACCGATTCCATGCCTTCCAGGTTCTCCACCAAAAACCATAACATCATCGGAGATTATGTCTATGAAATAGACATCGTGATCCACAACCAAGGCGCTTTTACCTGTGTTCTCCATAACTCTGCGTATGACCTTGGCCGCAATCATCCTCTGGTTACTATCAAGATAGGCTGAGGGCTCATCCAAAAGATACAAGTCAGCATCTAAACCTAGGCAAAGGGCTATGGCAACTCTCTGCATTTCTCCCCCCGATAGGGACTGGACATCCTTATTGTAGATGTGTTTTATACCCAGGGGATGCAGGACCTCTGAGACGAAGAAGGAGTTGGTCATCCTATCCTTTAATGTGAATAGGAATAGCTCCTCCACCGTTCCATCAAACTCTGGCTTTATGTATTGGGGTTTGTAGCTTACCTTAATTTCCTCCTCTATGCTCCCCCTATCCGCCTTTATAACCCCAGCCAGAATCTTAACAAATGTTGTTTTTCCAGTGGCATTGGGGCCCACAACCCCAACCACCTCTCCAATCTTCAGTTCTCCCGGCTCCACCTCTAGCTTAAAATCCTCGTACTTCTTCTCCAGATATGGCCATCTTATGAGGGTTGGCAACTCCAAACTTCTCTTTGGTGGATGCTCTGTAAACTCAATTTTCCAGGGACGGAATCGTATATTCTCCTCCCTCAGATATCCCTCAAGGAATGAATTTATCGCATTTCTGGTGGGTTTTATTTGGGAGACAACCCCATAGGCCCCCTCCGAACCGTATAGTATGTGAATAACATCTGCAATGAAGTCCATTATGGCTAGGTCATGCTCAACTACGAAGACCACCTTTTTTGAAGCCAGATCCTTTATTATATTTGCAATCCTTAACCTCTGATAAATGTCAAGGTAGCTCGATGGTTCATCGAAGAAATAAACATCCGCATCCTTTAGCATGGTGGCAGCTATGGCCACACTTTGCAACTCACCCCCACTTAACTTATCCACATCCCTATTAAGGGTATTTTCTATCTCTAAAAGAGAAACAATGTCATCCATATCTTCATTTACTCTTCTAAGCAGCTCCTTTACTTTGCCCTTGAAGACTCTAGGTATCTTATCCACATACTGGGGTTTTAATGCAGGTATTATATCTCCATCCCTCAATTTTGCAAAATAATCGGCCATAACCGTTCCTGAAAAGAAATCTATTACCTCATCCCATGAAGGCTCCCTATTAAAATTTCCCAGATTTGGGATCAAGTTCCCTGAAAGTATGTTTAGGCTTGTTGTTTTGCCAACCCCATTTGGTCCTAGGAGTCCGACAACCTTTCCCCTCTGCACCATGGGGATGCGATAGAGACGAAATCCATTTTCTCCGTATTGATGCACAAGCTCCTCGCCCAATTCCTCTGGAAGTCCTATTATCTTAACTGCCTCAAAGGGGCACTTGTGAACGCATATGCCACAGCCCTCGCAGAGTTCTTCAATTATCTTCGGATATCCCTTCTCTGTGATAACAACGGTATCTATTCCCATTCTAACGGGGGGGCAATAGGTACGGCACTCGTAATTGCACTTTTTAAACTGACATCTATCCTGCAAAACAACTGCAATATGCATAAAATCCCCTCAACTTCTCATCCACAACTCATCGGGTAGTTCTGTGTATATATCTTCCAAATCTTCCTCCTTCTTCTCCTCCTTTTCTTCGTGATACACCAGCTCATATATTCTCTCCTTGTTTAAAAGCCAGTAGTGTATGCGCCATTCTCTCCCGTCCCACAGTGTTGTCTCTTCTCTCTCCGTTTTTAAAATACCCAAATCTTCCAGAATGTAAAATGTATCCCTATCCTCTGGCTCAAGCATGTTATCTATGATCCTATCTCCATAGCCAAAAAAGTTGAGAACATGCTCGGCGGTCATCTTTGCCTCCTCAAGGCTCAATCTTCTTCTTGGTCGGCTTAGACCATTCTGTATAGCCCTAGCTAAGAAATCCAGCGTAACAACGAATTCAGCATTTTCCACATCTTCTATTTCCACCCTTGCACGCTCCCGAGTGCAACCTACTATTACTAAACCTTCCTATTTAAATATTTCTAACCGAAGGGGGGAATGAGGATTATCTTTTAAACTTTTCCTGATAAATATTAACATACTAAGGCTCATTTGTGGATTATTTGAAAGCATTTAAGAAAATAGAGGAGGAAAAGAAGGAGAATTTATCTTACCTTTTTTCTTGCCAAGAACAAAGCGGCCATTAGGGGTATGAAGACCAGTGCAAAGGAAGTGAACTCTGGAATCACGGGCTCACTGGCAAGAGGATATGCATCCTCTGAGTTTGCACTGCCATCTATGGAGTATGGATTGTCCACTATTCCATCTCCATCGTTATCGGGCTTGCTCCAGTCGTTCCAGTAGTTGCCCTTATCCGCCGTGTTCCAGTGATTCAGTGAGCCAGAATCATATGCTTGGACATGTGATGGATTGTAAGCACCGGTGGCACCGTGGTTGTTAATAAATGAATTCCAACAAACCGTGGTGAGACTAATTGTAGTTCCCAGCTCCACTCCGTAGGCCGTATTATTATAGATGGAATTGTTTCTTATCAAATTCTGACTTGAATACCTCTCAAAATCGATGCCCACATAATTAAACGATATATTGTTGTACTGAATAGTTATTTGCGTTGAAGCAAGAGACGAAGAGTATGGATAAATATCTATTCCAGTCAGAGCATTTCCGGAGATTGTGTTATTCTCAATGGTTGTGTTGGTAACTGAGCTGTATATGTAAATCCCATGCCTGGTGTTGTTGTGAATTGAATTGTGGTGTATGCGGGTATTATTGGCGTTGTAAAGATAAATACCCTGTGTGGTGTTGAATATTTCGTTATTTTTTATTTCATTATTGTCTGCATCTCCAGGATTTGACCCAGCTATATGTATTCCATCGCTGTTCATAGACATTATTTTGTTGAGCTGGATGATATGACCTGCATTCTTCCCAAATATACCTATAGGAAAAGTCAGAGAGCCCGCAGTCTTGTAAATATCATTTTCAGCTATATTACAATAATATGAGTTGGACATCGAAATCCCCCCACCATTGTAGGAGATGTTATTGTATGCTACGTAGTTCTCCCTGGTATTGTACAGATAGATGCCATTTTTTTGGTTATGGCTAATTATTGCATCAATAACTTTATTCCACCCCGCTCCTGTGATGTATACTCCATAATAGTTATACG
>CAYXLB010000003.1:0-31546 GCA_964465785.1 uncultured Thermoplasmata archaeon
AACAAGAATGGAAAGATCGATGATAAGGATGTTAAGGTTGATAATGCCACTCTCATATTGAGCAATGAAACCTATGGAATTAATATAAGCTCAAGGATAGATAATGGAGAGTATGCGATAGATCACATACCCCCACACTCCTACAACATTGATCTAATCATAAATGGCAAAAAATTCAAAAGGATAGAAACTGTTACATTAAATACGGGAGTAAATTTGACAAAGGATGTACCCTTACTTCCATGCTTCATAAATGGCACCGTTTCCTATTCAAATGGCACCCCTGCAAGAAATGCCACAGTTACCCTCAGGGGACTTGAAGCAAAGTACACCACCTATACTGATGAAAATGGCACATATAGCATTATGGTGGTTCCAGACAACTATACAATTGAGGCAGCCAAATTGAATTACTACTCCCAGAAATTTGATATAACCATCACAAATTGGAATTACACAACCAATAAAAACATCACCCTCCAGAAGGGTTATCTTCTTGAAGGTTACGTTAAATACAACAATATCCCAATCAAGGGTGCAGTTGTAAAGGTGAAGAGTGAAGTTATGTATGCGGTGTATATTGCAACCACCGATGCCAACGGGCACTTCTCCTTAAGATTGCCGGGAAGCATATATTCCATTTACATATTGGGCACTTATGGGGATGAGAAGGTTGCATATATGGGAGTTAAAGAACTAAATGAAGATCTATTGCTTTCCATAAACCTTCAAAGGGCTCATAGATTATACGGCTATATAACATCCAATGAAAAAATAGAGAATATAGAAATCTCAGTGTTTAGAGGAAATGCCTTCACAAGATGGTTTGCAAACTCCACTGGATTTTTCGATATATACTTGCCAGAGGGGACATACAACATAGGATTCTTGGGATTCAATTTCACAAATGTACCATATTTCGACAGGGAGATCATCAATTTAAATAAGGATGTCAGAATATCCGCAACGTTGCAGCTTGCAGAAAATATCAAGGGATATGTCTATTACGATGAAAATGGAGATGGAACCTGGGAGAAGAATGAGACCATAAAGAAGGGTGTGGTGATGCTTAAGGACGATAAAGGATATTATGAGGTAAGAAGCATTCCACCCTTGGGAGAATTTACCTTGGCAAGTACAATAAATTACGAGGTTAATGCCATGGTCTATGGATATACCATAGTTGATTCCTATGTTAAGGATGGAAAGGTATATCTAAAGGCTCAGCCCAATAGAATTGAGGTTGAAGGAGATATTTATGTGGATAACCTTACCAATAGGGCTCCATTAACTATGAAATTTATTTCCAGTGAATTTACATACACACTCGGAGATGTTACCTCCCATTACTCCATATCCTTGCCTCCAGGAGAATATCATATAAAGATTGTGGGTGAAAACATAACCTATGAGTACAAACCCATAAATCTCACCCTGGAGATAGGCGAGAAAAGGGTGAAAAGGGATATCTCCATATCTGCCAAGGTTCATGTGAATATAGTAAGTCAAGCATCTGTAGTATACTGGTTCCAGAATGGAGAGCTTATAACAACAGGGAAGGCAGTTGATATAACACCTGGGGAATATTTACTCTATCTAACAAATTTCTCCTACGCAACCTTTGCTAAATTGGAGGTGTGGGAAAATACAACCATGCAAATCCTTCTTGAGACGAGCTATCATGTAAATATTTACCAAGAAAACTACTCCTACAATTTGCCTGTAACCATAATTACATCTCTGGGCAACATCACATGGGAAAAGAGCTTCATATATCTTCCAGAGGGAAGCTATGGCTTTTCTATAGATAAGGAGAGAATGATTTGGGGCATTTACTACCGGTCCTGGGCATATGCAGAAGATTATATAAATGAAGATACCACAATACTCCTACACATTACTACCGAGAAGGTGGTTATAAATGTTGAAGGTTTGACCAAAATCCAAGGTCTTCCAGTGGGAGATGCCATAATAAAATTCATACCCCATGATCCTGAAGTAAAGAATGTTACTGTATCTAGCGATCCAAATGGATATTACATTGCAAAATTAACCCCTGGGAAGTACACGGTGTATACATATTACATTATGGGAGAGAAGAAGTATGCCTATTTGAATGAGATAGAGGTCACCCATAATGACATCCATATGAATATAGAGTATTCTCCAGGGTATCTCCTCTCCGGTGCAGTGTACAAAAATGGAGAAAAGATTACAATCAGATTAACCATTGAAACTGATTATGGGTATCTGAAAATCGATGCCAATGGATCCTATTACATTATTCTCCCATCTGGAAATTACACCCTTATGGCTTCCCAAACGTCCAAGGAATATGGAATGGATGTGAAATATTCCTTCCAACAAGATGTCTTTCTCAAGGAAGATAGAAATGTTGATGTTAAATTGAAGAGGGAGGATGTCCATAAGATTACTGTTAGTCTGCTAGGTGCAGATAATAATGCAGTTCCCTACGAGGAGATATGGGTTCTTGTCAAGATAAAGAACGAGGGAAATACTCCTGAGGATGTGAAGTTCGTAGCGCTGGGTAAATGGGAAGTAACAAATTCTAAAAAGTACTCTCTAGAGCCTTCCGAAGAAAAAATTGTGAGCATATCTCTTAAGGTCCCATTGATAGATGCCGGTAGAAATGAAGTGCATCTTAGGGCGAAGTACAGCGGATATGAAGATATTTATTTCAACACAACCGTTGCCAAATACTACAACACCTCCGCCAATTACACTCTTGTCTCCTGGGATGGCAATACCATGGTGTATCGCATAGATGTCTCCAACAATGGAAATACTTGGGTAAATTACACCATATTACCATTGAATTCCAAGGAACTAGCAGATAGGGGATGGGAAGTCAAAATATATGTTGATGGGAAGGAGAAGAACTATGTTAACATCTCTATGAATTCCCACAGTTCCGTTGAGATAAAATTAATTGCCCTAAAGGATAAGCCAGGAACATCAGTACCCCTACAGATAGCGGTTAAAGGTGAGGAAAAAACCGTTCTCTTGAGTATACCTCTGAAAAATACATCCATCCAGGCATCGGAGGTATACATAATGGCTCCTGAGGTTACAAATTACACGGAGTTCAGCATACCTATGGATTGGTACATACTTTGGGCGCTCACGGCGATAACCTTTGCAGCCTTCCTAGTGATATGGAGGTGGAAGAAATGAAAAGGATGCTATCAATCCTCATTCTATTTCTCTTTCTAATAACTATTGCTCCAATGGGCCATGCATCGCAGCTAAGCATCCACATTGATGGACCTACTGTTGTGGGTACAAATCAAACAGTACAATACAAGGTTTACACGGAGGGGTTCTTCAAAGAGTATAAATGTGGAATAATCTTGGTTGGATACAACTTGACTGGTGCAAATCCTCTGAATCTGTATGTCAAGAGTAGTGAAGATGGACATTTCATATTCAACGTCACCGCCCCAAATACCCCCCAGACCATATACATCCATTTCAAGGCCTATGGAATGGAAAATGATACCACAATACTTGCCAGAGAGGAAAGGGTTCTAGAGGTTCAGGTAAAAAAGGCAATGGACATAAAGGTAAAGGTTAAAAATGTTGAAAATTACGATATAAAGAATGTTGTTCTTTCATTCTACCTAGATGGCAGGTACATAGGAAATACCACCGTGAATGAAATAAAGGCAAATTCAACGAAGAGCATTGTATACAAGTGGATTCCAGAGGGAATATACCAGGGGGAGCATGTGTTAACGGTGAAAATATCATCCGATGGAATTGTTTTCGATAATGATAAAAAAGTTTACGAGTACAAATTCTACTATGGAAATCCCCCATCATATGACTATATCACCTATCTAAGCTGGGGACTTTTAATTCTAGTCTCAGCCCTATTCACCCTCTATTATTTTGGCAAAAGAGGGAAAAAGGCGGGCCCGGCCCCAAAATGGAAGAAATAATCATTCCTTCATCTTTTTTATGAATTCTATCCATCTTTTTTTGTCCTCTATATCCTTCGTATGCCTATATTCCTTCAGAAACAAAACAACTCTCCGGAGGATTATGGCCTTTTCCACGAGCTCCTGGGGGACATCTTCCATATTTCTTATCATTTCCCTCAAATTCTCATATAACCTCTCGTATTTTGCTATCATCCTCTCATTGTCTTCCGTGGATATGTCCCTTTTTAAATGATATATCTCCCCCTCTATCTCCAATTCCTCCGGGATCTCAACAGCCAAAACATTCACCATATTATCTATTTCCTTCAGTGCCTTCTCCCTTTCCATTTTTATTCCTCGCAATATCTATTGCCTCATTTAGGGTTAAATCACCCAAGGCAACCCTCCTTGCCAAACTACGGGATATGGTTATCTTTCCCCTGCTCTCTATCCTGCTCTTCCTCTGTATCTCTCTAATATAACCTTCTTGGACCACTATATTCAACTTTTCCCTAATTACCCTCCCCCTTGTGAAGGCTATGACCTTGGCTGATTCAACATTTCTATTTGTTATTGCTTCGGATGTGTTTCTTTCATTAACCATCTCAATCCTATAATCCTCGATGAGAGAATTCACAATCTTGTTTCTATTAACTATATCCCCATCACCTATTCTTATAATGAAATTTTGGGGAGCATATCCAAACCTTATCTCATCAATCACTCCCCTCACTTGGGAAACATCACTAAGTTGAATCTCCTCAATTACATTTCCATCTCCAATAACGGCAATTCCCGGTTTGGGACCTGGGTCTATTCCAATAACTATTTTTGAAAATTCCTTCTTGCCGTAAAAGCGGGATTGCAGTTTCCTGATGCACTCCTTTGGATCGTGACATATTATACAATTCCCGCCCTCCCTAAAATCGGTGAGTACTACATCATAGGAGGATAAATCGTCCTTAATATCCAATAAAATGAAGTTATGTCCCTTATTCTTTAATTCCCTCTCAACCTCGTATTCCAATTTGTAATCCCTCATCAGTATACCTATCTTCACAGAGTTTCAAAAAAGGTGATGATATTTATAATTAGCGGGTTGAAATTTAAATATGAGGATTTCATGCCATACCGATGGATGGATGGCTAATAGCACTGATACTCTTCGTTATTTGGATCCTACTCATTCTCCTGCTCTATAGAATGAAGAAACTTGGCGGAGCCATCACCCTATATGGACCTGCCCTTATGATAAAAACCAAGAAGGGTCTGAACACAATAAGAAGAATTGCCAAGTCAAAATTTTGGAAATATTACGGTGATTTTGGAATTGCCTTCTCTCTCATAATTATGGTGGGGGTTTTTCTCCTAATTCTGTGGCAGGCATTCCTAGTTACAACCATTCCCTCATCACAGGCACCTTCTCCAGTGCAGGCACTGGGAATTCCTGGCATAAATCCCATAATACCTGTAGGCTACGGTATTCTGGGACTTGTTATCGCCATAGTCATCCATGAATTCTCACATGGATTTCTCGTGGCATTTCAGAAGTTGAAACTTAAATCAATAGGTATTCTTCTCCTAATAGTTCCAGTGGGTGCCTTTGTGGAGCCCGATGAGGATGAACTTATGAAAACAACAAAGAGAAAGAGAATGAGAGTTTTCGCCGCAGGACCCACCTCAAACCTTGTCCTTGCAATATTAATAGTCCTCCTTCTAATTAGTTTGGGAAGTGGAGTGTCCCCAAAATACGATGCATTCTATGTTGCTTCAAATTTCGAGGATAACCCCAATTATAGCATTCTTCCAATGGGTGCTGTGATCTTAGAGATTAACCACACCCCAATAAAGAATTATGAAGATTTTATGAACATAAATGCACCATTGCCAGGAGAGAAGGTGCGGGTTAAAATTTCATTCAATGAGATTGAAAATGTAAGTGCCTACAGTGGGGTCATAGTGTCTTCCGTTTTAAAGGGTTACCCAGCCTATGAGGCAGGTATAAAGCCAGGATGGATATTTTATACCATAAATGGAAGTGTGGTGAGAAATCAAAGGGATTTTTATGAAATATTAAACAATACAAAGAGTGGGGTACCCGTCGAGATAAAAATGTTCAAACCACCCAATCAATGGATGAACATAACGTTAATTCTGGCAGATAAGTACCAGTATTTTGAGAAATACGCACCCGAACTGAATAAGGAGTGGTACAAGGGCAAGGGATTTCTTGGGGTAAATGCAGGATACCTTGGCATAGGTCTTGGTGATGCCAATTATCTTAAAACACTGGTGTTCAATCCATATGAGTACGTTAAAAATCCTCAGGACTTCTTCAGGGCCACCATGGGTTATATAGCCCTTCCCTTCATGGGGCTTATGCCCTTCCCATCCAATTTGGAAAATATTTACTCTGCACCATTTCCAGGCTTCTGGATTGTGGTGAACTCCCTTTACTGGATATTCTGGCTCAACCTAATGCTGGGTATGACAAATCTTCTCCCGGCAGTTCCCTTGGATGGGGGATACATATTTCGAGATGTGATAATATACATTGGAGAGAAATTAAGGGTTAAAGAGCCAAATAAGTTTGGAAATTCCGTAGCCTTAATTTTCAGCTTAACGGTTCTGTTCCTCATCCTCTGGCAATTTATTGGCCCCAGGATATAGGGATCCAAGGCTCATTTGAACGCTGCTACCACTCCTTGGGAAAAGGGCACGATAGCGGGAGTCTTTCATAATCACATCATAAAATGTAATCACAGGTTTATTGATCTTTAATTCCTTCTTCAGCTGGGGATCTGAGGATGCAAAATTAAAGCATAGGGTGCAGGGTTGAGGATCGGAAACGAGGAAGTAGCACATACCATCTCGATGATATATG
Organism: uncultured Thermoplasmata archaeon; assembly: GCA_964465785.1. GTDB lineage: Archaea > Thermoplasmatota > Thermoplasmata > Thermoplasmatales > Aciduliprofundaceae > Aciduliprofundum. The sequence goes on from CAYXLB010000003.1 coordinate 6,829, forward strand.
CACTTTGATGCCAGGGAATATTTCATAGGAAGGTATTGTATCATCAATAAATAAGATTTTGGCATTATTTAATTTTCCCTAGGGGTATTATTCCCTCCCTCTCATCTATGGCCAAGATCTCAAAATTAATATTGGAGTCCTGAAGTATGGGGGATATATACTCATTCTTGGATATATCTGTTCCAGCTGCATAAAGACTAACTGCAGGAAGTACTATGATTTTAGGGGATACAAGAAAGCAAGGGTATTTTACAGAGGCGTATATTTCATCCCTTATGGTTATGGAGGGATGTTCATGGGCAATTATTAGTACCTTATTCTCGGAGGAGGGATACTTCCTATGACCATGAACAAAAATATAATCTCCAAGTCTATAGTGATTCTTCAGTTCAACACCCCTTTTCCTCAGGATGCTTTTGAGAAAATTATCGTGATTCCCCCTCACCACTACCAACTCACTCCTATCCATGATGAAATCAACAACATCCTCTATCTCCCTCCACTCCTGGGGCATATTTCTGGAGAATTCATGCTTGAGATCTCCATTTATTATCATTCTTCTTGGCGCATACTTATCAAATATCGTGCCCAGAAGATTCATGATGTAGGGATACTGCAATTTAGGTAGAAAAAGACCCCTCTGTGCCATAACATCCTCATAACCAAGATGAAAATCTGCCATAACTGCGGTATCGTAGTCCTCAAGATAAAGCATGAAATATCGAGAAAATGTTAGGGCCTCTATTGTTATTTCCTCCACACCAAAAATATGCTTTCCCTATTTATTTATTTGCTCCTCCATAAATCCTATTATCTTTTTAAGTACATCTCCCCTGTCTTCAAGCATAACGGAGTGCCCGTATCCCTTGGCAAAATAAATCTCCTTCTCCCCTCCCAAGGCCCCATAGACCTCCTTTCCATGCTCGGGATTTACAACCCGATCATTTTCGGGGACTATTACGAGGCAAGGCTTCTTTACCTTCCTAGCCTGTGAAATGACATCCAGTCCCATAAGAGACCTGTAGGAGCCTATCCATAGTCTATCTCCCAAAAACCCCATTTCCTTGGCCCTTTTCGCAATCTGAGTATCATTGTAGATGGATTCGTAATCAACCCTGTATTTTATATAGAAATCCCTACCGCTTATCCTCTCCCAAAGGGAGCCAAAATAATAAATCAACGGTAGAAAAATTCTCTCCTGGGGTTTCAACTCTTTCCTTATGGAGGCTGGTGGTGCAATGGCAATTCCCATGTCTCCTATATCAGAGGCAAGGGCGTATATTGTGGTGGCCGCCCCCAAGCTGTGCCCGATTATTATTAATGGCCTCTTCAACATCCCCCTATTTTCCAGGTACTCGATCCATATTCGTATATTCTTGAGATTGTTTTCAACGCTTTCAAATCCCCTCTTACCTCCGCTCTTCCCATGACCCTCCAAATCAAGGGCAAGTACAGCATAGCCCCTCTCATTTATTTTTTGAGGATAATCGCCAAATTCACCCATGGAGGAAAGAAGGCCATGAATAAGGAATACCGTACCCTTATATCCCGGATAATACTGGGCATACAAATTGGATGTGCGAAGCTCCATCGGATGATTATCTCCCAATGCAATATGAATTTATCGTTCCATTATTATTTTGGCATCTAGAACCGCATATCCTTTCTCCATTAGTAACACTGGATTCAGGTCCATACCCTCTATCTTGGGATTCTCCTCAACAAATTTGGAGACCCTAAGAAGGAGGTCAATTAAAGCTTCCCTATCAACCTTCATACCCCTGTATCCCTCCAGAAGTTTTCTTCCCTTTATTTCCCCTAGCATCCACTGGGCATCCATCCTGTTTATGGGTAAAACCCTGAAGGTTACATCTCTGAATACCTCCGTGAATATGCCACCTAGTCCAAACATTATAGCATGGCCAAAGGTTGGATCCTTGGTAACCCCTATTATTACCTCGATGCCCCCCTCAAGCATCTCCTCTACAAGTACAGGCTCATCAAATTTCTCCAAAAGATTTTTTACAGCAGCTCCAAGCTCTTCTCTATTATTAATCCCCAAAATAACTCCCCCAACATCGGTCTTGTGAAGGATTTTATCGCTTGAAACCTTTGCCACCAAGGGATATTTGAGTTTGATGGAAGCAATATCCTCAATATTTTTTACAAGTTCGCCCTTGGGTACCTTTATGCCATAGCTGGCAAGCATCTTCTTTGCTTCATACTCATTCATTTCACTCCCTCCAGATAATCCAGAATCTTAGCCCTTTCATGCAGAACCTTTATCGCCTTAACACTCCTCTCTATGCTTGGATAAACGGGAACACGGTTTCTCTCAAATCTCTTCATCATTTCCATGGCAAAATCACTTCCTATGGTGCCAACAACAATGGGCTTATCCCCTTCACGGTGCCAACGGGTTATGATATCCACCAGTTTTTCACTTATTAGGGGGGTCTGGAATAGGGCATAGACAAGTATTGCATCCACATTGGGATCATCATTCAAGGCAGCAATAACCCCATCATAATCCTCATCGCTTGCTTGGGCAGTCATATCAACAGGATTCTCCACGGAGGCAAAGGGTACAACTTCTTCCTTTATGCGGCGCTTTGTTTCCTCGCTGAGCTCAGCCATTTTCATACCTATCCCATGGATTTCACTCTCTATGTAATCTGTAGTTACCACACCCACACCCCCGGCGGAGGTGACCACCGCAATCCTCTCGCCCTTTATGGGTTTTCCGTAGGCCAAGGCCCGGGCATAATCTACCAGCTCCACCTCATCATAGGCCCTAATTACTCCACACTGCTTAAAGGCACCATCAGCCACAGCATCACTTCCACCAAGGGCACCAGTGTGCAAGCTTGCAGCTCTACCTCCACGCTTTGTCCTTCCAGCCTTTAAAACTACTATGGGTTTCTTCCTGCTAACCTCCCTGGCTATACGCATAAATTCCCTCCCATTGTAGAAGCTCTCGATATACATTATTATAACCTTGCTTTTATCATCCTCACCGAAGAATTTGAGCAATTCATTTTCATTCACATCCACCCTATTTCCAAGATTGATGAAGGCAGAAAATCCAACATCGTAAAGAGATACAGAATCCATTGTTAATAGACCTAGGGCGCCACTCTGGGTTATAAAGGCAATATCCCCCTCTCCTGGGAACCTGCTACGCTCTGGAACCACAAGGGCTGTATTAACCCCCGTACTGGGTACATAGATACCCACTGTGTTTGGACCTATTATTCTAGCTCCATATTTTTTTGCTATCTCCCTTATTTTCCTCTCCATCTCCCTTCCACGGGCTCCCGTCTCTCCAAATCCACCAGCAATGGGAATTATGAATCTTGATTTTCTTGCAACGGATTCAAATATTTCTACCGTTAACCCTGCAGGGAGGGTTATCACACTCAAATCAACATTTTCTGGAACTTCATCTATGCTTCTGAAAACAGGATATCCCAGTATCTCACCCCCCTTTGGATTTACGGGATATACCCTCCCAGCATATCCATTCTTCTTGAGGTTCTCAACAACAACATAACCTATCTTCTTTGGATTTGATGAGGCACCTATAACTGCAATACTATCTGGATTTATAAGATGCTCAAACATAAAAAGGGAATGACGAGGAGAGTTAAATAAATTGCCTGCTATGTCATCTCACTGCACATGCTCATCCACATTTATCAAGTGGCTTGGGAGTTACCTTAGTAGTTTTCTGGGTCTTTAGGATTATTCTTGCATCCACCACGCTCAATCCCTTCTCATACACTATAACTGGATTTGCATCCACCTCCTTTATGTAATCCTTGAAATCCCACACTAGTTGCGAGAGCCTGCTCACTGCCTCTGCTATTGCCTCAATATCCCTGGGCTTTTCACCACGGGCACCTTTTAGAATTCCATATCCCTTTATCTCCTTCACCATATCCAAGGCCTCATCCTTGCTAAAGGGTGCAATTCTAAATGTCACATCTTTGAGAATCTCCACAAAGATGCCCCCAAGGCCAAACATAACTGTTGGACCGAATTGTGGATCGTTTACACTTCCTATTATGGTCTCGGTACCCCAGGGAGCCATATGCTGCACATAAACTCCCATTATTTCCGCACGTGGATCGTAACGCTCTGCATTCTCAATTATCTCTTGGAATGCCTTCCGTACCTCTTCATCGCTCTTTATATTGACCTTCACCCCTCCAGCATCGCTCTTGTGCACTATGTCCGGGGATACAATTTTCATAACCACTGGATACTCCACAGCACGGGCAATCTTCACCGCATCCTCTGGATTCTTAGCTAACTTGCCCTTGGGTACAGGCAATCCGTAGGCGGCAAAGACTTCCTTTGCCTCAGGCTCTGTGAGAAGATTTCTCCCACAGGCCTTAGCCTTGCCTATTATGGCTTCCACCTTCTGCTTATTAACCTTATAGGGCTTGAACTCCTGGGCTGCCTTCTCCAAATACCTACCGTATGTTCTCAGCGCACCCAAGGCCCTAACAGCTGCATGGGGACTGTTGTAGTAGGGTATTCCATGCTCTATGAGCCACTCGCCAGCCTTAACGCTCCTTTCTCCGCCAATAAGGCTAACTGCCACAGGTTTCTTCACTCCGCTTTCCTTTATGGCCTTATATATCCCCTCCACCACATTCATCGGATCTGTGAAGGATGTTTCACAATAAAGCACAACTAATCCATCAACCCAATCGTGCTTCAGGGCATCCCTTATGGAACCCTCGTATTCTGGCCTATCCGCCATTCCAGTCAAATCAACTGGATTCTTGGGATTTCCAAACTCTGGCATATGCTTAAACATTAACAATTTCAAATCATCGGGAGCATCCTTTATTGGGACCCCATACCTCTCAGCTGCATCTGTGGCCAGGACCCCAACACCACCACCGTTGGTTATTATGAGAAGGTTCTCCCCCCGCATAGGTGGCTGCAGTGCCAAGGCCATGGTCTCATCGAATAAGGCATTCAGATTTTCGGCCTGAACAACATGACCCTGCTTAAAGGCGGCCTCATAAATCTTAGTGCTACCTGCAAGGCTTCCTGTATGGGAAGCGGCTGCGGCCGCTCCACGTTTTGACACACCTGCCTTAAGGGCAACTATTGGCTTCTTGGATTTTTTGCAAGAATTGAGGAATTTTCTCCCATCCTTAACCCCCTCTATGTATAGGGAGATAACATTAGTATCTTCATCCTTGTTGAAATAATCTATCAAATCTGCAAAATCCAAATCTGCCATATTTCCTATGCTTATCATATGCGATATGCCAACCTTATCCACCCATGTGCGTGCGTCCATTGCTATTAGTAAAGCACCACTCTGCGAAATAAGTGCTGCCTTTCCAGGATATGGAAGGTATGGGCCGAAGGATGCGTTCATCTTAAGGGGATTATTCATTATTCCCACAACATTTGGCCCCAAGATGCGCATACCATATTTGCGTGCTATTTCAACAACTTCCCTCTCAAGGTCCTCACGTCCCACCTCACTGAATCCAGAGGCGATTATGACAAGCCCCTTGACTCCCTTTTTCCCGCATTCCTCTGTAACCGCTGGAACGTACTTGGCAGGAACAACAATAAGGGCAATATCCACCTCATCTGGGATGTCCATGATGCTGTGATAGCATTTCAAACCTGCAATTTCATCCGCCTTAGGATTCACGGGATAAATCTTACCTTGATATCCGGAATCTATGAGGTTCTTAACACATTGATGTCCAATGGCCCTTGGGTCACGGCTCGCTCCGACGATTGCCACACTCTTGGGCTTGAATATCGGATCTAAATTTTCCATTTTATTACCTCCTTGAGGGGGAATCGTATTAAGGCATAATAAATTTAGCATTTCGACTAACGCCGATTTAAAATTTGACATTTGCACATATCCTTTGAGTTAAGTATAAATAGAGCAAAATATTTCATAAAGATAGATGGGAGAAAAGATTGTTCATTTAAGGCTTTCAGAACATCCGGATTTGACCGTGGGCGAGTTGTATGAGATTATGATGGAACTGGCCCAGAAGTATCCAGATAGGGAGATATTCTTCGATGGAGATGAGCAGGCAATTTGTTCCAGGCCAAGAAAGCCCCAATAATTTAGAAATAAATTCTTTGGCTCATTTTAAAGTATAAAAGCCCCAAGGAAGGGGTAGATGCTCATTTCTATCAACTTGAAGAACAGTGCAATTCCTCCGCCTATGAGGGCCAAGATTAGTATTATCAGAAGAATCCATATGGCAAGTTTCAGCAGAAATCTGCCTATTAGCAGAAATACAAGAAGGATTAGGATTAATATTAGACATATGTCACCCATACATCCCAATGCTTCTTAAAATATTTAAAATTTTGTGATATTTTAAATAGAAGGATTCCTATCCCCATTTCATGTCCCAAAACTCTTCCTCGGATGATTCCTATTGGAAGAAAAAATGGGAATTTTTATTTAATTCATCCCCGGAATCCATAATGATTTTGGATGAGGAGCAAAGGATTGTTGATGTTAACGATACTACCTTAAGGCTCCTTGGAAAATCTAAAGAAGAGATAATAGGGCAGAAATGTTACAGAATATTTCACAATATGGATGAACCACCTCCAGATTGCCCCTTCCTTGAGATGAAAAGAAATAACTGGAAGGTCTCTATGAATGAAATGGAAACTATAATCGGAGATTTTTTAGTAACAGTAGCTCCCATGGATATCCCTGGAGAGAAGAGATTGATTATACATTTTGCAAGGGATGTGACCCTTATAAATCAACTTGCATTGAAATTGATAGATTCCCTCCAAAGATCCGCTGCCATTTTAAGCATACTCCTTAAATTGGAGGACATGCTGCTAAGGGAAAGAAACCTAGGAACCCTGCTTAGAGAATTTAGCAAGACAATATGCGAATTCGGCGATTTTAAAGCTTCGTGGGTCCTCCTGAGACAGGGTACAAGTATAAAAACAGTTGCCAAATATGGAGCAAGATGGAAATTTGAAGATAAATATGGAGGTAATTTCGATTTTTATGAGATAAAAATGGGAATTATCTCACTCTACGGCAAAAGATATCTCTTTCTCCCCCTACAGATTGAGGAGGATTTCATAGGAGTCCTCATACTAAAGATGGATCATATGAAGTTAAGGGAGGAGGAGCTGGATCTCTTCAAAATCCTAGCAGATAGCCTGGCTTTAACGATAAAGGAGCGAAGGCTTGCAGTGGGCAGGGCTGTGGCCTACAAGGAATTGGAGAAAAACATCGAGAGCTTCGCCATGCTTGTGGATGGAATAAGAAACCCCCTTGCAGTGATTTTGGGTATTGCAGAGACAATGATAGAGGATGAAGAGGTGAAAAATAGGATAATAGAGGAGGTTGAAAAAATCGCAGAGATTACAGCAATGGTAGATGAGAGATGGAGGAAGAGCGAGCACCTCAGAAACTTCTTGAGGGAAATGTAAAAATAGAAAATTTTAATGGGTATGAGACAATTTCCCACATTCATGAAAAGGGTGAAGGATATAAGAAATCTAATCACTCAAGAGGCCTCCATTGTTAAGGAGGATGACCCCCTTTTGAAGGTGGCGGAAGAAATTGTTAGAGACCCTAAAACAAGGGCTGTTTATGTTGTAAATAATGAGAATAAACTTGTGGGAATAATCCCGGTGATTGAACTTGTTCAGTATTTGTATTACGAATACATCCCCCAGGAATATGTCCTTTATAGATTCCCCGTGCTCTTGAGCACTGAGGCCACTGCAAAGGATATAATGCTCCCGCCCATATACGTGCACGATCATGAAGACATATCCCAGGCACTTATAAAAATGTTCAAAAATAACCTCAAGGAATTGCCCGTTGTTGATGATGATATGCAGGTAATAGGGGATCTAAATATCCTAGAGCTCATCATTGCCTGGATTGAGAGGGTTAAAAATGCTGATTGAGCTCGCCCTAGCCTTGATACTTGCCAAGATAATGGACGAAATATTTATGAGGAAAAAGCAACCACCAGTTATAGGTGAAATTCTTGTTGGAATATTTTTCTCCGCCATAGCCTTCCTGCTACCCCAGAGCTTCATAGTGGGGGATTATACCTTTCCCCTAACCTTTGATATTAAGCATCCCGCCTTTGATTTCTTTGCAGAAACAGGTATATTGCTCCTTCTTTTCTTATCGGGGATGGAAACAAATTTCTCTGAGTTGAGAAAGGCGGGCAAGGTTGGAATGCTCACGGGTGCCTTGGGTGTCTTTGTAACCCTTCTCCTCGTTTTCCTATTTGTCTACTTTATTATGAGATTCCCATTTCAGCAGTCCCTTGTAATGGCCACAATATTCACCGCCACAAGTGTGGGGGTTACTGTACGCACCATGATGGATCTTGGAATACTCAATACTAGGGTAGGCAATACTATTTTGACTGCGGCCGTTGCCGACGATGTGTTTGGTATAATTCTAGTTACAGTTATACTGGGGAGTGGAGAGCTTATAGAGATAATTGTGGGTATGGCCATCTTCTTCCTTGGCCTTTACATAGTCTATAGGTTCAAACTCATGGATAAGGCCCTCACCTATGTGGATAGGTATTTGCATGGAAGGTATGCAATAATTTCCTTTGCCATGGGCTTTATGTTCCTCTTCGCATTCTTTGCAGACCTTGCCAATATTGCAACAATAACCGGTGCCTTCTTTGTTGGCCTCTTCATAGGACAGTCCAGGGAGGAGAGAAAGATTGTTGATCCCATAAAGATGATAGCCTATTCTATCTTCATACCTGTCTTCTTTGTTAAGGTAGGGACATTGGTTGATTTTAATCACCTCTCTGGATTCAACTTACTATTTCTGGGCATAATCCCAATAGTCTTCTTGGGTAAAATATTAGGATGTTTCATAGGTTCAAAAATTGGAAAATTAACCACCAAGGAGAGCTTGAGAATTGGTGTAGGAATGGTTCCAGAGATGGAGGTAGCCCTTGTTATAGCCACCCTAGCCTATGCCTCTGGAATATTCGGGGATGTGATTGGAACCCAAGTAGTTACCCTGACGATAATTTACGTTATTATCTCATCCATAACGGTGCCCATAATGCTCAAAAGTATGTACGGAGAGAGAGAGCATGCAAGTTTTTCCTGATTATAGAAGAGGCGTTTACAACATACCCCATACCCTTATGGGTATGCTTGATAGACCCAACCCACTTATGCTTGAGGAGTTCAGAGATTTGAATGCTGAAAAAATAATTTTCATTTTGATAGATGCCCTTGGATATCAATTGTTTGAGAAGTATGTGGGGGAGAAAATAGGGGGAGAGAAAATTAAAATAACCTCCCTATTCCCAAGCACAACAGCCGCAGTTCTCACTACTCTCTACACTGGATTATCACCCAAGGAGCATGGAATTCTGGAGTGGTATATGTACTACGAGGAGTATGGAAATGTGATAAAAACCCTGCCCTTCTCCCCAATGAATATTGATGGCAATGACATTCTAATGGATATGGGTATATCCCCAAAGCCATTATTTGAGCATCCCACCATATTTCAAAAACTCAAGGAGAGGGGATTCAAGAGCTCCTCTTATATAAGGGCGGAATATGCCCACTCCTCCTATTCAGAGCATATGTTCAAGGGAGCACAAATTGTTCCATACCACACGCTTTCGGAGGCATTTGGTATGATGAACAGGGATGAGAATGATCTCATCCAGATTTATATAGACTATGTGGATACAGCCCAGCACCTCTATGGGCCTCATTCCCCGGAGACAAGGATTGAGATTGAGAGAATATTCAGAGAGATTAAAAGAATTAACAAGGATGCAACCATAATAATCTCAGCCGACCATGGACAGATGGAAATCAGAGAAAAAAGAGTATTGGAGTTGCAAAATCAAACAATTCCTCCTGGGGGAAGCCCCAGGGACATGTTCCTTTACAGGGAGGAAGAGGTGGATGAGGATTTTAAAATCCTTAGGAAAAATGATTTCATAGAGCTTCTGGGACCAGGAAAGGAAAATGATAATCTAAGGATAAGAGCTCCAGAAATGGTGATATTACCCAGAGATTTTATGGGAGTTTGGTTCAGAGATTTTTATGCCAAGGGTCTGCATGGGGGGATGAGTGAGGATGAAATGTATGTACCCTTCATACTTTTGGAGGGAAAAATTTAAAATGGGGAATCATTATAAGGATTATGTTTGAAGAAAAACTCAAAAATGCGAAAATTGGCCTTACCTTCGATGATGTTCTCCTTTTGCCAGGAAGGAGTAAGGTGGAGCCAAAGGATGTTGATGTTTCTTCCCACATAACTAAAAATATAAGGGCCAAGATTCCGATTATCAGCTCCCCCATGGATACGGTAACGGAGGATAGGATGGCAATAGCCCTGGCAGAGCTTGGTGCCCTAGGAATAATACACAGAAACATTACAATTGAGGAGCAAATCAATTTTGTTAGAAGAGTTAAAAAGGAGGAAAGCCTCATAATAAGAGATCTCCACACAATTACCCCCGAGACAACCATAGAGGAAGCAGAGAGAATTATGAGGGAGAACAATATTGCTGGTTTACCCGTTGTGGAGGGAGATAGGCTTGTTGGAATTCTCACAAATAGGGATATAAGGTTTTATAGGGGTGAAAGGATAAAAGTTTCCTCTGTTATGACAAGGGATGTAATAACTGCCCCAGAGGGAATAACAATGGAGGAGGCAATAAGAATAATGCATGAGCATCGGATTGAAAAATTGCCCATAGTTAAAGATGGAATCCTAGTGGGATTGATAACAGCCAAGGACATCTTGAAGAGGGAGAGATACCCAGATGCCCTCAGAGATGATGAGGGGAGGTTAATGGTGGGAGCTGCCGTGGGTCCATTCGATGTTGAGCGTGCAAAGAGGCTTGTTGAGGCCGAGGTTGATGTAATAGTTGTGGATACTGCCCATGGCCACAATGAGAATGTGATGAATAGCATTAAAAAAATGAGGGAAATTGTTGATGTTGATTTGATAGCCGGAAATATAGCCACAAGGGATGCCGCGGAGGATTTAATTTCCCTAGGTGTGGATGCGCTGCGTGTAGGTATAGGTCCAGGTTCCATATGCACCACAAGGGTTGTGGCTGGAATAGGAGTCCCACAGTTAGAGGCAATTAGTCAGACGGCTGATGTCGCAAATGAGTATGGGATTCCTATCATAGCGGATGGTGGTATAAGGTATTCCGGGGATATAGTTAAGGCCCTGGCCGCTGGAGCAAGTGCAGTAATGCTGGGAAGCTTGCTGGCAGGAACTGAAGAGGCACCGGGAAGAGAGATGATAATAGGTGGAAGAAAGTTCAAAGTATATCGTGGGATGGGCTCCATAGCCGCCATGCAGAAGGGTATCTCCGATAGATATGGAAAATTGGGAAAGGGAAAGCTTGTGCCTGAGGGTGTGGAGGCCGCGGTACCCTATAAGGGTAGGGTTGAAGAGGTTATATTCCAGCTTGTGGGCGGTATGAAATCTGGAATGGGCTATGTTGGAGCCAGAAATATTGAAGAACTATGGAAAAAGGCCAAGTTTGTAAGGATCACCAACTCTGGATTGAGGGAAAGTCACCCCCATGATGTGAACATAATAAGCGAGGCACCCAATTATCCCATGAGTTAATTATTTAACCCTTCTTTACATTTTTGAAATATGAACTACCCAGAAGAGGTCCTAACAAAATCCAAGAAGGGAAAGATAGAGGTGCGAAATATTGTGGATTTTGGAAAATTTGTGAGATATGAATATCTTGACCCCACCACTGGTGAGAGAAGCGAGAATAAGGTAAAGATAGTTCTTTACAACGGGGAGGATTACGAGGAGTATTTCATAATACCCTTAAAGCAGAAGAATAAGTTTTTACTATTGAAGGCGGAAAAGAAAGGTCCCAGGAAACTATGGAATGGTGAAGAGCCTGTGGATATGTATGAGATTCTGGGGATGGATAAATAATCTTCCAAAGTTTTATTAAATATGATGCCTTGGGAGGTGCATGACCAAGGAAGAGATATTGAAGAAGGCTAAGGAGCTTGGTGAAGCCCTTAAGGAGTCGGAAGAGTATAAGGAACTTTTGAAGGCACAGAAGGCCTTGGATGAGGATGAGGAAACCCAGAAGCTTTTAAATGAGTACAATGCAAAGGCTCAGGAGATTCAACTGAGGCAGCTTACGGGAGAGAATGTAAGCGAAGGAATGGCCGAATTACAGGAGTTAGAAGAAAAGATAATGAATTCTGAAAGTATGAAAAGATACACTGAAAGTGAGAAGAATTTTAAGGAGCTTATTGATTCTGCAAATCAAGAGATTGTGAAGGCCATGGAGGGAGAGGAGGAGCAAAAGGAATAAATAGGATAATGATAATAGCATTTATTCCATGTATAGCCGTGTAGAAGATATAGGGAAGAAAATTAAGAGTATGGAGATACGGGGGGCAGGGAGAATAGCTAGGGCCGCAGCCTTAGCACTAAAATATTTTGCAGAGGATTTTCAAGGAGATAAAGAGAGGTTCAGAAGAGATTTAAAGGAGGTAAAGGAATATCTACTATCCACGAGACCAACTGCAGTATCCTTAAGAAATGCCATTTATTATGTAGTCAATAGAACCCATGGGGAAACTCTGGAGGAGCTGAAGGAATCCATAATAAGGAATGCAGAGGAATTCATAATCCGCTCTGAAAAGGCCCTAGAAACCATAGGAAGGTATGGGGCTGGAAGAATACCATATGGGGCAACCATACTTACCCACTGCAATTCATCCGCAGCTTTACAATGCATAATTCAGGCCCATAGGGATGGCAAAAAGATAAGAGTATTCAACACTGAAACTAGGCCTTGGATGCAGGGCCATATAACCGCCAGGACACTGGCGAAGGAGGGGATAGATGTGACCATGATCGTGGATTCGGCAGTTCGATACTTTATGCGGGACATAGATATTGTTGTTGTTGGAGCAGATACAATTGCAAGCAATGGAGCAGTTATAAATAAAATAGGTACCTCTCAAATAGCCCTCGCAGCTCATGAGGCCAGGGTACCCTTCATTGTTTGTGCCGAAACCTACAAATTCTCTCCAGAAACTGTTATAGGGAAATTGGTTAAGATCGAGGAGAGGGATCCAAGGGAAATTGCAAATCCAGAGGAATTTCCAGGTGTGAAATTTCGCAATCCCGTTTTTGATGCCACTCCGCCCGAATATATAGATGCCATCGTGACCGAAATAGGTGTAATATCTCCCTATTTGGCCTATGAAATAATAAAGGAGGTGATGAATGTTGGAATTGAAAGTGAAAAGGATTGATGTGGAGGTAGGAGGGTTTGAAATAATTCTCAACGAAGAGGATGCCAGAGAGCTCGGCTTGTATCCTCAGGATAGGGTTAAGGTTGGAAGGAAGGGCTCCCTTACAACGGCGATTGTGAATTTATCACAGAGTATGATTAAGCCTGGAGAAATAGGGATGTTCGTGGAAATAAGCGAGAAATTGGGAGTTAAGAATGGAGATAAGGTTAAAATTGCTCCTACAACAAGACCCCTGAGTGTGGATTTCATAAAGAAGAAGATATACGGTGAGAAACTCACAAAGGATGAAATTTACCAAATTATAAGAGACATTGTAGATGATAACCTATCCACGATAGAACTGGCCTCCTATGTAACCGCAATTCAAATTAGAGGTATGGATATGGACGAAACAGAATGGATGACCATGGCCATGGTGGATACGGGAGAAACTTTAGACTTTGAATACACTGTGTTTGATGTGCACAGTATTGGGGGAGTGCCAGGAAACAAGTATGCCCCAATAGCAGTACCAATCGCCGCAGCCGCTGGATTAAAAATACCCAAGACATCCTCCAGAGCCATAAGCAGTGCAGCCGGTACCGCGGATCTAATGGAAGTTTTAACAAATGTGGAGTTGAGTATTGAAGATATAAGGAGAATCGTGGATGATGTTGGTGCCACATTAGCCTGGGGTGGGGCAGTAAATCTTGCCCCTGCGGATGATAAGATAGTACATGTGGAATACCCTCTGGGAATTGATCCCCATTCACAGGTACTTGCCAGTGTGATGGCAAAAAAGAAGGCTGTAGGTGCAGATTTCATGGTTCTTGACATACCCATGGGTCCAGAGACTAAGGTTCCCGATGAGAAAACAGCCAGGAAGTATGCTATGGATTTCATAACCCTTGGTGAAAGATTGGGGATAACCATTGAAGCAGCCGTAACCTATGGAGGTCAGCCTGTAGGCAGGGCCATAGGTCCCGCACTGGAGGCTAGGGAGGCGATGCAGGCTCTAGAAGGAAAGCCCGTTAGCAATTCCCTCATTGAAAAGGCCACCGATATTGCCGGAATGCTATTGGAACTTGGAAACGTTGCTGAGAGGGGCGAGGGGAAGGATCTCGCCAAGGAAATCCTGAAAAGCGGTAAGGCTAGGGATAAGTTCCTGGAAATAATAAATGCCCAAGGTTCAAAGGGAATTGAGAAGAGTGAGGATGTCCCCATAGGTAAGTACAAGGCGGAGATACATTCACCAGAATGTGGCTACATCTCCATAGTCTCCAACAAGGCCCTTGTGAAGATCGCAAGGGCTGCGGGGGCACCCAAGGATAAGGGTGCAGGTATACTCCTTAACAAGAAGAAGAGCGAGAAGATTGACAAGGGGGAGATTCTGTATGTGGTATACGCCGATAGCAAGGCAAAGCTGGATGAGGCCGTAAAACTCGCAAAGATGCTAAAACCGTTGAAAATAGAAGGCATGCTCCTGGAGAGAATACCATCCTACAAAAAATGAAGGATATTCTATTTATTCCCCTTTCCCAAATTTCTGAAGAATTAATGGGTAGGAGAATAATAACAGAGGGGATTATCGAGGTGGTTTATCCCATCAAGGAGGATAGATTAAAATATTATATCGTTGTAGATTCCTTTTCCCCGGAGCAGAGGGGTATTTACCTAGCCATGAACTCCTCCCACAGGATATATAGAATCACAGATGGAAGAGTTTCCCTTGTCCTCACAAATGCACCTATGGATCTATACCAGGGGAAGAGAATAAGGTTTATGGCTAAGGTGATAAAATATAGAGGTCGTATTGCCTTGAAATTCAAAAAATATGCATAATCATTTCAACAATTCCCTCCTGTAATTGTAAGCAATATAGGAAATTATGGCCAGTATGACGACTAAGATAAGAACTGTTGCAATATAGGGGAGGTAGTTGCACTCGGCGCTTGGGTAAACATAGATATAGGATGAACCTCCCAAGGCCACTGTATCCTTTATGAGGAGATTGGTATAATTATCGGCGGAAAATATATCCACATACACCACCTTGACACCCGTTTCATGGGAGAGCTGAATTGCTATCTCCCCTGCTTTGGATTTCTCAAGTCCATGGGCATTCACTATAAATCCAATATCTCCCCTTTCTATCTCCTCCTTTATTTCATTCAATTCTTGGGAGCTTATAAACTGATTTGGACCCTTCACTATTGTACCTGCTATGGGTATGTCAAGCATCTTTACTATGTAGAATACCCCAGGAACTGCCAGTAATGCTTTTTTCTCCCCTATGTTAGTCTCCATTCTGATCTCCCTTATTGTTTCCAGGGTTGAGTTCAATTTCCTTTCAAATTTCTCAAAATTCTCCTCATAGTAGGCAGAGTTCTGGGGATCAATTTCCTTCAATTTTTCCTTTATGGCACGGGTTATGTTGAGAGCATTAGGCGGGTATAGCCAGTATCCATGGACATTTCTCTCAAAATTTCCAAGGGGATAAAGGGTTGCATTATAATCCTCAAAATCCAAGATTTCCTTATCTTTCATCTTTTCCCTTATGTTCTTATCTATAGAAAAGAACTGGCTTGAGGCAAGAACTATCAAATTGGAGGATTCTAATTTCTCCATATCCTCATAGGTGAGAGAGTAGGAATGGATATCCATACCCTGAGGGACTATGAAATCCACATCTACCTTATCTCCCCCAATCTCTTTCACGAAGGAGGAGAAGATTTGAAGAGTTGAAACTACCTTTAGCCTTCCATCTCCCGCCTCGCCATATGGAACCAAGGAGAGGAGAAAGAATATTGCTATAGCCATGGCAATCAATCTTCTCATTGGTTAGGCAATACCTAACGAAAATATAAATGTTTTGAGGGAGGTTATAGGCTATTATTCTATTTCACCCCTCATAATCTCTTCTTATATTTTGAACGATAAGTTTTTATTTCTTTACCGCTCCTTTCTCCCAATGGGGTATCCCATGGGCGATGAAAAAATAGATGAGGTCATCGAAGAGATTGTAAAGGAGGGGGAGAGGAAAGTATTAGGTGGAGATATATTGGGCGAGTTTCAGGAATGCCCTTCCTGCCATCACTTAATACCCATAAACGCAAAGTATTGCCCATACTGTTTTGAAATTCTTGATGAAGATGTGGATTTAAAATTTCTAATAAAGGATCTTATAGACCGCCTTAATTACCTCGCTAGAATAGCCACATCGAGGGATATCTATGTTCCAAACCTTGTGGAAAACATAAAAACTGCCAAAGGGCATATAAAAAAGGGAAAACTAATGGAGGGATTCCATCTCTTGCAGGACTCCTATATGGATTTGATGTACAGAATTACCAATTCTATCCTTGAGGAGGCGAGAAGGTACAAGGTTCTGCTTAAAACCAATTCAGATATGAGAAATCAATTCAAAAAGCTCGAGAACTTAGTTGACGAATGGGATATAGACGGCGCCATAAATGTATTGATCGAAATACAGACGGAGTACGAGGAATTCTCACGATCCCTTCAAAATTTTCTTGAAGATCTAGAAAGGGCCGAAAACGCTGTGGGCATTGCCGAGGATTTCGATATGGATACCTCAATGACCCTAGAAATCATTGACAAGGCAAAGGATGAGGCCGATAGAAGAAATTACAAAAAAGCCCGAAGACTCCTCCAAGAAGCCTTTATACCTCTCAAAAAAGAGATTGAAGACGCGATGAAGCAAACCCTTGATACCATAAAGGAAAGTATTGGAGATATCGTCTATAAGGATGAGATAACGGCCAAAAGAATAATAAAACTCCTTAACGAGCTGAAATTTTACTGGAAGGAGGAAAACTTGATAGCCGTTCTGGAAAAATTGGAAGATTTAAAGAACGAGCTGTGAAAGCAAATATACAAGTAGTCCAGCTAGGGCACCTGCATTTAGGTAGGGTAACCCTGGTTGGGGTTTTCCACTATTCACCATAGCTATGAGGAGGATCATCGCTGCAAGGGCCCCAATTAAGGTGAATATACCACCTACAATTCCAAAATTACGCTCTGCTGCTATCACTAAAATGCCTGGAATCAAAACATCTCCGTATCCCATATAGTAGGCTTCCCTTTCACCCTTTTCCTTTACCACTTTTTTCCTACTTGCCTTCTTAAAGGAGTAATTCTCCTTGGCAGGAATGACGAACATGGCAGGTAGTTTATTTTCTATAGCGGAATCGGCAAGATAAACCATGTGCTTGCTCATATATACGGCTATGGCATCGTAGATTGCAAAGAGGGAGAGGAGCAAGATTATTGGGATTAGGGAGAAGGACATGCCAAAGATGAGTGCTATTCCCATGGTAACTAGGATTCCAGCCGCATTTATTACATACCATTCAGGATGCTTTATCATAATAATCGTAATTATTATGGCTAAGCCTAGGGAGAGTAAATCTGGAAACGGGCCTATTGGAATTATGAGGAGAAATATTGGAAATAGGGCATACCACATTGCCCAGGCTATGGCAAAATAAAATATGCCCCTGAGAAGGTTCTTCTTTCCCTTTTTTGCTATTAACACTATAAGAAGAGTAATGGCAATTATGTAGATGAGGTAATATACAGCCATCCAGGGATTGTTTCCCTCTTCACCCATACTTCCCTCATATATTCCATAGATGGGATAGAGAAGAAGGGCTGCCAGATTTGCAATTAGGAATATTAGAATCATGTTTATCTGTGCAAGGGTTTCATTTTTCATTTTTACCACGCCTGTTATACTCGCAATCTATATTTGGACATATCTTCCAGTCCTTCTTCCCCCTTCTCCTTATTATAATCAATGGGGCACCACAATATGGGCATACCTCACCAGTGGGTATTATCTTGCCCTTCTGGGGGAGGGGATAGGTAACATCGCACCTTGGATAGTTGGAGCATCCTATAAACCTCTTTCCACTACGTGATTGCCTTATCACCAAATCCCCGCCGCATTTGGGGCATTTGCCAACCACATCCTTCTTGGTATTGTACTCGCACTTGGCATCCAAGCACCTTACCTCGGGACTTTGACCCCTGCGAATCACCTTAATTAGAGGCAACCCACATACGGGGCACTTCTTATCCAAAAATTCCACATGCCCTGTACGGGGGAGATTGTAAAACTTTGTCTCACCATCCTTCTCACATACCACCAATCTCCTTCTTTCCACATATATCAGTTTCCCACCATCTGGACATTCACCGATTTCATAACGGAGGGATTTACTTATGCTAGCCCCCACATCCCCCTTCCTGGTAGCCAGGGAGCTTAAAATTCCCTTGAGCATTTCCCGGGATTCCCTTACAACCTCATCCCCCCTTATCTTCCCCTCCTCTATCTTATCCATATCCAATTCAAGCTTTGCCGTCATATCAGGCTTGACAACCTCCACATTGTTATTTTTAAGGGATTCAACCAGGGCAATACCAAGTCTTGTTGGTCTTATTGGACTCCCTACAACATAACCCCTATCGAAGAGTTTTTGAATGATCTCAGCCCTGGTACTCTTGGTGCCGAGGTTTAGTTTTTCCATTTCTTTTATCAGGGAGGATTGGGTATATCTGCTTGGAGGTTTGGTTTCTTTTCTAACAATATCTATTTTTCTTACCCTTACCTCATCCCCCCTTCTTAGCTCCGGAATCTTCATCTCCTCAAACCTAACATAGGGATAGTAGTGGAGCCATCCATCCTGCGTTATCTCCTTCCCCTTGGAGATGAATAATTCTCCTTTCACATTAATCTCAACGGTTCTTTCAACATAACGGGCATCAGGTGCCAAGGTTGCCAGAAACCTCCTAACAATCAACTCGTATATCTTGCCCCTATCTCCCTCAAGCTTGGCTCCACGCATTGGAACTATTGGAGGGTGGTCTGTTGCTTCCTTTTTGCCCCTAGTTGGATATCTCCTCCTTTCCTTCTCCAATTTTTTAACTTCCTCTGAAAACTTTGATTTTTCCAATGATTTCAGTATGGCTCCTATGTTTAAACTTCTGGGATACACCGTATTATCCGTTCTGGGATATGAGATGTACCCCGCCATATATAGATCCTCTGCAATTCTCATTGCCTTGGCAGCAGAAAAACCTAATTTTGTAGCCTCACTTAAAAATTCCGTGGTGTTGAATGGTATGGGGGGCATTATCCTCTTTTCCTCTTCCCTGTAATTCTCCACAACCCCAATCTTAGAATCCTTCAATTTTTCATATATCTCTCTCGCTCTTTCCTCATCCCAAAAGGGATTATCCCTATGAGCTCCTGGAAATACCCTCCTCTTCTGGAATATGGCCATGATGTTCCAGTAGGGCTTGGGCTTGAATCTCTCAATCTCCTTCTCCCTCTCTACAATCAACGCAAGGGTAGGGCTCTGTACCCTGCCCACCGAGAGATATTCCTTACCCCTCCTTCCGGAGGCAATTGATAGAAACCTGGTTAGGGATGCTCCCCAGGCTAAATCGATTTTTTGCCTAGTCTCGGCGGCTGATGCAAGATTGTAATTGACATCCACAAGATTTTCAAAGGCCTTCCTTATCTCCTCCTCGGTCAAGGCACTGAACTTGGCCCTTTTAACTGGACGTCGTGGAATGAGGGATAGAGCTTCCACGCCTATCAGTTCCCCCTCCCTATCATAGTCGGTGGCAATTATAACAATGTCTGCATCCTTCCCAAGGGTGCGAAGGATATTTGCCACACCCTTTTCCTTTATCATCTTTACAGGCTCTTCATCCACAAGTTTTTGTAAATCTTCAATATTCCAGCTCTTGAATTTTTCAGGATAATCAAGCTGTATTATATGACCCCTGAGAGAAACAATGAAATACCTATCTCCACCCTTGTTGAAGGAATAATAAACATTTCTCCCCTTTCTCACAGTTTCAAATTTCCCATTGGATAGGATCTTTGCAATCCTCTGGGCCGCATTCCTTTTCTCTGCAATTACAAGTACATTCACACCGCATAAAAAGAGAAGTAGTAAAAAAAGATTCCCCTCACATTCCACCACTCACGGCCATCTCAATTATCTTCTTTATTTCCACCACGAATTCAAGGGGTATATCCTTCAAAAGGGGTTCAACAAATCCCTTCACTATGAGCTGTGTGGCCTCCTCTTCCTTTAGGCCGCGGGACATGAGGTAGAATAGTTCCTCCTCGCGTATCTTCCCTATGGCCGCCTCATGGCTCAATTCAGCATCATCCACCTGGGATATCAATCCAGGATAGGTCTCCATTTTCGCAGAATCGTTGAGTATGAGGGCATCACAGCTTATGTGCCCCTTGGTACCGGGAGCATTTGCCCTTATTATACCCCTTGTTATAACTGTGCTTTTATCCATTATCACACTCTTACTGGCATTTATCCCCCTGGCCCCCCTGCCCTCAAGGTACATCTCTCCACCGAGATCCACATAGAAATCACGCTGCCCTAGAATTATTCCATTTAGCTCCACATAGGCACCCTCATCAACCCAATATTTTGGATTTGCTATATTGCTCTTTCCTGTGCCAAGACCAACTGTGGTGTTTATGAATTCCGCATTCTTTCCTATTCTGGCCCTTGTCATTGGACGGGTATGCACATACTCAGGCCAATTTTGCAACACGCTCAGTTTTATCTTTGCACCTTCTCCAATATATGCCTCCGTCATATCAAGGTGTAATGAATGCCTGAGAAGTATGGGTGCGGTGCATCCCTCTATAAGATGAATCTCGCTATTTGCTTCCGCATTTATTATTATATGGGGTGCTTGGGCCATGGCGCTGTTTTGAATCAAAAAGAAGAGATGCAGGGGCATCGGTACCTTCAAACCGGATTTCACATGTAGGAAGATGCCTCCATTCCAAACAGCTGTGTGATAGGCTGCGAGCTTGCTCTCGTAGGGATTGAAAAGCTGCATAAATAAATCCTTTATCAATGGATATTTCCTAACGGCATCCTCCATGCTCTCCACTATAAGACCCCTCCTTCTCCACGCCTGCAAGAATTCATTTAGAACAATGCTGGTATCACTCTGAACAGCGAGGCCTGCAACATATTTCCTTTCAACCTCCGCTATACCCAGCCTTTCCAATAGGGCGCGCATCTCGGGGGGAAGGTCTTCGAGGCTCTTAATCTCGGGATACACCTCCTCACTACCCTTAACCACAAAATCCAGAGGATCCTTGAGAATGGGATCATTATGGGGAGCCTCCAAAAACGCTCTTAGACCCTTGTAGCGAAGTTTTGTCATCCACTCAGGTTCCCTGTTTCTCCTCCTCAAGGTTTCAATCTCCTCCTCGATTATACTCTTAATATCTTGAATTTCACCCACCGCAACCACACTCCTCAAATACCTTCTTGAATCCTTCCCTCTCAATCCTCTCAACAAGGTCCTCCTTCCCACTCAGTACGATGGTCCCATCCTTCATTATGTGCACATTCACTATCCTCTTATCTATATGCTGCAAAATCCTGCCGTAATGGGTTATTAGCAATATGGATATTCCCTTATTATGGAGCTCCCTCATTTTTAAGGATATCAGGCTGAGGGAATCAACATCCACACCGCTATCTGGCTCATCTAAGATGAGGAGCTTGGGTTCCAAAAGCAGGGCCTGGAGAATTTCAAACCTCTTTCTCTCCCCCCCTGAAAATCCCACATTGATATATCGTGAGAGCATATCCTCTGTAAACCATACCTCCTTGGCCCTCTTGAGAATGAGTTTCTTGGCTTCGGATTTTTCCATTCCCCTGACCTTTTCAAGAAGAATTGTTAGATAATCCATAATCTTAACACCCTCTATTTCCTCAGGATGCTGAAATGCCATAAATATGCCCATTCTGGCACGCTCATCGGGAGGAATCGAATTTATAACCCTGCCCTCAAATTCTATATTTCCCCGGGTAACCTGGTATTTGGGATGCCCCATAATAGCCAGGGCCAAGGTGCTCTTCCCAGAACCGTTTGGACCCATTACTATGTGAAATTCTCCCTTGCCTATCTCAATATTGAAATCCTTCAATATTTCCTTATCCTCAACCCGTACATTCACATCCACTACCCTAAGCCTAGGATCCATGCTCCTTGCAATTTCCTACTCCTTTTTAAGCATTGCTGGACAATTTTGAGCATTTATCCTCCAATGATAAGAGCCTTGGAAAAAAATAAATACAAAAATTCCTTTATTTTTATTGCCAAAAAGGAGGGGAATAAATGAGGAGGAAAGCATGGGGGATAATTATAGCTGTAGGAGTGCTCTTCATAGGGATGCTCATCGTGTTTTCTTCATTTTATTATATCCCCGAGCACTCCCCCGTAAGGGAAATAAGGAGCCTGAGGGGCTATGTGGCACATGACCCTATAAAAATAGATAGCAATGGGGAGTTCAATGCAGCCCATGGGGTTACTGGTGGCTCCGGTACGGAGGATGACCCCTTCATCATCTCTGGCTGGCTCATAACCACAGGTAGCACAGGCATATATGTGGGAGGTACCACGGCGTACTTCGTAATAGAGAATTGTGTCATAAACGGTTCTTCCATGGATTATGGGATTCACCTGTACAATGTGAAAAACGGTGCAATCAGATACACCTCAATTATAAATGCGGACTGGGGAATAAATCTTCAATATACTGAAAACATAGAGATTGAAACTACTGAGGTGAAGGTAATGAGTTCATCTGCATATGGCACTGGGGGTATTTATATGGAATATTCAAACAACACGAGAATACACAACAGCACGGTGTATAACTATGGAACTGGTATATGGAGTCCAGATTCAACCAATACAACAGCCTATCAGAATTTTATAAGGAGGGCCATAGGTGATATACCAGTTGGAATATATTTGGGGGAGAGAAGCGTTGCCAAGAGAAACTATGTTATGGACAGTGGTTACGGAATAGGTTTTAAAGATAGAAATAGAGTTTGGGAAAATGTGATAGTGAACTCCACTTACCAAGGAATTTCTGCAGAAGGGGATAACAATTTTATGGAAAAGAACATTCTCTATTACAACAGGGGCACGGAGGATTATTGGGATTCCTCGCATCCCCCCCAAGCATCTGATTCTGGGAGCTATAACCATTGGTTCTTTTACGGCGGCCCATATTTGAAGCCCTATGGAAACTACTGGAGAGAATGGGCAAACAACAACGATTCCAACGATGCAGATCACAATGGATTAGTGGATTATCCATATGCGATAGACGGAAGTGCAGGGAGCACCGATGAATACCCTCTGAAATACACGGTGCCAATACCACCCCACGAATTCATGGTTAATGAAGGCAGTGGATATGTCAATATTTCCTGGAATCTGCCCCTTGGAGACTGTGGTAAGGAGATTACGGAATTCAGAATCTACAGAAATGGGACCCTTATTGCCACTGTTCCGGGAACTCAGCTATACTACAACGATACCTCGGTGGATGGGGAGACTAAATACTATTATCGCGTAACAGCGGTGAATGATGAGGGAGAAGGTATACCCAGCCCATTTGTGTTGGTGGAGACCTCACCCATAATTCCAGAGATCACCCTATTTGTGGTGATACCCATATTCATAGCTGCATATGCCATCTACACAATGAAAAGAAAAAAATAACCCTCTTCTTTTTTCGTCAATAAACGAAGAAAGAATACGATAAAAGTTAAATAGGCAGTTTTCTATGCCATGGGCAGGTGAGAAGATGGTTGGAATAGTTACCTATGGGAGTTATATACCCATTTACAGGATTAAGTCTGCAGAGATTGCAAGGATGTGGGGAGATAATCCTGAGCATCCAGAAAAGGGTCTAGGGATCTTATCAAAATCTGTGCCAGGATATGATGAGGATGCCGCCACAATAGCCGTTGAAGCCCTGCGCAATGCCCTGAGAAGGAAAAACATACCTGGGGAGAAGATAGGAGCTATTTTTGTGGGAAGCGAGTCACATCCCTATGCGGTAAAGCCAACAGCTTCGCTAATCGCAGAGGTGCTGGGAGCCTATAGGGCCCATGCCGCCGATCTGGAGTTTGCTTGCAAGGCGGGTACGGCTGCTATGCAGAATGTCTATGCCATGGTCAAGGCAGGGATGATAGATTATGGCGTTGCCATAGGAACCGATACCTCCCAGGGACAGCCAGGAGATGCGCTGGATTATTCGGCATCTGCAGGGGGCACTGCGTACATAATCGGGAAGGATGAGGTCATAGCGGAGATAAATCACACGGTATCCTTCGTAACGGACACGCCCGATTTCTGGCGACGCGAGGGGCAGAGATATCCATCGCATGGGGGAAGATTCACGGGAGAGCCTGCCTACTTCAAGCACATAATATCTGCTGCAAAGATGCTTATGGAAGATATGGGAACAAAACCAGAGGATTACGATTATGTTGTTTTCCATCAACCCAATGGAAAATTCCCCTATCGC
>CAYXLB010000004.1:0-29495 GCA_964465785.1 uncultured Thermoplasmata archaeon
AGCCCGCGACCCGGGTTCAAATCCCGGCCGGGGCGTTTGGATTTGTAACAGAAATAAGAAAAATATCCCAGGTAATTTTAAATATGCGAAAGTCGTTAATAAAGAGGGTTTAAATGATTCCTACGCCGACCTTTGAATTTGGTGTTGAGACTATTGCGTTTGCAATGATGATCATTTTCCTTTCTGGAGTTATTGCTATGCTTATCAGCAAGGTAACAAAGTTTCCCTACACACCCATTTTAATATTTATGGGAATCTTGGTAGGGCCTATTCTAAAATGGATCTTACCAGATCTTGCAAGGGTGCTATTCTATTACGTTCGTGCCTTTGGTCTATTCATCGTGATGTTCGCAGCAGGATTCCAAATAAATCTAAAACTTTTGAGAAAACATACCGTGGTTATCGCTTTGCTGGATACCCTCGGTCTTTTTATAACCGCAATAGTTGCTGCCTTGCTCTTTCAGTTTTTCTTTCATGTACCCTGGAGTGTGAGTTTTCTCTTTGGCGCAATAGTTTCAGGTACTGACCCGGCAACCCTGGTACCTCTTTTCAAGGAGCATAAAATCCCAAAGGATATGGAAACCATCATAATTTCTGAATCCATATTCAATGGTCCTTTGGCCATAATTCTAACTATGGTTGCCCTTATAATTGTTTTACCTGAAATCCCAGCTGCTCAGCCATTTATCTCCTTTACTCCTGGAGCACCAGTGTATTTGGCCGCCCTTTTTTACTTCCTTTATCAAATATTTGCATCCGTCCTGATCGGTGGTGGTGTTGCTCTCTTGACCTACTGGGCCATTAAAAAGCTCAAAATACACAAAACGCCCTTTACAGAGGTTCTCGGTCTGGGCGTCGCCTTTGGTAGCTATGTGCTGGGAGAGATTCTTTTTGCCTCTGGTTTTCTGGTTGTTACCATATTGGCTCTGATTCTTGGAAACTATAGGGCATTCTTTAAAAAGAAGGATAAGGATATGGATGAGGCTGTAAAAAGGAACAGTGAATTCAATGACAAAATTTCAACATTCTCCATAATCCTCATATTTGTGCTTCTTGGTGCTTCACTAAATGCCTTGCAGATAACTTCAACAGTTCTCATCTTTAGTGCCCTCATAGCCTTGCTTGTAATTTTCGTAGCAAGACCGTTAGCCACACTTGTTATTTTACCAAAGGTGGGATTTAAGAAGTACCTATTCATAGCCCTAGAGGGGCCTAAAGGTGCAGTGGCTGCAAGCATGGCCACATTACCTCTGGCTCTGGGTAAATTAATCGATGATGCCACCCTCATCCATTGGGGAGAAATAATACTCACAGCAACTCTTATGACCGTATTCCTATCCATGATCCTCGAATCTGCCTGGATGATTTATTTAAAGAGAAAACTTCTGGACTAAGGTACCAACCTAGTTCTATCCCTGGGGAATATAACGCACTCCCTTATGTTCTTCACACCCGTTACTATCATGGTTAGCCTCTCTAAACCTAACCCCCAGCCAGCATGGGGTGGCATACCGTAGCGGAAAGCACGGAGATAGTACTCGAAATTCTCAGGATTCAAACCCTTGGAACGCATAACTTCCACGAGACTATCATAGATATGATTTCTCTGAGCTCCTGAGGTTATTTCCCTCTCCCCATACATCAGATCAAAGGCATGGGAATACTCCCCATCAGGAAGTACGTAGAAGGGCTTGATTTTCATAGGCCAGCGAGTTATGAAATAGAACTCTTGTAACTCAGATCCTAGGGCTTTCAAAGCATCGGCGGAGAAGTCTTCACCCCACTCCATCTCTATACCCTTGTCCCTTACAATCTCCAGGGCTTCATCGTATGTTATTCTCTTGAAGGGCAATTTAGGCACATTCCATTCTATGCCCAGAACCCCCATATCCTCTGCATTTTTCTCTATTACCTTCCCTATGGCATTTGCCACACTCTTTTCAAGCATTTGCATGGCATCTTCCTCGTTAGCAAAGCTCATCTCTATATCTATGGAAATAAATTCGTTTAGATGCTTCGTGGTATTGTGTTCCTCGGCCCGAAAGGCTGGGGCAACTTCAAATACCCTATCCAGGCCAGCGGCCATGAGAATTTGCTTGTAAAGCTGAGGACTCTGATTAAGAAAGGCATCCTTCTCAAAATATTTCACAGGAAATAGTTCTGTGCCCCCCTCCGTTGCTGTTGCAACTATTTTGGGAGTATGAACCTCTATGAAATTTTCCGATAGCAAGGTTTCCCTTATTCCTTGTAGCAGGGTACTGCGAATCTCAAAAATTGCGAGAACATCCCTCTTGCGCAAATCCAAAAAGCGATTCTCTATCCGCGTATCTATTTCAGCTTCAACCTTGTCGGCAACGCCCAAAGGAAGTGGAGTTTGGGCTGGATTGAGAACCTCTATACTTTCGGGCAAAATTTCAAATCCTAGCTTTGCCTGCTGGGTTTTTTGAACCTTGCCCTTGACACATATAACCGTCTCCCTGCTCAGCTTTGTATACTCTTTAAATTTTTCCTTCCCTATAATGCTTCTAATCAATGTCAATTGGGCAAAACCATATCGGTCACGAAGAATTACGAAGGCAATTTTACCCAGAACCCTTATATCGTGAATCCATCCACAAATTTTTACAACTTCCCCATCGAGTTGCGCTGCTTCCTTTGTTGTATGTGTTCTCAGCATAGGGGCAAATCTCCCCATTTTATTAAAAGATTAGCCCTTGAAAAAGAAATAAAGAACTGTGTAACCTATGGCAAACACTATGGGGTCTAGGTGGGGAATAAAGAAATAAAGACATAGGAACCTTGTAAATATTGCGGCTGTTATTGTGAGGATCACTATAAGAATATATTGCAAAGTTTTCTTCCTCGTTTTTTCATCAACCTCCTTGTAAAGCTTCCTCCCCTCGAGAACAAAAAGAAGGAGGAATATGTAGAAGAATATTACCACAATCTCTCCCCAGTAATGGGTGTAAAGCTCCACAAAATAGTAATCGTAAATCACAACTTCCCTTGCCGTTGGAACAAAAATCACATAGAGTAACATGGCTGTTAGAAGAATGAGGGCCGGTATGCTAAATCCACCCCTGAGGGTGCGAAATGAACGATAGAAAAAGTATGAGCCGAGAATATACATCACAGATTCAAGTCGGAATATGAATAGATAGGCAGAGGGGTAATTGAAGGATACAAACTCCAAATATACGTATATGGCAGTTGTCAGCATAGCCAAGGATACGTAACCTCTGTGTTTTTCAGGATCGTATATTTTATATGCAAGATAGAAAACGTAGAGGGATAGAATGAAATAAATTAGAGATAACGTATTTTCACCTCCCATATGAGCATTATTCCAGACCCAAGCAAATTGGCAACAAAATAAATCAAGGCATATAGGGGGTCGATAATACTGTAATAAAGAATCAAACCAAAGGTAAGTGCAAGCAATGATATTATTACCACCCTTCTACCATAGGGTGTGTCTATGCTCTCCAAGCCTATTAAAAGGAGAAAAAAGATTATTATGAGACCAGGGTAAAATATCGCATACAGAGTGTAGGACCAAAGGGGTTCGGGCACAGTTATTTTAAAAAAATAATGGGCATTCATTATGTGAATGTTTGAAAGAATTGTCATATAGGTGCCTATGGAGGCAAAGAGTAAAAAGACCCCGGTTAGAGTATAGACGATTATTTTTTTATCAGTTATTATGTAACTCACGACATAAATCCCTATAGCATCAATGAAGAGAGCTAGGGAATAGTATATCTTTAAAAATTCATCACCCATAAATGTGGATATCAAGAGCATAAGAAGAAAATAAAAGGCTGCGTAGAGTGCCATAAAGGTGAGATACTTGTTTTTGGGATAAAGAAAATAGGCAAGAAGGAAATAAAGTGCAACAGGTATGATGAATAGATACATTTGAATCACTTAAAGAATTTCTCCACCCTTTTCTTCATCTCCAGATGTCTTGGAGTTCCACTTATAACACCCTCTAGAGACTCAAGTTTACCCAATATTGTAATTCCCTTTTTGCCTATATCATACTCAATTATGCCCTTTTCATAATCCAGTCCACGACTCTTTATAACAACCAGAACCTTTCTCAACTCCGCTCCGATTTCCGCATATCTCAAATCTATGATGTTGTCGGCCATGTAAATTACCCCGGTTGGCCCCAACCTGTAGGAGGATATTATATCAGGTGTGGTATGTGTTATTAGGGTGGTTATCCCCCTATTCTTTAAATGTTGAAGAAGGGTGTATTCAGCCCTCTTGGCATCTTCATCCAGTTCCATATATCCAATCCCATCAAAAACTATTCTGGAAACCCCCTTTATCTCCCTATAAATTCTCCACATAAATTCATAGGGATTTATCTCAAAGATGTTCTTATGAATCACTCTGCAACCCTTCATATCAAATCCCATATCCTTGGCCCTTTTAAATATCTGCTCCTTCCCTTCTTTAAAGGATACATAGAGTACCTTCTTATTTCTTTTAAGTGCTTCCTCCGCAAAATGATAGGCCATTATGGTTTTTCCAGTACCCGGCGGTCCAGTTAAAAGGATGATATCTCCAGTATACACATTTCCTATGATCCTTTCCATACCCTTGATGCCAAAATCTATCTTTCTTATCTCTGTAGATTTGTGTTTGGGTAAAATATTTGGAAATACGGATATGCCCTCATCATCTATTTTAAAACCATGGAGTCCTTGAGAGAATTCGCTGCCCCTCATTTTAAGTATTTGCAACCTTCTATATACACCATCGTAATGGAGAAGGATTACACTATCAGCCAAATACTCCTCAACCCCACACCTGCTTATCATCTCTCCTGCCCTCTCTGTGGTGAAAATCATTGTGGCCCCCATCTTCTTTATCCTCTGTGATAATTCGAATAGTGACATCCTGAGCTCCTTGGTGGCCTCAAAATGTGGTACCAGGGGAGCTATTCCATCGAGGACTATGATAGTGGAATTATGAACAGCGATGCTTGTAGATATTGTCTCGGCCAGAACATCAATACTCAGTATTTCCTTTCCAAGCAAAGGTCTTATGCTTCCGAAATCCAGATAATGTATTCTGTTCTTTGATTTCTCATACCTTCTCCTCATCCCTCCAGGAAGGTTTTTAACTATGTTTTTCCAAGATTCCTCCAGTGAAACATAAAGAACATCCTTTCCATTTTCTGCATGAGAAAGAAGGTAATTTATAGCGAAGAGGGTCTTACCAGCACCTGGAGAACCGCTCAACAAATTAAAGCTCCCTTCTAAGAACCCTCCACCCATCAATCCATCCAATTCCGTTATGCCCGTGCTAACCCTCATAACTTTCTACCTCCAATAACCGCTTGGCTATGAGCTCCGCCAAGTTTTGCCCCACTCTTCCCTTCAGTATATCTACAACCTTCCTAACATATTCCTCGGGATCCTTTTCATTTATGGCAGCTATCTTCTCGCTCACTTCCTTTGCCTCCTCTTCCCCCATAAAATCCCTGAGCATCTCTTCTATTCTATTTGGCATATAACCAAGAGCCTTTCTTAAAAGTACCTCCTTCTCATTAATTTCCTTTACATACCTTCTTATGGCATCCCTAACAAACTCGGAAGGGCCTTTCCACCCATAATAGGGATACCTCTTTATTATCTCATTTATGGCCTCATACATCTCTTTGGGAACGCGGACCATCTTATCCTCTTCGCTACCCACAGTGATTCAACGATTTTTTAATATTTAACATTTGCTGTAAATTTTTTATATCCTTTTCCCATTCTTTCCCTATGCGTATTGGTGTTCTGGCTATTCAGGGCGATGTGAGTGAGCATGTGGAGAGTGCTAGGAGAGCTATGAAGGAGTTCGAAATATTTGGAAGTGTTGAATATATAAGAAAAAAAGAGCAGATTGAAAATTTGGATTATCTGATAATCCCTGGAGGAGAGAGTACCACGATATCCCGACTTATGATCAAGAGCAGTATCTATGATGAGGTGTTAAAGAGAGCTGAGAAGGGGGATCTGGCGGTTATAGGTACATGTGCAGGTTCAATTCTTATGGCCAAGGAGGTTTTGGATGATGACAGAGTAAAAACCCTGAGGCTTATGAATATAAGTGTTAGAAGGAACTTTTTTGGGAGACAGAGGGAGAGCTTCGAGGCGGATATTGATATCAAGGGTATTGGAAAATATCGTGCTGTTTTCATAAGGGCACCAATAATCGAGAGCTGCTGGGGGAGTTGTGAAGTTCTTGCGGAGATAAATGGAAAAATAGCCATGGCAAGGGAGGGTCGTTTTATAGCTCTGATATTCCATCCTGAATTAGTGAGGGATTTTCGCATCTATAAACTATTCTTCGATCTTTAGGGAGGCCCCTCTTTTTCCTTTGGAGATTATTTTACTAGCCTTGGCTTTCTTATTTCAGCCTCAACCTTCCTACCCCTTATATCGATGAAAACCTCTGTACCTACCTTAATATAAGGTCTCTTAACATATCCTAGTCCTATGCCTACATTAAGGGTTGGAGATAAAGTTCCACTAGTTAGGTATCCTATCTCTTTTCCATCTTTATAAATTTTATATCCATGCCTTGGCACTCCCCTACCCTTAAGAATAATACCCCGGAATAAATCGTATCTTTTCTCCTCCTTCATTCTAAGTAGTGTATTTTTCCCAATAAATTCATGTTCCCAGTCAATAATCCAAGAGATTCCTGCTTCTAAAGGCGTGCGGGCCTCAGTATAGGGATGAAAGTCTTGCCCACTTAAAAGGAAGCCCTTCTCCATACGAAGGGTATCCCTAGCGCCTAGGCCACAAGGCTTTATATCGTATTCTTTTCCAGCCTCCATAACCCTACTCCATAGATGTACAGCATACTCATTTGGAACTATTATCTCAAAACCATCTTCTCCAGTATATCCAGTTCTAGATATAAAGGTCCCCTCAGGAGATAATTCGTTTTGCCCTATATCTAAACCTTCTATCTTGATATAGGAAGCTTCGAAAAACCCTATAGATTTTAAATCCTTATCAGTTATCTTCTGTAAAACTCTCTCAGCGTTTTTACCCTGAACAGCTAGGCAGGAAAACTTGGAGGATACATTCTTAATGCTTACCTTATAACCGCTTCCAAGGGAGTAAATCCAATGATAAATAAGATCTGATGTGGCTGCATTGGGCACTATAAGGTATTTGTTCTCGCTTAACTTCGTGACTATGGTATCATCGATGAGATTTCCCCTATGATTTATAAATGCTGTATAGGTTGCTTTCATAACAGGAACCTTATGAAAATCCGTAGGAAGTATAAAGCTCAAAAAATCTGTGGCATCGGTTCCTTCCACAATAATATCTCCCATATGTGAAACATCAAAAACACCTACAGATTCTCTCACGGCCTTGTGTTCATCCACAATCCCAGTATACCAGAGAGGCATATGGAATCCTGCAAACTCGGTCATCTTTGCTCCTAGATTTACATGCACATCATGAAGGGCTGTGGTTTTCATAATATCACCAAGGGAGGTAAGGACATTAAGGGCTTAAACATTACCCTCCACAGGAAATGGAGGGGGGTCAGAGTACTATGTACGTGATGGCCAATCCGCCAAGACTTAGGATAAATAAGAGTGCAAAAACCAAAGCGTTCCAATTCAATATCTTTAGGCCATCCATGGGCCCTATGGGGAGAGTATTGAAAAAGGCCAGAAAGAAGTTTAGACTGGCTATGTAAATGAATATGAAGGAGAGAATGGATATGTAGCCCAGACGGAAGTTGAGAGCTATGGCTATAAGGAGGAAGATGTAGCCGCCAATGATGTTTGTTATTGGCCCAGCGGCGGATATTTTTCCGTTTTCTTGTCGTGAGGGATACCCATATATATAAACGGCTCCAGGAGCTGCAAAAAGAAATCCAACAAAACTGCTTAGAAGTGCTATTAGAAGTCCCATCTTCCAAGCTCGAAAGGCAGCAGGATATCCATACTTAAATGCCATAAATTTATGGGCCATTTCATGGAGAAAAAATGCCGTGACAACAGCTATGAAGGCCACGATAAAATCAAAAAGAGATAATGAGCCATAGGGAAAGGGGGAGATGAGAATGGCAAATGCCAATGTTAGTGCTGCAATTGCCAAGATAATATCCTTTACTTCATCCCTGTAAAATCTGAATCTTGGGCGAATATAGGGGTAGGTCATAGGAATAGTTCCTCCTTATTCTCAGTTTCCTCCTCCTGCTCTTCTTCCTCTTCAAACTCCTCTTCAATTTCCTCCGTTTCTTCCATCTGTGGCTCCTCCACCTCAATGTCCTCCTCTGTAAGTTCCTTGAGCAGTTTCTGTATGAGCTTCGCCTTGCAAAGTCCAATGTTTAAATTGATCATCAAATTAAGAAGAGAGATGTTCTTGAGGTCCATATCAAGTGCCTTGCGCAAAAGAAGCTCATCATCCTTGGTTGGCTCCTCGGTAACTGGAGATTCCAAGCATTTGTTTATGTATGTAAGCAATCTCTTTGCACTCTTTACATCCAGTTCTGAGTTGGCCACGATCTCTGGAAGTGTTATGTTCTCTATTTTCTTAAGGGCCTTGGCAAGTTTAAGAGTTGCCTTATCGAACTTGCCTCTCTCATCTGGAGTTAGTTTTGAAATCTCCAGAGGTTCTGCGGCCTTTATGTAATTGAACACCTTAGTAACCATATTTAAGGGGATGTTTAGTTGTTTGAAGGCCTCCTTCTTGGTAACCCTCTTCCCCCTCTTATACTCCAGAAGCAAGATTTTCCTCGCATACTCCTCCAGTAATCTCTCTTCCAATAGCCTCTCGCATTCCATTTTTCCCTCCTTTGCAGAGGTTAGGTTTGGATTTATCTCCA
Source organism: uncultured Thermoplasmata archaeon (assembly GCA_964465785.1). GTDB lineage: Archaea > Thermoplasmatota > Thermoplasmata > Thermoplasmatales > Aciduliprofundaceae > Aciduliprofundum. Next base: position 8,863 of record CAYXLB010000004.1, read on the forward strand.
AGGCCTTATTGAAACATTCTAGTGCCTCCTGGAGTTTATCCATTTTCATCAGGATCAATCCCTTGGAGGTCCAGAGATGTGCGTCCTCTGGCTCCATACTCAAGGCTCTCTCCAGATATTCCAATGCCTTCTTATATTTGCCTGTAGATTCATATGCAAAGGCCAATGATTCACATATCTCCTTGTTATCTGGATCAATAATATACGCTCTCTCATATGCCTTTATAGCCCGGTCAAAGTCTTTCAAGGCAAGATGGCATCTACCTAATCCAGACCAGCTTGTGGCATCCTTCTTCTCAATATCAACAACCCTCTGATAAATTTTCACTGCATCCTCATATCTTCTTTCCATCTCTAGGGATTTTGCCAACAATTTGAGGGCCTGTATATCGTTCTCCTTTGCCAAGGGCTTGAGAAGGGTTATAACATCTCCATACTTTTTCATCTCATAGAGTATGCTTGCAAGGTTCATTCTGGATTCTGGAGTATCTTCAAGCTCGTAGGCCTTCTTGGCATACTTCAAGGCACTCTTCATATTCCCCTTCTTCATATAAATGCGGGATGCAAGGATGTAGAATACAGGATTTTTCTCCCATTCTATTGCCTTCTTTAGGGCCTTAAGGGCATCGTTAAACGCATCCATTTTATAATAGGCCTTGGCCAATTTATAATACAGATTGGGAGGACCTTGTAGATTAATCGCCTCTTTATATGCCTCAGCAGCATCCTCATATTTTTTGAGCTTATAGTAGGCATCCCCCAAGAGCTCCATAACCTCTGGATTTTTGTTGATTTCTGCAGATCTTATCAAATACTGTTTTGCCTCTTCATATTTCTTCATATTAAACAGCGCAAGGCCAAGGTCCTTAAGGTTCTGCGAGTCTTCTGGAGATATACTCAGTATTTCTTTGCAGATCTCTACCGCATCGGCAAATCTCTCATTTTTAAGCAAAATGTCCTTGAGCTCGTATAAAAGTATTTTATTATCTGGGAAAATTTCCAATGCTTCTCGATATGTGGCTATTGCGCTATCAATCTTACCTATACTCTCATATGAGGCCCCAAGGTCTCTCCAGGCCACAAGGTTCTTCTTGTTTATATTCAAAATCTCCCTAGCGGTTTTTATTATGCATTCGTAATCCTTTAAAGCTTTGCAAACATCCTTTTTGAGCTCTAGATACATCTCTCCCTTCTCATAGGTCAAGGCTACTTCGAGATCCTTAAGGGAGGCCTCATATTCCCTCTTTTTAAACCTAATCAAAGCCCTCTTGTAGAGATATTCGGGGTTTGTTGGCTCCAGCTCCAGAAGGGAATTAAAAATTTTAAGAGCACCCTTCAGATTATCCATAAGGATCAAAACATCACCCTTTTCAAAGAGAGCTTTGTTGAATTTTGGATCCAAATCTAAGGCGGCGTCGAAGCTTTTTAATGCGTCATCATACTTCTTCATCTTCTTAAGACATATACCCCTCTCATACCATAGGCGCAAATCCTTGGGGTCAATCTCAAGGGCCTTATCGAAATACTTAATGGCATCCTCGAATTTTTCAAGTTTCTCCATTGTCCAAGCCAGGTTGCTCCAATACTTCTTCTTTTTAGGATTCAACTCAGCAGCCCTCTCAAAGGAATACCTGGCATTTTCCAAGTCTCCCAGTTTGTAATATATCATACCCATAAGATTCCATCCCTCATCGTCCTCATTATTGAGCCTCAATCCCTTCTCCATAGTCTTCTTAGCATCATCGTATCTGCTAATTATATAATAGGCCCTGGCCAAATCCCTATAGGTTTCAAAGTCCTCCTCCATACTTAGTATTTGTTTAGAAGCGGTGATGATCTCTTGGGGTTTGTTTAATTCCTTTGCAATATTCTTTCTCAATTTCCACAGATCTATGTTGGTAGAATCTATTTCGGAGGCCCTTATGGCGAAGTTTAAAGCGCTCTCTAATTTGCCTAGCTTCCTGTAGGCCAGAGATTCATCCACTAGGGCTTCCACATTCTTAGGCTCAATCTTTAATATTTCCTCACAGATGGCTATTACCCTCTCCCACTTCTCCTGTTTTTTCATAATTTCCTTCTGTAATCTAAGGGTCGGTAAATGCCTTGGCAGGCTCTTAAGAATTTCAGAGCTGAATTCCAGAGCCTTATCTAGATTATCGGTGAAGAAATAAGCCTCGGCCAAATCATACATTATATCTGGCTCCTCATGCCCAAGGTCCAATAATCCAAGGCATGCGTCTATAAGCTCCTCATATTTTTTCAATCTCTTTGCAATATCCCTCTTCAGTAATAGGGCTGCCTCGTATTTTGAATCAAAGGCAATGGCCTTGTTTACAGCCTTCAAAGCCTCCGCATCTCTATTCATAAGATAAAGTATGGAGGCCTCCAAATACCACGATTTTTTATCATTCGGATCTATTTTTATTGCCTCCCTAATGCACTTCAAAGCCTCCTGGTACTCACCCCTCTTTTTATGGAGAATTCCAAGATTTATCCAAGAAACCTTGTCGTTAGGAGATAATTTGATGGCCATTTTGAATGCCTGGATGGCATCCTCCATCCTCTCCATCTTCGCATAGGCTGCCCCAAGATATACCCAAGCCTGCTGATAATCCTTGTTAATGTCCACGATACTCCTCATGGCCTTTACGCATTCATCATAGCTCTTAATTTTGTAAAGATAAACTCCCTTTTTAAATAAAATTTCAACATCGTTGGGCTTATACTCCAGGTACTTGTCGTAATATTTAAGTTCCTCTGGATAGAGGTTTATCAATTTCTTGTATATGTCCAGGGTCTCATCGATGTCTCCCATAAGCTGGTAGATTTCAGCCTTTGTCTCCCAAGCGTCCTTACTCTTTCTATCTATTTGCAGAGCCTTCTCCACAAGCATAAGGGCCTTATCGTAATTCTTCTGGAGAGCCAAAATCAAGGCATAATTTGTGTATCCTGCAACATTGTTATTATCTATTTTCATTGCCAATTGATATGCGGATGAAGCATCCTTTATTGCACTACTCTTCTGCAGAGCATTTCCTATATCTACAAGAAGCTTGGAAAACTCCTTGGATCTATTCTTTATAAGGGATGTATTGCTCTTTATAATCTCCAAGGCATTTTTCAGCACCCCCTTTCCCTCCGGATCATTTCTGTTTATCAGCTTGAGCCCCTTCTCATACAATTTTTTGGCCTTATTATAAATCTTCAACTCCTTATCAAATAGTCTTTCCAGCACCATCTGCTTCACCTGAATGAGTATTCTCATAGGTGTTATTAAAATTTTCTCAGTACAAAGGGTGTGGGGGAGAAAAATATAAAAAAATTTCACAGAAAAATTTTTAATATTTACGAAAGTTTTAAATAGTAGTAAATCCCTTGCATGTGTGAGGAGTATGAAGGGAGAAATTGTGTGCTTAGGAGAAAAATACATAATAGCCAGGGCCCCTGTGAAAAGGGCAGGAGGAAGGGTATATACCCCATCCGGTAAGTATGTGGGTAGGATAATCAGGGTATTTGGTCCCGTAGAAAACCCATACGTGAAGGTAAAGATCGAAAGAAGATGGGGGAGGAAGGTGAGCGAGATAGTCATAAGAGGTGATAGAGGTGGTAGAAAAAAATAAAAAAAAGTGGATAGACGAGATTACCAGATGTCCAGAATGTGGCTCAACACATTTAGTTAGAGATTATGAGCGTGGGGAGCTTGTGTGCATGGATTGTGGTCTCGTTATAGATGAAAGTTATATAGATCAGGGTCCAGAATGGAGGGCCTTTGATTCAGAGCAGAGGGATAGTAGGGCCAGAACAGGTGCACCCATGACCTACACACTCCATGATAAGGGGCTTAGCACGGAGATATCTTGGAAAAATAAGGATTCGTATGGCAAAAGTATACCTACAAGGAGTAGAGCCCAGCTATATCGCCTGAGAAAATGGCAGAAGAGGATACGTGTAAGCAACTCCGCCGAAAGGAACCTAAGTCAGGCATTACAAGAACTGGAGAGAATGGCATCAAATCTTGGTTTGCCAAAGGATGTTCGTGAAACTGCCGCTGTTATTTACAGAAAAGCCGTAAAGGAGAATATGATTAGGGGAAGGAGCATTGAGGGCGTTGTTGCAGCAAGCATATATGCTGCCTGTAGAATGCTGGGCATACCAAGGACATTGGAGGAAATAGCCTCCGTAACTAGAATAAAGAAGAGGGAAATTGGAAGGGTTTATAGGATAATGAGCAGAACATTGAAACTCAACATTTATCCAACCAAACCAGAGGATTACATAGACCGCTTTTGCTCCAAATTGAAGTTGAGTGGGGAAGTTAAAAAGAAGGCCTATGAGATAATAAAATTGGCAAGGGAAAAGGATGTCATATCTGGTAGAGGCCCCACAGGCGTTGCAGCTGCGGCTATTTATATTGCTGCCATAGTTATGGGTGAAAGAAGAACACAAAGGGAAGTGGCAGAGGTTGCGGGCGTAACAGAAGTAACAATAAGAAACAGGTATAAGGAACTGGTTGAGAAGCTGAATTTGCCTATAGAAGTATAAACTTTCTCTCTTTTTTATTTGAATATTTTCCCAGTTTCCCTATACCAGAGAATAAGATCAAGATAATCCATTCTAATTCCTATTTTTCTGGAGAATTCCATCATTCTCTTCTCAATCTCCAAATATCTCCTCTTTGTCAATCCCTTTGGTATTTCATCTATAACACCCAAAGCAAGAAGGTTCTTCAAAATATGCCTATCAAGAATTGCCAGCTCTTTACCTAATCCCACATTCCTTAGGAAATGACTTGCCTCCTTATATCCCATTCCCCTAACATTCCTTACAAGAAAATCCCTCATATCTTTTGGATCTTGGAATTGGGAAAGAACATCCCTAATTCTTATTTTCCCATTAACCGTGAAAAATTTTCTGGCCCTGACGATATTTTCAGCTTTTGTGTACTTGAATCTTACACCAACCAGATATTTTTCAACATCCTTTGCGTCTCCGAACCACAGGGCACCAGAGTCTCTCAGATTCTCTATGGCCCTCCAGCAGATAGTAGCCTTGGATTGCGGAGTTAATAGACAGAAGGCAAGCTCCTCGAATAAAATTTCATCCGATGCATTTCTCCACAGAGATTCAAACTCCTTTATCCTCTTTTCTATCTCTTCCCTTTTTTCATCCCATATTTTTTTGATTTCTTCCATATCCACCATATTTCACAAATAACTTTCTTTTATTAAAAGAGTCTCTTCGGGTTTATTAATTTTGATACACTAATCCACTTTGAGGCTAATAAGCGAAAAAATTAAAAAGTATGTCATATAATGACACACCATGGCGGAAAAATACGAAATGCTGGAAGTTGTAAAGGTGTCGGAAACCAAGAATGGGCAGTATAGGATCACATTGAAAAAGAAGGTTGTCAAGGAGTTCGGTGTAAAGGGTGGGGATTATCTAGTGTTTATGAAGAATGATAGGGGCGAAATAATCTTAAAAAAACTCCAGCTCAAGGATATGAAGCTTGATTAGTTTTAAATACTATCTCTCCTAACCCAAATCCATGGATCCAGAGATAGAGAGGATTCTCCGCCGCCAAGGGTATGCAATCGTAGGCAAGCATAGTGCCGTAAAACTCTGCCATTGGCTTAGGGAAAGCCTGCTGCATAATAGACCCTGCTATAAACAGACGTTTTATGGTATAAGGACCCATCGCTGTTTGCAGATGAGTCCTGCAGTAAATAATTGTACACAAAACTGTCTTTTCTGTTGGCGTTTCCAGGGATTCAACGAAGTGTATCTTAAGGATATTGATGAGCCAGAATTTATTGTGGAGGAAAGCATAAGGCAGCAGAGAAGGCTGCTTACTGGCTATAAGGGGGAACCTAGAGTTCCTAGGGAGAAATGGCAGGAGGCTATGGAGCCGAGACATGTGGCCATATCATTAATAGGAGAACCCACACTTTATCCAAGATTAGGAGAGCTCATAGAGGAGTATCATAAAAGGGGGTTTACAACCTTCTTAGTTACAAATGGCACTATGCCAGAGGTTCTGGAGAATCTAGATCCTCTCCCCACCCAGCTGTATGTGACAGTTGCCGCTCCAAATGAAGAGATATACAAAAAATTACTTGTGCCCCTTATAAAAAATGGATGGGATAGGTTGAAGCGCACACTGGAGCTCCTACCTTCATTAGATACAAGAAAAGTTATCAGACACACCCTTGTTAAGGGGTGGAATATGGAGGGGTATGAAGAAGAATACGCCAAGTTGGATATGATTGCCGAACCCCATTTCATAGAGCCCAAGGCGTACGTTTTCGTTGGATATTCTAGGGAGAGATTGACTATAGAAAACATGCCCTCTCACAGGGAGATTCAGAAATTTGCAAAAAGATTGGCAGAGCTCACCGGTTACCGTTATGAGGATGAGCGCGAAGACAGCCGCGTAGTCCTACTTATGAGGGAGAATGCAACAAGATTCATTGAAATTTAACCCTGTTATTTTATAGCAACGGAAAAATTTTTTATATCTTATTAATCATAACCTCGTAATGATACCCATCTCCCGCAAGAGGTTATTCACCACAACCGTTGGCGTCATTCTTGCAGTTGCCATAATTTTCACCTCCTACACAGTTGGAAATAATATGGCCAAGTATCAGTTTTATAAGAGTATCGAAGAAAATCCCTATCAGATAAATTTGCAGGTTAGTGGGAAAATTGAGGATATGCTCAGGGCCTATAATGATATTGAAAATTTGAGTCATATAAAGAAAACTTTGTTCATGTCCATATTTTTTGGTGATTATTATCCACCGGAAGAGAATTTAACAAATCCTGAAACCATCCAGCTCAATTATCTTATAAATTTCAACATAACCCTTCTTGAGGGGAGAATGCCCAAAAGTTACAACGAAATAGCTGTTGAAAAGAATGTACTGGAGAATTATAATTGGAGTATAGGAGATACAATATCCTTAACCTTCTGGAATACCACAACATACACACAGTTCCACATCAATTATACTTTAGTTGGGATAATCAATGTTAATATGCCCACGGACTGGTTCCGTCTTCCACCAGGTTATGTGTTGGTCTCTTTGGAGGGAATGAAGTATCTGGAGAAAAGGGTGGGGGAAAGGCAATCGGCCATCGGATATTATTTCATTGCCATTGATCCAGAATATCTTCTCCAATCAACCGATGTGACGGAGGCGACGAATAAGATAAAGAATATAAAATATCAAGTCATCAATGTAGTGATTAACCATTACCTTGCCTATACTGACACTGGCACGGAAATTATGGTATCCGCAGGTCCATTTATGTTGCTCTTTGCTATATTTTACTCCTTGCCCGTTATAGTAATGGGTGCCTATTTGAGCAGAGTGGGTATAGAAATAGAATTATTTGAGAGAAGGAGGGAGTTTGGCATACTAAAAATTCGTGGAGCAACGCCAGGGGCGCTGAGTAAATTCATATTAATTGAAGCCTCAATCTATGGAATTATTGGAGGAATCATTGGATATTTCCTGGGAGAAGGACTTGCATATCTTTCCAATTTCATATTCCTCAATATCCCTTATTTCTTTTTGGATATAGGGATGTGGGAGTTGATTGGTGCCATAATTTTCTCTCTAATTCTCTTCTTCATAGCCCTCGCCAGTCCTTGGAGCAAGATAAAGAAGGAGCCCATAATAAATCTCATATCCCATTACAGCCAAACCTTCAAGGATGTGGAATATACCCATAAAAACAGGGACATAATCCTCTCTCTAATTTTCTGGGGTTATGTAATAAGTGCCATATACCTTCTAAGGAATGTGGATTTGAATGGAGGCTTCAACATACTTCTCCTATTGGCCTTCATAATTCTTGGCACCTTCACCTTCATGTTCCCAATAATCCTCATAGTTCTTCCCCTAATAATGAGCAGGCTTCTCACCATGGGCACAACAAAGGTCTATGGATGGATAGCCTCCCAAGTATCTAAATTATTCAAGGCCTCGGGGGAGCTGGCAGAACGGAGCGTAAGGAGAAACCCCAGGAGGGTTGCCTATCTTGCCTTCATCCTCGCCTTCATACTCACCTTATCAACATTCATTGCCCTATCCATGGATAATGTCCAGGAGGTTTCACGAATAAATGCGGAAGCAGCCATAGGCGGAGATCTTATTGTGGACCTACAAGGCTTGAAGGTTCCTTGGGATGTAATAAACGATACCCATTATGTATCCTCCTATGTAATCTCCTATTATGCTGTAGGTTCCGGTGGTGTTTATGTTATGGATATGGGGAAGTATATGGATGTAATATACGATGGAAATCTCTTCCTTAAGGAGGGCAAATTGGATGGGAGTGGTGTTGTAATCACAGAAAGCTATGCCAAATCCCAGAGAATTGGGGTGGGAGATTACACCTACGTTGTTATTAATGGCACGCCAAAACAATATAGGATCGAGGCGATTTTCTATACTATTCCCGGATTTTATTATGAGGGGAATTATGTGACTGTTATAGATGCTAACCCATCCAGCATGAAGGGAAATGTTACCCCATATTACATCATTTTGAGAAGCAATAATCTGGAAGCACTTAAGGAGAAGTTAAGGGAAGAAAATTACAGGTACTATGAAAAGAAGGATGTTGGTGGAGGCTTAGACAACACCCAGATAGGATTAATGAACACCCTCCTTCTATACTTGGTCATTCTGGGGGCAGCCTCCATAGTTATAGTTCAATATTCATCCCTATTAAACAGGAGGGGGGAAATTGCCCTTTACAAGGTTCGCGGTGCAAGGAATTCTCAAATAGCGGCCCTCCTCATGACCGAAGGGATAACTGTCATAATTCTTTCCCTAATCATAGGTTTGTCCATAGGCATGCTCTTGGCTTACTTTATGAGCTCCCTGATGGTTCTCAGTATAAATTTGCCCATGATGTTCATAATTGGATGGACATTTATTGAATACACCATAATTCTTCTTCTGGCTTATATAATATCCCAATACATTCTATCTCTCATCTTTGCCAGGACTAATGTTAATGAGGTAATCAGAGGTTTGGGAGGTGAAATATGATGATTGAGGTGGAAAATCTCATAAAGGTGTATAGAAGAGGAGAGATTGAGGTAATAGCCATAAGGGATGTAACCCTAAAGATAAACAAGGGTGAATTTGCCCTCCTAATAGGACCAAGCGGTTCGGGGAAGACAACATTTCTCCATCTTATCGGGGGCATAGATAGACCAACGGCAGGAAAGATTATGGTTAATGGGAGGAATATAGCCTTCTTCAACGATAAGCAATTAACAGAATATAGGAGAAAGGAAGTTGGTATGGTATTCCAGTTCTTCAATTTGATTCCCACCCTAACTGCCTTAGAGAATGTAATGCTCCCCATGCAATTCATAGGCAAATCTAGGGAGGAGAGGAAAAGAAGGGCTGAGGAATTGCTAAAAATGGTGGGTTTGTGGGAGAGAAGAGACCATTACCCAGATGAGATGAGTGGAGGGGAGCAGCAGAGGGTTGCTATAGCGGTGGCCATGGCTAACGACCCACCAATAATTCTTGCCGATGAGCCTACGGGGGAATTGGACACTGAGACAGGTATGGAGATAATAAAGTTATTCAAGAAGTTGAATGATGATGGGAAAACGGTTATAATTGCTACCCATGATATGAGATTGAAGGAATATGCAACTAGAATACTTGAGATCCAAGATGGGAAGATTACCGGATAGGGGTATATACCTCCTCCTCATCCACATACCGAAGAGGATGAGAATAAACATAGGTGCTCTTGGAGAAATTGAATTTTATGAAGGCTACTATGTTTATGTTGGCTCAGCCCAGAGAAATTTGAAGAGGAGAATTGAAAGACATATGAGAAAAGAGAAAAAACTAAAATGGCACATAGATTATTTACTAACCCAAGCAACCTTGGAGGATTTTGAGGCGTATCCCCTCGGCAAGGAGTACGAGGATAATATAGCTTATGCCTTGCTGAAAAGGTATCCGGGAGTCAAAGGTTTTGGCTCCAGTGATTCCAGGGTAGGTTCCCATCTATTTTTCATAGGGGGAAGAGACCAATGGTGCAAGGTGCTAAATATTGCAAGGAATTAAATATTTGAAGGAAGTTCCAATATCATGCCTTACCTGCTCTATTTTGGCCATGTGAATGTGGATGTAATAATGCACGTAAAAGAATTTGCCCCAATAGGGGAAAGCAGAGAAGTTGGAATGTATGAATCCAGAATAGGAGGGACAGCCTACAATGCCTACAAATCATTAAAGAATCTGGGTGTACCGGTCAAGATATTTTCAGTAATCTCTCCAGAAATGGAAGATGAGGTTGAAGGTTATTTTGTATTCGATGACAGGAATCCAACCTGCTGGGTTGTAACCGATGGAAGGGAACAAATGGCCTATGTTTATCAGGGTAAGTGGAATAGGAGAGAGGAGTTAAGTTTGGATTATGAAGTTCTTCAGGATTTTGATTGGATCCATATATCCACGGGGAATCCTGATTTTTATTTGGATATTGCCAGATATGCAAAGAAAATGGGCAAAAATATAGGATTTGACCCATCCCAGGAAATACATTATGTCTATGGGGAGGAGAGATTTATAAGGTTATTGGAATTATCTGACCTGTTTTTCTGCAATGAAAGGGAATATAAAAGGGCCCTGGAGCTGGCAGGTGATTTGCTGTTTGAGAAAACAATTGTGAGAACGGAGGGTGCAAAGGGGGCCTCTCTGTATATTCCCGAGAAGGGGTGGTTGAGAGAAGAGGCATTCAAAGTGCCAGTAATCGATACTACCGGTGCAGGAGATTCCTTCCGCGCTGGGTTCTATGCTGCCCTTTACCATGGTCATTCTCTTCAGGATGCTCTGAGGATAGGAAACTTTGTTGCCTCAAAGGTTGTAAGCAATGAAGCCAGTTATTATCTTGGTGGTGGGAAGATGTTTTGGTAGGTATGGGAAATAAGATATAGGGAAAGGGATTATCCCCAAATATGGTAAAGATAGCACCATCAATATTATCGGCTGACTTTTCAAGATTATGCGACGAATTGAAATTTTGTGAGAAGGGTGGAGCGGATATTATCCATCTGGATATTATGGATGGGCACTTTGTCCCCAATATAAGCTTTGGCCCAGTGGTCATAAAGAGCATAAGAAAATGTACAAAATTACCCTTCGATGCCCATCTTATGATTGAGCGTCCAGATAAATATGTGAAGGATTTTGTAAAGGCAGGTAGCGATATAATAACCTTCCATAGGGAGGTAAAGATATCCATAGAGGATATAATAAGGAAGATTCATAATTACGGCCCTGAAGTAGGTATTGCAATAAATCCTGAAACACCATTTTCAAAGGTCAAGAGATATTTGGAAGATGTGGATTATCTCCTAATAATGTCAGTGCATCCAGGCTTCTCTGGTCAGAGTTTTATAGAAAGTACCCTGGAGAAAATAAGGGAGGCCCGAAAATATATAGACCAGGAAGGACTTAATGTGGAGATAGCAGTTGATGGGGGAGTAAAGCAGCACAATGCCAGGAAGATAATAGACGCGGGCGCTGACATTCTAGTGGCCGCTAGTGCAATTTTTAGTGGAAATGTAATAGATAACATCCATGCCTTCAAGAAATTATGATTTCCTAATTACTCTTCTTCCCTCTATTTTTATCCTCCCTTCGGAAATCAATCTTATCGCTTCCACAAGGGCTTCATGCTCCTTTTCCAATACCCTGGCAGCTAGGGATTCTGGAGTGTCATCATCCCTAACCTCCACGCATTTCTGCACAATGATTGGGCCGTGGTCAACCTCCTCATCAACAAAATGAACTGTGCAACCGGAAACTTTACATCCATATTCCAAAACAGCCTTGTGCACATGCTCCCCGTATAAACCTGCGAAGCTTGGGAGAAGGGCCGGATGGATGTTTATTATCTTATTCCTATATTTTCCAACAAACCAGGGAGAGAGGATTCTCATAAATCCAGCAAGAACTATTAAATTTGGACCCTTCTCATCTATAATTCTTGCAAGCCTCTTGTCGTACTCCTCTCTACTCTCCCCTTTCTTTACAGGCAAGTATATGGCTTCAATTCCATTCTCCTCAGCCCTCTTCAGAGCATATGCCTTCTTCTTGTTGGATATAACGGCAGCAATTTTTACATTCAATTTTCTCTCCTTTATAGCGTCTATTATGGCTTGGAGATTTGTTCCTCTCCCAGAAACAAGAACAACAAGTTTGAATGTTCTTCTTTTGAACATTCCATTCTCATAGTGAATACCAAGGTTATTTAACGAATTCTCAACTCCCTGGAGATTATCCATTCCCACGATATCAACCACCCTGTTGAGGAGGGAATCAAGCTTATCCTCCTCTTGGGCCCTTATGAATACATAATACCATACCTCCCTGCTAATGGGAGCATTCAAATTGGCAAGTTTCTCTATGCTCTCATCCCTTATTTCCAAATCCTGGAAAACCCTGTTTATCCAGTGAATATTTATCTTACTTCCAGGTCCCAGGATTTTAAGATATAATACATCGGCTACCTTTTTAAGATCATCCCTCATTCCTTCACCTCCACAGGTATGGTATCTCTTAATACATCTAAAATCTTTTCAACGGAATCCTCATCCTTCATTTCTGGAGTTATTCTGTGGAGCCTATTTCGTGTTAGAAGCATAACGTAGAAAAGGAATTTTCTCCCCCTGGGGCGATAGTTCTTCCAGTATCCTATGACTTGGTGAAATGGAATCTTGTCTTCCCAGTATTCAATCACCCCATTTACCCTATCTATTTTTAAGTATTTCCCCCTCCCAAAGAGGAAAACGATAGCACTTCCATTCTTCTCAATTTTCATCAATCCACCTCTACAATTTCATCAAAGGAGAATCTCTCCCAATTTTTCCTTTCCAGAGAAATTAGGAGTTCGATCCAACTAATCACAGGTTTTCTGAACCTATCATAATCATCATAGGTTATCCTTGGGCAGGCAGTATTCACAAAAACATCCACATCGTAGTACATGTTTTCTGGAACTATGTTATCTGTCATTATCAAAAACGCCTTTTTCCCCTGCTCTTCTATCTCCCTTTTAAGATGAAGAGCAAGATTTAACCTTCTTTGTCCAATTTTTGAGCTAACAATTATCCCAAATTTTGAAGCCCCCTTAGCCTGGGAAATGGCCAGATAGCGCCTCCTTAAGAAGGGATCCTTCTTTATCTCTATCACATTGTTTGAGTATGGATCGAGTACATACACATCTTTGCCCGTTACTATTTTGATTCCCAATCCATGGAAAACCCCCGTACCTAGGAAAATGAAGCAATCAACATCCTGGGCAATATTTCTGGCAGTGGAGAAATTGCAACCAAGGACTTGACCCAGATACTTTATGCGGGAATCCCCCTTGCCTACCAAGGCAATCCGATTTTTCTCCTCAAGAAGAGATTTAACATTCTCTATTTCCCTAATGTGCTGTACAGAAGATGTAATCCCGACTCTCTTGCAATCCGAGAGATTTAAAAATTTATTAACTACATTTTCAAAGGAAACCTTGGAAAAAGCCTCTACAAAAATCACATCATGGGGATAGTTTATGTTAGGAATCTCACTGTGTCCAAATTGAATTGTTATCATCCCAGGATAGTATTCCACATCGCATGCACCGTAGCAGGGATTTGCAGAGATGAAAACATCAAAATCCTTCAATCGATTGGCAAATTCTAGGGCATAGATTTGCATACCTTCAGGCAACTGGAGGAGTACCTTGTCAAACCCCCTCCTCTTTATCTCCTCAGCCAAGGAATCAAAATCTATATCGTAGGGAATCATCGAAATAAAAAGGGGACAATAATATAAAAGTTTAGCCCACCGGGTGGTTCCCTCCTCATGGCTCGGAGGGTGCATGGCGGGTGGGCATATACGCATAGAAAGAATCTTATAAAAAGCATGCGTTCATCAAATATGGATGTTACAACCTACATCTACATATTCATCATTCTTGGTTTGATACTCCTTGCATACATACTCTATGTTTTCATATCTAAGGTGGGGAAAAAGGAGAAAATGAGGGAAGAGTTTCTGCACATTTTCAATGCGGAGGAATATGGGGATGCCCTGAAATTCAATTATAGGGGATATCTCTTCCTGGTGACCTTCAGGCCCGATGTGAAGGTAAGTATATCCCATAACAAGAATGTGGAGAATGTTAAGAATGTACCAAAGGGTATGAAATTGACTCCGATGTTTCTCATAATGAAAATCAAAAAGCCAGAAGAAATAAAGAAAAAGGTGGATGCTGGGGTGGATTTTTTGAACTCTATTCCCACTCAATAGTGGCAGGTGGTTTGTTGGTTATATCGTATACAACACGATTAACTCCCCTTATCTCCGTGGTCAGTCTGATGGCAATTCTATCAAGCAACTCATGTTTTGCTTTGAAATATGCAGCGCTCATTCCATCCAAACTATCCACCATTCTTACAGCTATGGTATAACCATAGGCCCTCTTATCTCCATGAACACCAACGCTTTTTGTGGGCAAAAGTACAGCAAAGTATTGCCAGGGCCGATCTTCGAAGGGATAATATCTCTCTACCTCCTCCTCAACAATGGCATTTGCTTCCCTCGCAATCTCTATCTTTTCCTCATCTATGGGACCTATAATTCTTATGGCCAATCCAGGACCGGGAAATGGTTGTCTCTCCTTAATCTCCAAGTTCAAGTACTTGGCGATTTCACGCACTTCATCCTTGTATAGCTCCCTCAAAGGTTCCACGAGTTTTAGTCGCATATTCTCAGGCAATCCACCCACATTGTGGTGCGATTTTATGGTATCCCTCAATCCGCCACCACTCTCGATCCAGTCTGGGGCAATTGTGCCCTGTACAAGATATTCTGCACCAAAATTCTTAGCCTCCTTCTCGAAAATTTCTATAAATTTTGCCCCTATGATTTTCCTCTTCTTCTCCGGGTCTCCAACACCCTTAAGCGAATTAATGAAATCTCTTGAAGCATCCACAATCTTGTAATTTAATCCCAAACGGGAGAATAGGGTATCGATTTCCTTTGCTTCGTTCTTCCTCATAAATCCAGTATCAACAAATACAGCTAGGAGTGAGTCTCCTATGGCTTTATGCACTAGAACGGCAGCCACGGTGCTATCCACTCCACCGGAGCATGCTATTATGGCCTTACCCTTTATCTCTTTTTTTAGCTCTTCAACCTTCTCCTTTACAAACACTTCAGCCTTGAACATATCTGCGGACCTCCTCATCATCCCTCATTACCTTTTCCTTCATTCTTTCCCTGTATTCTACGATTTTTCTTCTGAGCTCCTCCTCTTTGATGGCTAGGATTTGAATGCACATAAGGGCACCGTTTACCACATTGTCTACCCCCACTACCGCCACAGGAACACCCTTTGGCATCTGAACCATGCTAAGGAGAGAGTCAAAGGGGACTCTGCCAGAAAGTGGAACACCAATTACGGGCTTTGTGGTTAATGCTGCCACTGCACCGGGAAGTGCAGCCGACAAGCCAGCAAATACCAAGAAGACATCATGTTTTGAGCCCTTAACTATCTCCTCTACCCGCTCTGGAGTTCTGTGGGCAGATGCTATGTGCACATCGAACTCCACTCCAAACTCCTTGAAAATTTCAAAGGCCTTTTCTGCCTTATCCAGATCGCTCTTACTCCCCAAAAGAACGCATACACCCATAAAAAGAGATAGAAAGGGGATATAAAAAATTTAGGTTTTCATTATTATGCCTAGGAATGCCAGGAATCCCACAATTACCCCTATTAGTGCTCCTCCAATGTAGAGAAGGCTCGGCATAAGGATGTAATCCATGAAATACCCCGGTTTGTTTATCCAGTCGAAGGCATAGAGTAGCAGAGGGATTATGATTCCTACCACAAGTAGAACAACCCCTGCAATTCTACTTTTTCCACTACCAAAGTAGGCTGTGAGAATGCCCAGTATAATGAAGGTCAATGAGAGGAGCGATAGAATGACCTCTGCGAACAGTAGCCAGTCCCAGGTAAACATAGGCCTCACCCATTTAGAACTTAATTCCCGTCAGGGTCTTGGTATCTATGACTCCATCAATCATCCTTATTTTTTCCACAACTATTACCCCAAGCTCATTAAAGTCCTTAGTCTCAATCTTGGCGATAAGATCAAATTCGCCAAAGAGAGGATGAAGCTCTATTATTTCTGGAATCTTCTTAAGCTCGTTGTATACCTCATGCTCTTTTCCCGGAGCGGTACTTATCAACACAAACCCCACTGCCATTTTTCATCACCGCTATTAGTAATACCTTCTCTCTATAAAATTTTTCCCTCTATCATATTAAAACCAAGCATCCAGACTTCTTTGCTCCCGGTACCTCTTAAATTCCTTAATCTTCTCAAGTGCACTGCTTACCCTATCCCTGGAGAAATCGTGCTCCTCGCAGAGGAAGGATAGGAGCCCAATCTCATCAACCTCTTTCCAGATGAGTTCATATTCCCTAGTTACCGGGGGATTTAGGAAGATATCCCTGATCTTTTCATAGTTTTCAATCTCTATTCCCCTCTCCCTCAACACAGCCTCCAAACTTCCGTGTTTTTTTATCAATTTTAATGCAGTTTTTGGGCCTATTCCCTTTATACCTGGATTATAATCAGTTCCCACCAAGATTCCTATATCCACCAGCTGTTCCCTTGTAATCCCAAGATTCTTCAAATTTTCCTCCAAGAGGATCATCTCTGGTTTTACCTCCACGTAGACCCTCTTCCTGGGCAGTTTTCTTTTTCCTGTAATAGCCATGTTCCTCACAAGACGGGGAGCACCAAATAACAGGGAGTCAAAATCCTGGGAGGCAGAGGCATAGGCATCACCCCTTGAGGCCATATATGCGGCCTGTGCCTCCCCCTCGCTTGGGGCTTGAACCCAAGGAACACCCATATAATTCAATAGCTTCTTCGCCTCCTCAACCATCTCTCCCGTTAGGTATGATGCCTGCTGTGCCTTCACCCTTGCCTCTTCAATATCTCCCTTTTCTAAGGCCCTTTCCCACTCCTTCCTTGCTTGGGTTCTTATTTTCATCCTCTCCTCAATGGTGCGCATTTTTAAATCTGGAGGAAGACCATCAAAGACATAAACTGGCTTAATCCCCTCAGCCATATAATTGGCAGTCCTGTATAGGAGACCGGAGAGATGGGAAGTAACACGACCTTCATGATCCCTCAGGGGAGTTCCATCGGGCTGTCTTATTATGCTAAGAAATTGATATAGAGAGTTGTAGGCATCTATGGCAATGACCTTACCCTTGAGTTCATTTAACTTAATCTCATGGGCCATTATTATATCAGCAATATTAACTCCCATCTTTATCCTCCTCCATTGGATATAGACCATTCTCCCCTATCACGAACCTAGCCACCAAACCCTCCGGTAGAGAACGGTGCTTCATAAGTACTGCCTCCCTGTAGCCATTTCCAATTTTCCTCAGAAATATTATGGCCTTTGCATTATGATGTAATGTATGCCCACCAATTGGTTTTATCTCCTTGGTTGTTGTGTCAAGATAAACCTGGTTTGTTATAAGCACAGCCACATTCTTTTTTCTTGCAATGCTGTTGAGAAGACTAAGCTGCCAGGCCAAGCTACCTCTTTTCTTGGAGGATATATCCTCCTCAACTCCCCTTTCAGCCCTGTAGAATTCCGTCATGGAATCCACTATTAGCAGGGATATATCACCACGCTTTTCTATTAAATTCACAGCCCTCTCAATTATCTCAGTTTGATGTGAGAATTTATATGCCCTATAGAATAAAATTTTCTTTGCAATTTCCTCGTTTCCTCCAAGTTGAGAAAAACGCTCCATGGATACTCCCTCGGTATCCACATAAATAACGTATTCATTCTTCCTAGCAACATTTATTGCTGTGGATAAGCAGATATTGGTTTTGCCGCTTCCAGCCTCTCCATATATCTCAGTTATACATCCCTTCTCAATTCCCCCATTGAGCATATCATCGATGCTCCTGCACCCTGTTTTGATTCGGTCCACGGAAGTAAAAAGGATGGAAGATTAATAAATTTATTGTCAAAGAGGGTAAATTGAATTCCTTGAAAACAGGAAGAGAGATGAATATGGAAAAAATTAAAATATGAAAAAAACATATAATTTAATTAGGCTAAAAGGTGATAAGAATGAGAAGGAGCATTGTGATGGGTTTGATGCTCCTCCTGATTATGAGTGCGATGGGGGGGCAATGGCAAATGAAAAATGCTCCGCAGGGGGAACCAGATGATATATATCTCTAGAAAGTACAAAGAAATCATATCTCTATTCCTAACACTTTTTGTATCTTTTTTGATACTTATATCTGCATATGTAATAGGAAACCCGAAGTATGGTATCACAATTAAATATTTGCTACTCGTCCTTATTATATGGACAACAAGTTTGACTATCCTTCATTTGGCATTTAAATATATAACAAAAAACATTGAAAGTGCTAAAGCCAGAGTTATTCTTTACACTATTATGTTCCTTCTCCTTATAGGGAGCATTATATCAGTGATTACAGGGTATATAATATCTGTTGGAACAATTTCGTATTATGCCCTACTGGGATATCTGGCAGGCCTAACTATGATTATCCCAGGACTGCTGTATTTTGGCTTATTTTTGCATAAAATAAACTTTAGAAAAACTTTGTATCTGCATACGCTGACCAATATGATTATAACTGGTTTTGGCCTATACTACTCAGTGTGGGGGTAATTATGATATACTCTTTTTGGCAAAAAAAGGATAGAAGACTGATAGGCGCAGCAGATAGCACGCATAAGAGCTGGACGGAAACAGCGTGGTGGCCCCAGGAACCATATGCACGTTTTGCTTTTATATATCAAGGACGGGCATGGCCTTGGGAAACACATGATGGGTTTATACTAAGTATGGGAACTTTAGATCATCCGCAATATATAGAATATGATTACGAAAAAGGCAAAGACGCAACGGAGCACAATCATAGTCCTTACTCATATCCTCAGATCGAAAGTGATAATTTAGATCTGAACAAAATCTATTTGTAGGAGGGATAATGATGACAGATATTGAAAAACCCAAAAATATTAAGATATATATCATTTCTTTGTTTGCATCACTTATTTATTTTTGCATTTTCTTCCTTGTTTATTTTGTTATGCCATTAAGTGTGCCAGGTACGCACATAGATTATGGTGTGGTGACTCTATTGTTTGTTTTACCATTATTAATTCTTTATATGCTTGGACCGTATATGATTTCAATATCAGAAGAAAGGAAAAGAAACATAGTTGGCTGGATAATGATAGTTTATGCTTTTTTATATAATGTTTCTATGTGGGATTTGTTGTTTTCAGGAGTGAGTGCTCCATCTTCAAATAGTGGAAGTTTAAAACCATCATATGTTGTTGAAGATATAATATTTCTTCTTAACTTGGCTATGATTTGGTATATATTCATTATACCAATATTCTTGAAATACAAAATGAAAAAACATTTGTGTGGAGCTTGTATTTCTTTGTTAATAATAATTATTATATTTCTTCTTAATGAGGTGATTATCTAATGAAATTCATAAAAACAATACTCTCAACAATTCTCTTCGTTATCTCTGCATTGGCAATCGCCATTATATACGGTTTCTTTGGCGGGATGTACATCCTTCGCCTATCCTTGTACCTCGTCATATTCCTAATTCCGAGCATCATATACGAGATTAATGAAAACAGAAAAATCCCGTTAATTCTCATTCTTCTTTTATGGCTGTTCTCCATTATTGCATTGTTTGTATACGGCAATGTACAGGGAATGGTTGGCTCAGCAAGTATCTTATTTCCAGCCAACCACGCATCATCTTTGGAGTATGTTAATGCACTTTTGGTTGTATCTTTCCCATATTTTGTTTATGTGATGAGCTTTCTTGGACAATACAAATTGTGGAAAGAAATTTTGTGGGGGTGTATTGGATATGCGCTTCTCTTCATATTCACTGCATTCTTATGAGATGGGAAAATTATATACAAAAATGCAAATTGTGGTGTAATGGGAAAGAAGGCATTTTCACAAAAATATACCTCTAAAAGGTGGTTGCTATGAAGTACTATATTTTCATCACGGTGGTTGTGTCTTTAATCTTCCTCTTGATTTTTGCTTACGCATATTTCTATTTGTTTCTACCTCTAAACTGGCCATTGAGTTGGTTTATATTGGCAGCTGTGCTGATAATCATCTACTATTTT
This sequence comes from uncultured Thermoplasmata archaeon, assembly GCA_964465785.1. GTDB lineage: Archaea > Thermoplasmatota > Thermoplasmata > Thermoplasmatales > Aciduliprofundaceae > Aciduliprofundum. Next base: position 29,163 of record CAYXLB010000004.1, read on the forward strand.
TTGGGATATGTGTATTACACCTCATCATCGCCAAAGCAATCTATTGTGAGAGGCTGGGTTCTATTATTTTATTTCCTTTGCTTTGTTCTTTCGATGTACTATATATTTGCACCGGGAATTGCAGCACCCTGGCCTTATGAAATCACCGTAAAAGATGTACTCTTTAGAAGTTACATAAGCGGAATCGCAACCCTCTTCAATGCTGCGCTATACGACACTCTTTTAAGGATTAAAATAATCAAAAAATACGGTGCTAGAAAACAGGTAATATTACAGATGGTACTTTTAATAGCAGCGGTCATAATTCTTTTTATATTGTAGATGGCGTGTTTT
>CAYXLB010000005.1:0-13262 GCA_964465785.1 uncultured Thermoplasmata archaeon
GATTTTCTTTACCTTCATCCAAATACTCATCTATAGCTCTAATTAAAAGTCGAAGATCATTATTATTAAAACGATAAAAATCTATAGAAACACCTGAATATTCGTGTGGAGAAATATTCTTAGAAATATCTGCTACGGTTCCATCTTCTCTTAGTATTACTTTCATGGATTCATAAAAATATTGGGATTTATCTATAGCAATTGCTGAAAATAATTCCGTGGTAGAATTATCAATCATTAGTTTAGCTATTTTTTTCTCTATTATTATGTCACCATTTATAATATAAATAAAATCAACATCGTCTATAGGTAAAGAATTTAAAGCTAGATTTAGCGAATACATATTATTAGTCTCCAGATACCTTACATTTTCTATAATTTTCACAGTTCTCTTATTATCCCTATTTTTTATGAATGTAGATACTTTATCACTCATATAACCAGTCACGATAATTATCTCATCAACTTGAGTACTCTCTAGCGCTTGGAGTTGATATTCTAAGATTGGCTGTCCATTCACATCCACTAAACATTTGGGTTTTTCATAGGTCTCAGGACGAAGTCGACTTCCTATTCCAGCAGCAAGAATTATTGCTACTTTTTTAATCAATTTTATCACCTATTTCTTATTCATTTATAATAATCAATGAAAATCTTCTCATATCCCGCCTTCTTCGCGTCCTGGCTGAACTTTTTTACTCCTTCTTCAGTCTTTGGATGCAGGAGCATCTGCTCCAGAACCTTGAAAGGAATGGTTGCAATATGCACACCGATCATTGCCACCTCTCGCACCTGCCTTGCATTGCGAATACTAGAGGCAATCACCTCAGTTTCATAATCATAGTTCTCAAGTATCATCACTGTCTTCTCCACAAGATCCGAGCCACTGCGAATTCCATTATCATCCACACCCTTTCCATCCCAAGGATAGTAATCTCCCTTCTGAAAATCTTCGCCAGGTTTCATCCCAAGCTTCGTAGTTCTTATATAATCATCTATGCGCCCTGCGAAGGGGCTTACATAGCGAGCCCCCGCCTTGGCGGCAAGCAATGCCTGCTCTGGAGTCATGATGAGCGTGCAGTTAACTGGAATCCCTTCTTCGCTCAACCTTTTTATTGTCTTCAAGCCCTCGTAGTAACCGGCATAGGTATTTACTGGTATTTTTATGACCACGTTGTTGGCAATACCATTAAATTTATCATAGAGTATCTCCGCCTCGCGAATCATATCATCGGCCTTGAGGCCCATTACCTCCAAACTCACGGGCCTATCGGGACCTGCAGTACGGAGAATTTCTGCGATATAATCCTCCAGCTTCATGCCCTTAGCCTCGCTTTCCACGGCCTTGCGAATTAACGAGGGATTAGTGGTAACACCATCCACTATACCCCAGGAAATTGCCTCCTTTATCTCACTTATTTTAGCAGTGTCTATGAATATCTTCATTTCTTCACCTCCTTAAGGAACTCACGCATCTTTTTGGCTATGCCCTTCTCATCCATTCCATAATGCTCCAGAAGGACATTCCATTTTCCACTCCTACCAAAAATATCCATCATTCCATGCCTCTTCATTGGAACGGGATAATTCTCCACAAGCACTTCCGCCACACGGGATCCCAAGCCATTGTATATGTTATGATCCTCCACAGTCATTATCGCCCCCGTTTCCCTGGCTGCCTGGATGATTATTTCCCTGTCGATTGGTTTTATGGTACTCATATTTATCACTCGAATATCATAACCTTCCTCCTTCAATATATCGGCAGCAAGAAGGGAGTAAGAGACTTCAATTCCTGTGGCAATTATGGTGGCATCGGCCCCATCTTTCATAACAATCCCCTTGCCAAATACAAAATCATCATTCTTGGAGGTCAAATTTGGTAAAGCTGTACGGGTCAATCTAACATAAAAGGGACCCTTCTCCGATGCCACAAACCTAATTACACGGCGAACTTCGTTGGAATCGACAGGCACTATCACACGCATATTTGGCAGGCCACACATCAATCCAATGTCCTCAATCATCTGATGACTTGCCCCATCTTCCCCCACAGTAACACCGCCATGGGTAGCCACAATCTTGACATTTAATTTTGGATACGCGATGCTCTGCCTAACCTGGTCATAGGCGCGTCCAGTAGCGAAGACAGCAAAGGAAGATGCAAATACCGTTTTCCCACTTCTTGCGAGACCTGCAGCAATGCCCATCATATTCTGTTCTTGAAGTCCAACGTTAAAAAACCTGTCTGGAAATTCCTTTCCAAACATCGCCGTTTTTGTGGATGTGCTTAGATCTGCGTCTAGAACCACTATGTCCTCCCTCTCCCTGCCCAATTCAACCAGCGTATTTCCATACGCCTTTCTGGGGGATTCGTATTCCCAATTCATATTCTTCGCCTCTCTTCCTCAAGCTCTTTTAATGCTTGCCTATATTCTTCCTCACTCTGGGGGGGCTTACCATGGTACTTGGGAGTATTCTCCATATAACTAACCCCCTTACCTTTGACCGTATGGGCTATTATAACCGTAGGCTTACCCACAGTCTTCTTTGCCTCATCCAGTGCACGGATAATTTGAACAACATCGTGACCGTTTATGCTGAGCACCCTCCATCCAAAGGCGTTCCACTTCTCCTCGAGAGGATCCAGAACAACCATGGTATCGGTGAAATCATCCAACTGGATCTTGTTCCTGTCCACTATGGCGATGAGATTATCCAATTTGCGGGTGGCAGCGGTCATGGCAGCTTCCCATATGTTTCCCTCCTCTATCTCCCCATCACCAAGAAGGGCATATACCCGGTAATTTTTTCCATCCAATTTGGCAGCCAAGGCCATGCCAATAGCAGCGCTCAAACCCTGTCCCAAAGAGCCAGTACACATATCCACACCCGGAACCATTAAGGAGGGATGCCCCTGCAAAAAGGATTCAACCCTGCGAAACTTCATAAGCTCATCCATGGGGAAGAAACCCTTCATGGCCAGAGCCGTATAGTATGCGGGGGATGCATGACCTTTACTTAGGACAAATCTATCCCTCTCGTCCCATTCCGGATTTTTAGGATCCACACGCATCTCGTGGAAATAGAGAACGGCTAGAATGTCCGCAGCACTCAACGCACCACCGGGATGACCAGATTGTGCAGCATAGACCATCTTTATAACCCAAGTGCGAATTTCATTGGCCTTCAACTTCAATTCCCGCACCTTATCATCAGATATATCAACCATGATGTAGAGGGTATTTCACCTCCTTTAATTATAATTTTCGCTAAGGTGGTACGAAGCGTCTCAATCTCCTTAACATCTCAAGCTTCTCCTTCTTTCTTATGGATGCTTCTTCGATGCTCATCTGCAGTATTTCTATGCTTCTGTCATAGGCAACCCTATCCACGGGCTTGGGCACACCATCCTTACCTCCAAGGGCAAATGAGTACTTTACAGGGTCTTTCCAAGAGATTTCTGCCCCATATATTACCTCCGCAATATAGGCCAATGCACGCACAGTGGATGGACCTATGCCCTTTATACCTATCAACTCCTCGTAATTTCTAGGCTGTATTTCATAGGCCTTGAATAATGCACCCCAGTTTATGGTCCAGGGCATCGTAAGAGTCTTGATTTCCATATATTCATCCAGGGTCCTTTGCCTCCTGTCCTTCACCTCAGAAATCATATTTTTTATCTTCTTGGGATTATCCTTCACAATATCCACGGAAACTTTCCTGGCTTCCTCGCTTTTTCTCGCGCTCATATCCAGCACTATTCTCTCCAAGGTATCGGAAATTATTCCGCTCCTGGGATCATTTACAAAATTCTTTATCCCGTATATCCAATGGTACCTTCTTGCATATCTCTTCTTCTCATTCATACCCTGCTGTATAACCACCCATTTACCATGCTCATCTAAAACCATGGTATGGTGATACAGCTGATAACCGTCCTGGAGCACTGTGTTATCCACCTTGGCAGCCATTCTGCTGGCGTATTTTATTTTTTCAATCCCATAGGTGGATAAATTGAATTCCTCACCTATTTTCTCAATCTCGAGGGGGGTCTTTCGGGACACTGTACCCTTACCACCCACAACAACTATCCCATCCTCAGGCTTCAATGCCTGCTTAAGTGCTCCCATGGTTACGGTGGTTGTGCCCGAGGAATGCCAGTCAAATCCTATAACGCAGGAGAAGGCCTGAAACCAGTACGGATCTGCAAGTCTCTTCAAAACCTCATCCGTGCCGTATTCCATTTCTATTATCTTAATTATCTCACCCGATAGGGTAACCATCCTATTGAACAACCATCTCGGTGCATGGCCCGGATGCAATGGGAGATTTGCTATGCCACTCCTTTCCATTTCCCACTACACCAGAATTATACCATTCTTATCAACATCATACCTAAAAATACCAACCTTCTCTGGATGATTGCGCACCTTTTTCACTATCAAATACTTTTCAAATCCATCCTCTACTCTCCTCATCTCCAGCTCTAAAATTATGTCAACTATCTCCTCGATGCCGCTCCTTGAGACCGTGTCGTATACATTGGTGAGCATAGTTACCAGGGCAACGCCCCCGTAATACTGTGTATGAGCCTTGATGGTTCTTAGAGATGATATGACCTTTCCCCTCTCATACTTGTTCATAAAGAAATCCAATGAATCAATCACTATTCTAAAGGGAGGTACTAAGCGGGATATCTCATAGGTAACCTTTGTAAGGAAGTTTACCTCCTTTCCCTCCTTTTTTCTGGCAGGCTGGAATAACTCACTGGTGGGAATTCCCTCCTCCCTGTACTTGCTTATGATTAGTTCCTTCTCTAACACCTGGTGATAGTATTCAGTCCCTATATTCACAATCTTGATGTCCGTGTTCCATCCGAAATTCTTCATGGTGGCAATTATGTCCTCATTCCTCTCAATTGTTGTGAAGTAGATCACATTTTCCTTACCAGAGCCAGCGGCGGCAAATTGCTTCGCAAAGAGCTCTGTTCCTGACCCGGGAGAGCCATAGAGAAGTACGGTGTATCCCTTTGGGACACCCTCCATGAGCGCCTTATCCAGTTTCTTTATCCCTATGGATACCGTTTCATATCCATTCATTTGCCCTCCCCTCCCGCATCAAAGACATCGTCGCATACCAGATTTAGCATATTCACGATATCTGGAGAGTTCTGCTCCTTCATGGATATTATAACCATATATGCCTCCCATGTTCTGAGGGATGTTACAAAGATGTGCAGAAATTCAGAGAGTATCTTCAAATCGTTATGGATTGCCATGGAATTTACAGAATCCAAAACAACAACAGCCTTCTTATCCCTGTATTTCCTAAGCAAATACTCTATTTTGAGCATGATATTCTCGAGCATCGTTGGACTCTCAATATACAGGTATTTATCCGATGTCTCCGAGGCACTTGCCATTAGATGTGATATTGTATCTACAAAAAATACCCTGGATGTGTCTACTCCCAGGATCTCAAGCAAACCAACAATATTCTTGGAAGGTATTGTGGAGGATATGTAAAAAACATTTAGGTCATTCTTAGTGGCAAAAATATCCACAATTGCACGGAGGGCATCAAAATAGGTGTTTAGGCTGACATATAATGCGAGAGATGATGCTGGTGGTAATTCGTTAAGTTTATCCACAATGCTCGAAGTCACACTCATCATCGCACCTCCACACTTCCACCCTTGAGCATGGGTGCAAGAAGTACCCCTATGGGGGTCAGGTCAAGAACATATTTAGCACGAGAATGGGTGGTGCCACGCATCTTTATTACCTGCAAGGTTCTTAGCAAATCTCCTCTTCTTTCAAGATTCCCCAGGAGTATTATTCCATCCGCTATGGCCTCCTCTACACCATACTGGGAATACCCAGCGGCAGATGGCAAAAGCTCGGAGACCAAGAGCGTGGTACATCCCATATCCGATAATTCCTTTCCCAGATGGAGAATGAACTCTCGAATCTGCTCCTTGGATGTCAGGCGGTAGCATATGGATGTTATTGAGTCTATCACCAGTCTCTTTATCCCAAGCTCCTTAACCATCTTGGTTATTTGGGATACCAAAATATTCACATCCTCAAGGGTGAATTCGAGTTTCTCGAGACCTAATTTCACATATATCTCCTGCAGGTCCACAAGAATCAGTTTTTTATCCTCTATGAGTTTTTTGTTGAAGAATTCGTAGGTTGTCATATTCTCAACTAACTTTTCCGGGGCTTCTGTTACGGAGATGTACATGGACCTCTCGCCCCGCAGTGCTCCCCTCACCAAGAATTCCAAACTCAGGGTAGTTTTGCCAGTGCCGCAGGAGCCCGTGATCAACACAGTATTGCCCCGGGGGATGCCTCCATTCAGTATATTATCGAGACCTTCAATTCCTGTCTTGCACCGCTCCCTACCAATTACCATCTAAAAAGGATATCCCCTTTTCCCTATATCTAATTTTCTAAGTCATTGCCTCTGAAGAGAATGAAAAAGGCAATTATGGCAGCCAATATGTAGATTAGGGCTGAGAGAAAGAAGAGCATGGGCGGATTCATTCCGTATATATAGCCGGCGATTCCACTTAAAACCATGGCGGAGATATAGGATAGAAAAAGATAGACCCCTGTATACCTCCCCCTGTTCTGAATGCCCACATAATCCCCTATTAGTCCCTGACTGGCAGGTTGCATGAGAGCCATTCCAACTCCAGTAAATATGGCATAGGAGAAGAGGGCAAGGACGGAGGGAATTATAAAGATAATGAGGGAGGCACTTAAAAGAGATATGCCAAGCACATAATATTTTTCTTTACTTCCAAGATCTGCCTTCCTTCCAAAGGGTATGCTTAGGAAAACCATAAAGAGGGTTATGAGGCCCATGGCTATCCCGTAGATTACGGAGGAGGTGTAGGTATAGGCATACTTTACAACGAAGTATCCAATCATACCTCCTGCACCTGATACAAGCATATTTGTCAAAATCAATCCCTTTGCTCTTTTTCTCAACTTACCCAGAATTTTGAAACTTTCAAAAAATTTTACACGATTGGCCTTTGAAACCTTTACAGTTTCCTTTAATTTTATTCGCAAAAGGGCAGAGATAAATGAGAATATGAATAAGAGAAAATAACCTATTCTCATTCCTCCAATGGTACCATACTGGAGAATTAAAAAACCACCGATGGTGGGGGCAATTATCCCGGGAATCATGGATAGATTTGTTATGGCAAATCCTTCGGCCCTCCTATGGGAGGGAAGGGAATCTATCATGATGGAGAAGAGTGCCGGTTGGTAGAGAAGTGCAACATTGGAAATTATCAATCCAATTACAATGTACTCCCAAGATGGGGCAAAGGCGAAAATTAGCATGGAGAAGGCCATTATGGTGGTGAATACCACGATTATCCTCCTCCTTCCAAACACATCCGCCAGATAACCTCCAGGTATCTGGAGAAGAGCCATCATACCGAAGGTAAGGGATCCCATAAAACCGAGAACTATATCGCTGGCTCCCAAGGCTGAGAAGTATACACCATTGAAACGATTCACCATTCCATGACCAAAATTCAAAAGTATCCAAGTTAGAAATAAAACACCTATATTTCCACTCAGTATGAGACGAAAATCCTGAAGCAAAGATCTCCAGTAACCCATTTGCATGGCCATGCATAACTTCCTATTTATCTTTTCCCTGGAGAAGTTTTAAATTCTATGGCTCCATGGAAAACTATGGAACTTAGCGAGAAAATCGCTGGAGAAATTGTTCTATCTCCAAAACCCGGAGCAACCATGAGAAAATGGAGGGAAATTTTTGGTATATCACAGCAGGAGATAGCGCGGTATCTTGGTATATCCTCCTCCGTTATAAGTGATTATGAGTCGGGGAGAAGAAAATCCCCAGGAGTTGGTATGGTTAAAAAATTCGTAAATGCCCTCATTGAGATAGATGAGAGAAGAGGTGGTGTGAAAATAAAGCAGCTTAGTTCCACATACGGGGAGGAGGCAATTCTGGATATGAGGGAGTTTCCCTATGAAATTGAAGTTGAAAAATTTATGGATTTGATAGGGGCAAAAGTAATCAACAGAGATATGGAATTCAAAAGGAGAATCTATGGATACACCATCCTTGATAGCTTGAAGGCCATACTCCACTACAATTCCTTCGATTACCTCCGGGTCTATGGATGGAGTGTGGATAGGGCATTGATATTTACCGATGTGCACTATGGTCGCTCACCCATGGTGGCCATAAGGGCGCATCCCCTGAAGCCAAGTGCCGTAGTGTATGTACAACCTGAGAAGGTGGATCCCCTGGCTGTCAAGCTTGCCTCCATTGAAGAAATACCACTGGCAACAACTAATCTGGATGTTAAGGAGATAATGAAGAGGCTCAGAGAGATATACTGATTATTTTCTCCACGGCAGATGCAATTTCCCCTCTGTCTATTTTCTCCTTTATTTCCTCGATTAATGAGGAGTAAACCATGTCCCTCTCTATCTTTTCTATACCTATGGCCTTTCTGGCTTCAACTATGGCTTTTGCAGAGGCACCGGTGAAATAGAGGGCTTGATTGGCGCATAGATACTCTATGGCAACTATATACTTCACATTCTCCACAATCTCCCTTAATTTTTGGGCGGAATTCATACCCATACTCACGTGATCCTCCTGGTTTGCACTGGTGGATATCGAATCTACGCTGGCAGGATATGCAAGAATCTTATTGCGATTGCAGAGGGCGGCTGCAGTGTACTGGGGAATCATTAAGCCGGAATTGGTACCACTCTCCTCTATGAGGAATGGTGGCAAATTGCTCAGTTTAGAATCCACAAGCCTTGCTATCCTCCTTTCTACCATATTCCCAAGGTCAGCAAGTGCAATAGATAGGAAATCCATAACCAGGGCTATGGGTTCACCGTGGAAATTCCCACCCGATATTGGCTCGTCAAAGATTAGGGGATTATCGGTTGCTGAATTTATTTCCCTCTCAACAACCTCCTTGGCATAATTTATGGTATCTAGAACAGCCCCGTATACTTGAGGAATGCATCTTAGAGTATAGGCATCCTGCACTTTCTCATTCCTGGCCTTCTCAACTATCCCACTTCCCTTCAAAATATCCCTCAAAATTTCCGCTATTTTAATCTGGCCTGGATGGGGGCGGGCAAGCATTATCCTCTCATCCAGGGCCCTATCGGTACCCCTTAGGGCCTCAAAACCCATGGCCGCACTTATAAGTGCATTCTTCATAATTTCATAGGAGTCATGAATGGCAAGCGATGCATAGGAGGCCATGACTGCAGTTCCATTGAGCAGGGCTAGTCCCTCCCTTTCCCTAAGCTCCACAGGTTCCAGGCCAGCCCTCTCCAAGGCCTCCTTGGCATTCATCACTTTTTCCCCATAAATCACATTACCTTCACCAATCATGGCAAGGGCAATATAGGCCAAGGGTGCCAGATCCCCGCTTGCCCCCACACTCCCATACATCGGAACAATGGGGGTTATATGCGCATTTATCATATCCACCAGAAGTCTTATTATATCAACCCTCACCCCCGAATATCCCTTGAGAAGGCTATTGGCCCTAATGAGCATAGCACCACGGACAACATCCTGGGGCATATTATTTCCAACTCCAGAGGCATGGCTACGCACGAGATTTACCTGCAGTTCTCTTCCCTTATCCTTCGGGATTACCACATGAACGAGCTCTCCAAGTCCCGTATTGACCCCATAAACAACCTCATTTCCTTCAAGGGCCTCTTCTACAATTTTTCTAGATCTCTGAACCTTTAAAATTGCCCCATCATCTATTTCAACCCTCTCTCCAAATCTGGCAACATTCACAATATCTTCAATCTTCAAACTCTCTCCATCAATCAGCACCATAGTTGGATAATGTCCAGATTGTTAAAAAATTTTTATTTTCTCCGCCTTAAATACACATACAGGACTATGGCAATTACGGCCCCCAAGATTGGGATGAATAGCCAGTATGGAAAACTGTTTTCCTTGGGAGGTGGCGGCCTTGGATATTCCACATTATCCAGGAAGAGATACTCATTCTTAGAGAGGTCTATTATGCCTGCATAGGCCTTAACCTTTATCTCACCACTTATATTCTCGAAGATGGAACCGGAAAGATTCCAGATGAGATTGGAGCCATTTATGGAGTAATTTATAATCTTAACCCTTTGTGAAATTATGGCAAAGGAGACAGGCTCGCTTCCATTATCACTCATAAGGAAAAGGTGCACGTAGTCCCCATAATTATCGGTTATATTCACATCATACTCCTTCAAATAACCCTTGGCTGGATGAACATTGATATTTCCCCAAACCTGGAGGATTATTGTAGCATTACTGGTGAAATTGCAGGATAGCATCCTTATGTCATAATCAGGATATTTGGATGTAATTTGGGGCGACTCAACCTTGAATCCAAAATCGGTTCCGAAGGCGTAGGAAAAAAGAATCAAAAGGAGAAGAGATACGATAATTTTCTTCATTTGCTCACCGGGGCAATCTTAACATCCCTGAACAGGATATCTGGATAAACCCCATTTCCCATCATAACCATCTTTCTCTCTGTACTGCTTATTTCCTCCACGTTCTTCAACAACTGATATACATTTCCAGACATCATGAAAACCGTGGAACCTACTATCTCCCCATCTTCTATCTTAAATGCAGGATTTGCCACAACCGAAAAATCACCAGTGTCTGGATTGCTGGAATGGGCTCCCTGGAAGGCGGATATTAGGAATCCATCCTTCATATCCCCTATTATTTCCTCCTTCTTTCTTCTTCCCTTTTCAACCACGAGATTGTGGGCACCTATGCCTATTCCCCCAGTGGAAAGGCTGCGTATCCCATTTCCAGTGCTTCCCTCTCCGCTTATGTTGCCCCAGTAGGTATTCCAGAGAAATCCCTTAAAAACACCATTTTCAAAGAGCATATTTTTTCTAGCAGCAACACCTTCATCATCGGCTATGATGGGGCTTATGCTCAGGGGATGCCAGGGATCATCGTATATGGTTATCTTCTCACTGAAAATCTTTTCTCCCACCCTTTTTTCCAGGGGAGTTGTTCCCTTTACCTTTCTCTCCCCGTTTACTGCCGGTAGGAGGGTGAAGTATAGAAGCTCAGCCAGGGCCAGGGGCTCTAGAAGTATGTCCCCCTCCATCCTATCGGCGCTCTTCACATTATAGGCATACTTCAATTTCTCCAATATTGAATTGACAACAAAATCCTTGGTTATATTTGAATCCCTTCTAACTTCAAATTCCACCATACCGGGGGTTACAATATCACCCTTTCTACCAACCACGAAAAGGTAAAAGAATGTGCCCCCGAATTCTTGCATTATATCCACCCCATGGGAATTCATAATCCTGTTCTCTGACCATTGGGCCCCAGAGGCTCCTCCTGCAACCATGGCATTTCTATCCCTTTGATTTATCTCCTTCATAGCATCATTGGCAAGATTTACGAAGAAATCGGGTTCAAGGGATTTAACCCCATAATCCAACTCAATATCCACATTGGCATATTTCTGTTCCCCTGGAAGACCTGTCCATCTCTCATCCCGCTCATTGTTTTTAGCATTCTTGGCTGCAATCTCTATTCCTCTCTTTATTTCCCCCTCATCATCACTATCCACTATGTAGATTCCTATTCTCTTGTCCTTTACGCCCCTGATAACACTAACTGTTCTCTGGGAGGATGTGGAGAGAGCTACCTGATTAAGCTCAACATCAACTCCCACATTTTTCTTTTTGTAAATTGCAATCTCCAGCTCATCAAAAAACCTCTCACCATACCTTATAAGATTCATTGCTGACCACCTACCACTATACCACGATCAAATCTCATATGGGGACCACCACTACTTACATAGGCGGTTTGCCCCTTCCCACATCTACCCATCTCAAGACCAAAATCCTTACCCACAGCACTTATATGCTTGAGAGCCTCTATGGCTATTCCACTTATACTGGTATCCCTTATGCTCTCTGCAATTTCCCCATTCCTGATTATGTAACCCTCTTGAACTCCCACCTGGAAGGATGAGTTGAGCTCAGCCTGCCCGCCGCGGAAATCCACCACATAGTAGCCGAATTTTATGTCCTCAAACAGCTCCTCAAGTGTATGGTCTCCCCTCTCGAAGATTGTGTTGCGCATTCTTATAATCGGGGCAACCATGTAATTTTCAGCCCTGGCATGGCCATTGGGTTCCATCCCCCATTTGGCTGCATACTCCCTGTTAAGCATAATTTCTGTGAGAACTCCATCCTTAATGATATGCACATCCTTCACCCTTGTACCCTCATCATCGTAAACATTATTGCCAAATCCATCGGGCACAACCCTATCACTCATATTAACGAATTCAGGGGCTATCTGCTTTCCTATCAAATCCCTGAAGGGTGAGTTTATGGTAAGATCAGCCTCCGCAAGATGCCCCAGGGCCTCATGGGCTATTATACCAACCATTATTGGACCTGCCACTATTGGATACTCACCCCTCTTTGGCTGCACACCGTTTAGCTGTGCCCTGAGCTTTTTAAGAAGCCTCTTGGAGAGAACTTCCACATTTTCCTCCTGGAAAAGTTCCCAGCCCTTATCCACACTGCCTACCTCATCCCTTGCAGATGCAAATCCTCGCTCATTCTTTCCCGTAAGCCAGATATACTGCCACACATAGTCCATATCCCAAACTATCCTGGTACCTTCTGAGGTGTACAGCACCTTTTTTCCTGATGCATCCTCATACCTTATCTGGGTAGAAGCCACTTCCTGGGCCTTCTTCATCTCCTTCTCAAGTTCCTTCATTCTGCTTACCTTTTCATCCACATCCACATCGCTTGGCTTTATACGCATCTTAGATCTGACTTCATCCTCCACAATGTCAATATCCGCAAGCTCCACCTTCTCGTATCTTCCAAGAGATGATGCCCTCGCCATCTTATAGGCATTCTCAATGGCATTTTTTAAATCCTCAACCCTGTTTGTGGAAGAGAATCCCCAGGCACCATCGGCAAGCACGCGGACGCCGAAACCGGAGAGCTTTAGGGATGTGAATGTTGGAAAAATACCATCCTTGAGCTCTATACTCAATTTCGAGATTTCCTCGCCCCTTATCTCAATATACTCTGCCCTTATGTTCTTCTCAGCCCAGTCCATTATGCTATCCAAATCCATACAATCACCAGAGGATAGGATATCAAAGGATTCTATAAATTATTTTCTTAGAAATGCAA
>CAYXLB010000005.1:13362-28686 GCA_964465785.1 uncultured Thermoplasmata archaeon
GAAATGCAATATCTAGATCTCCAGAAAACTTAATACTCTTCTTTCACATATTCAACTGTGAAAAGGGTAACAGTTATAGCTCAAAAATCCGAGCTTCCGAAGGTAAAGGATGCAGCCGGTGATTTGATTTACAATGTTGAAAATTTGGAGAAGGGATTAGTGAGAGTGGATATTTATGTGAACGATGCACTTCTGGATGATCTCATACCCAAACTGCAAAATGCGGTGGATTTGAGGCATAAGGAGAGTGTTATTGAAGTTTCATCTCCAGATTTTGTAATATCCTCAGCCCTGAAGAGGAAGGAAAAGGGAATTAAAAAGGAGGAGAGTGCAACTGTGGAGCAGCTGCTTGCCTCTACCAAAAAATACACAAGGGTGGATGTGGGAAAGACATCGTTGACCATTATAGCCGGTATTATAGCCCTCATAGGATTGTTCATGAACAATGTTCCCATAATAATAGGTGCGATGCTCCTTTCCCCCCTCTTGGGCCCAATTTATAGTTTTGTTATAAATACTTCTGTTGGAAGGAGCAGGGACGCTTGGCTCAGTTTGCTAAATATGGCCATCATGCTCGTTCTTGTTATTCTCACATCATATCTGGCCACCATACTCATATCCCTCTTCATGCCCCTCTCCCTAACTCCAGAAATTCTTCTCCGTTTTGACACGAATCCAATATACATACTGATGGCCATCCTTTTAGGATTTGCAGCTGTCTTTGCCTATGCAAAGGGATTGTCCGAGAGCATAGCGGGTATTGCTATAGCTGCCGCTTTGCTGCCTCCCTTAGCTGTTTCCGGTATTGCCCTAGCGTTATATCTGGATTATGCAGCCAAACCCCTCCTTCTAAGTATGGAGAATATTGTGGGCCTCATAACCGGTGGTCTCCTGGCCATAATAGCCCTGAGGATTGAGCCAAGGAGGTATTATGAAAAGGCAAAGGCTAGGAAGATGCTCCATAGATTATATCTTACCCTTATATCCCTCCTGGTAATTCTCATCCTGCTTTCGGTGTTTCTATAAAAAGTATTATTTACATTTAGCCCTTTTTCCAACCATGCTCCTTGTTAAACTGGGGGGAAGTGTGATAACGGATAAGAAAGAGTACAAAAAATTCAGATATGATGCTACAAAAAAAATCGTTAAGGAGCTACCGAAGGAGGATTTAATCATAGTACATGGGGGTGGCTCCTTCGGTCATATCCTGGCGCATAAATATAGGATAACGGAGGGATTTGAGGAGGATAAAAGGTATGGGTTTGCAAAGATAGGTATGGATATGATGGAATTAAATCTCAAGATTTTAGAGATTCTTCACGAGCATTCAATTCCAGCGGTCTCAATACCACCCCATGCCTTTCATATATTTGGTGATGATTTGAATCTAGATATCTTTGAACATTACCTTACCTTGGGCATTGTGCCTGTAACCTATGGGGATGTGATTCTTGATAAGAGGCAGGGTATAAACATATGCTCTGGAGATTATTTAATGCTACACCTTGCAGAAAAATTCAAACCTGAAAAGGTTATATTTCTCACGGATGTGGATGGGATATACGATAGAAACCCTAAGGAGGAGGGTGCAACTCTTATACCGGTACTTTCCCGCCATTACAAGCCTGGAACCAATTTGAACGTTATGGATGTTACTGGTGGTATGAAATACAAAATTTCCATAATGAGGGAAATTGCAAAGCATAGCAAGGTTTATGTCATAAACGGATTTCATCCAGAAAGATTAGTTAAAGTTTTAAGGGATGAGGAATTTTTAGGGACGGTGGTGGAATGATAGAGAACAGAAAGCTGGAGCACATAAAGATATGCGCAGATAAGGACGTTGGGGCACATCATAATTACTGGAATGATGTGATTCTCCTCCATGAGACGATTCCAAAGGTGGATATGGAGGATATAGATTTGAGGGTGGAATTTTTAGGGAAGAAGTTGAATTATCCCATCATAATCGATGCCATGACTGGAGGACATAGGGTTGCGAAGGTAATAAATGAAAATATTGCTAGGGCATGCCAAGAGCTTGGGATAGGCATGGCCGTGGGATCCCAGAGGGCAGCCATAGAGAATCCAGAGTTAGAAGAGACCTATTCTGTTATTTTAAAATACGATGTACCCCTTAGAATAGGAAACCTTGGGGCTCCCCAATTTGCCCTAGGATACGGAGAGGAGGAGATTAAAAAAGCAATGGAGATGATAGATGCCCATGCCCTAGATATCCATTTCAACTTTCTGCAAGAGGCTGTGCAACCGGAGGGAGATACGAAGGTTGGTAATCTGAGGGAGAAAATTGCCAATCTTGCCAAGAAATACCCCCTTATTGCCAAGGAGACTGGCGCCGGAATAAGCCGAGATGCGGGAGAATTCTTCAAAAATTCTGGTTTCAAGGCAATCGATGTTAGTGGTGTGAGTGGCACAAGCTTTGCTGCCGTAGAATATTACCGTGGGGGCAAGGAAGGAAAACTATTTTGGGACTGGGGATTACCCTCACCATATTCCCTGGCAATCCTACGAGATTTGAATATCCCGCTCATAGGAAGCGGGGGTATAAGAAACGGGCTTGATGCCGCTAAGGCCCTGGCACTGGGTGCGAATGTTGTGGGCATTGCTAGGGAGATTTTGAAACCTGCCATGAAATCCTACCAGGATGTGGTCAAGAAGATAGAGGAAATAGCCAATGAAATCCGCATAGCCATCTTCCTATCGGGCGCAGCCAGTGTTGAAGAAATGCGGAATGCAAGGTACATAGTAAGAGGTGAGCTTACCCAATGGTTGAAACCCTGATGGATTCTCCCTGCCCAATCTGCGGTAAAAAAACCCTGATTTACAGGGCTGAAGAGCTTGACCTGCCCCACTTTGGCAAATGCCTTCAAACCACCATAATATGCAAGAGCTGTGGTTTTCGCCATGCCGATGTTATGATGCTTGAGGTCCACGAGCCTATGGAGTACAAGGTAAGAATTGAGAGCGAGGAGGATATGTACATAAAAATTGTGCGTTCCACATCGGGAACGGTGATTATCCCAGAGATAGGTGCAAAATTGGAGCCGGGACCATTATCTGAGGCATTCATAACCAATGTTGAAGGCCTTCTCAATCGTTTTGTGGACGTTCTCGTTCAACTCATGCATGATACCCCCGAGAAGAGAGAGGATATTCTTGATTTGCTTAGAAAAATAGGATACATAAGGCATGGAAGAATGAGGGCCACAATAATAATTCAAGATCCCCTGGGAAACAGCGCCATTATAAGCGATAAGGCTGAAAGGAGGGTGCTGGAGGAGGATGAGGTGAAAAATTTAAAGCTTGGCGAATTTGTTATAGACCTTGGAGCCCTTAGCAAATAGGAGAATTTTTAAATAAAGTTATACTTTTCTCGGCATATGGAGTTTCCAAAGGAGAATTTCAGCGAGTGGTATAATGAAGTGATTGAGAAGGCCGGGCTTGTGGATAAGAGATACCCGGTTAAGGGTATGCATGTTTGGCTTCCCTACGGGTGGCAGTTGATGAGGAATATTGATGAGTATTTCCGCAAGATTTTCACGGAGCATGAGCATCATGAGGTTTACTTTCCTCTATTAATCCCCGAAACTGAATTTAATAAGGAGGCTGAGCATATTAGGGGTTTTGAAAATGAGGTTTACTGGGTTACCCATGGGGGCCTAGATCCCCTTGATGTTAAGCTCGTTGTAAGGCCAACAAGCGAGACGGCCATGTACCCCATGTTCTCCCTCTGGATTAGAACCCATGCCGATCTGCCCCTCCGCATATTCCAAATCGTCAATGTGTTTAGATACGAGACCAAGCAAACTAGGACATTCATACGCGTTAGAGAGGTGCATTTCTTTGAATCCCATACGGCCCACGCCACGGCTGAGGAATCCGAAGAACAAATTAGGGATAATATAGAAATCTGGAAAAACATAGCAGATAAACTGGCCCTACCGTATTTGCTTGTGCGAAAAACCGACTGGGATAAGTTCCCAGGAGCAGCCTATTCCATTGGAGCTGAAACCATTATGCCCTCTGGAAGAACACTGCAGATTGCCACAATCCATCAATATTTCCAGAACTTCTCAAGACCCTACGATATAAAATATCTCAAGGAGGATGGAACCCATGATTATGTGCATCAAACTACCTTTGGAATGAGTGAAAGGCTAATAGGAGCCATTGTTGGAATTCATGGAGATAATAGGGGCATAATTCTTCCGCCTGAAATTGCCCCCATCCAAGTGGTTATAATCCCCATAGTTACCAAGACCAAGAAGGAGGTTTTAGAGGAGGCTAGGAAAATCAAGAAGGAGTTAGAGACGCATTTCAGAGTGCATCTTGACGATAGGGATAATTACACTCCTGGTTACAAATTCTACGACTGGGAGCTAAAGGGTGTACCCCTTAGGCTTGAAATAGGCCCAAGGGATATGGAGAAGAATCAAGTTGTTCTTGTAAGGAGAGATACCTTTGAGAAGATCACCGTTTCCAGGGAGAATTACATTGAAAAAATCTCATCCCTTCTCAAGAAGATTCAAGAAAATCTAAAGAAGAGGGCTGAGAAGGAGATGAAGAGTAGGATGAAGAAAGCAGAGAGTCTTGAGGATATAAAATCTCAGAATGGAGTTTCCATAGTACACTGGTGCGGCTCAGAAAAATGTGGCCATAAAATTGAGGACTTGACGGAGAAGAAGATAATAGGGATACCTCTAGATGTAAAAGAGCCGGGAAAATGCATAATATGCGGAAGAGATACAGAAAAAGTAGCATATGTGGCTAAGCCCTATTAGTCCTCAACCCTAGCAAGAAGAGCACCAAGGATGCCAAAAACAATTAAGGTTATGCTAAGGGAGTACACGCCCAAATCTGTCCAGGCATCGTAAAGGAAAGACCAGGAGAAGTAAAATACGACTCCAAGGATTAGGATTATCCAGCTAAGGTACCAGAGCCACCGAACCATAAGAGTGGATGGAGATGCACTATAAAAAGTTTTTATTGGACAATTCCTTAAGAGATTTGAGGATAAAATCCGCATGCTCGCTCTTTCTCCCATCCCTACTTATGAGCACCGCAACACATCCTGCATTTTTTGCAGCCAGCATATCCCTATCACTATCCCCCACAACTATGCATCTCTTGCACCCAGTTTTTTCTTTTATGATTTCTATGAATCTAGGCGAAGGCTTGACCTCCTCAAGATACGCATAATCACCGTAATCCTTGCCTATTACAAAATCAAAATATTGGAGGATGGAGAATGTGCTTAGCACGAATCTAATGCATTCTTCAGATGATGCACTCCATGCGATTTTCATACCTGGTAATTTCTTAACAATTAAGGCATCATCATAGAGCTTCAATCTTCCCTTTGCAAGCATGACTCTTCTGTATTCCAGATTCCTTTCATCAACCTCTCTCCAGAATTTCTCAGGTGGGACTCCATATCTCTCGCTGTATCTTCTGCTCATTTTTCCATCAATAATGTCCCTCCAAATTTCAAAGGATATTGGAATTTTATATTTCTCAGCCACAGGCTTAGCTATGAACAGGTACCATTCATAGGGGTCAAAATCTACATACTCAACGAGGGTATCATCTACATCGAATATCCAGCAGAGCATATTTGGACATGGGGAGAATGTTTTTATTTCTTGTTGCATTTTTCTTACCGGGTGATATTATGGGTGAGAAAACTTTGCATCTCAAAAAGATGCTTGAAGAGATGAAGGCCCGTGGAGAGACCTGGGAACTTCTTCGACTCTTTGGGCCATCCACAAACCGTGTGATTGTGGAGGGAAAAGAAGCCGTGATGCTTGCATCCAACAATTATCTCGATTTGGCCAATGATCCCCGCCTAAAGGAGGCAGCCAAGGAGGCAATAGAGAAGTATGGCTGGGGAGCTGGTAGTGACTGGAGTATTGCAGGCTACACAGATCTTCAGGAGAAACTGCATAAAAAGATTGCAGAGTTCAAGGAAACAGAAGCGGGGTTGGCTTTCCAGACAGGATTCGCCACCAATGCCGGTACCCTTGCAAAGATTGTAGGCAAGGGAGATGTGGTTGTAAGCGACGAACTCAATCACGGAAGCATAATCGATGGCATTCGTCTGTCGAGAGCGGATAAGGTGATTTATAAGCATCTTGATATGGGGGACCTTGAAGATAAGCTAAGGCAGGTGCATGATAAGTACGAGCATATCCTCGTTGTGACAGATGGAGTTTTCAGCATGGATGGAGATATCGCACCCATGGATGAAATAGTGAAGCTGGCAGATGAATACGGAGCAATGACCTATGTGGATGATTCCCACGGCGAAGGAGTTCTGGGAGAAGGTCGAGGCATAGGACATCATTTTGGAGTACAGAAGAAAATCGATTTCCAGATGGGCACATTCTCCAAGGCCCTTGGCTCCATGGGAGGCATGCTGGCTGGCGATGAATACGTGATAGAGTATGTTTACAACACAGCCCGCACGTGGCTACTAAGCGCTGCATATCCGCCAGCGGTGACTGCGGCGAACATAAAATCCCTGGAGATAGTGATGCAGGAAAAAGATAGGGTGCAGCGCCTCTGGGACAACCGCAACTACTTCAAGAAGGAGCTTGAAAGCCTAGGATTCGACACCTGGAAGAGCCAGACCCCAATAATACCAGTCATGGTGCGCGACTCCAAGAAGGCGAAGGAGCTTGCACACATGCTATTCGAAGATGGCGTATTCGCTCTGCCAATAGTATTCCCAATGGTTCCCCGCGGCCTGGAGAGGATACGCAACCAAGTGAGCGCAGGGCACACAAAGGAAGATTTGGACCACGCTCTCAATGCATACGAGAAGGCAGGCAAGAAATTGGGACTCATCTAATTCCAAAATTTTTAATTTCTTTTATTCCATTCCCCCCATCGGTGAGAAAATGAAAAGGATTCTTGTAACTGGTGGCCTTGGACAAATTGGCTCATCCCTTGTTCCATTTCTCAGAGAGAAATATGGAAGGGAGAATGTGGTGGTGGCAGATATAAGAGAGCCACAGAAGGATGTTGAACCCTTTGTAAAGCTTGATATAATGGATAGGGATGAATTGGATAGGGTAATCGATGAATATGATATCGATACCATTTATCATCTGGCAGCCATTCTCTCTGCAAAGGGTGAGAAAAATCCACAGCTTGCATTTCGCATCAATATAATAGGGCTCTACAACATTCTGGAGGCTGGAAGGGAGCACAGCCTAGAGAGAATTATGGTGCCAAGCTCAATTGCAGCCTTCGGACCTGAAACCCCCAAGGATAATACCCCCAATGATACCGTGCTCAGACCAAGGACCATATATGGAATAAGCAAGGTTACCGGTGAATTATTGGGCCTGTATTATTGGGAAAAATATGGATTGGATGTGCGCGGAGTTCGATATCCAGGAATAATAAGCTGGAGCGCCATGCCCGGAGGGGGAACAACGGATTATGCTGTTGAGATATTTCATTATGCCCTTAGGGGCAAAAAATACGTATGTTTCTTGAGGGAAGATACCGTGCTACCAATGATGTACATGCCAGATGCCATCAAGGCAATAACAATGCTTGCGGAAGCACCAACCGAGAGACTTGTGCATCGCACAGATTTCAACGTGCAGGCCATGAGCTTTGCCCCCAGGGATCTTGTGAATGAGATTCGCAAGTACGTAGATTTTGAAGTGGAATACAGGCCAGATTATAGACAGAAAATCGCAGATTCCTGGCCCAGAAGCTTGGACGATTCAGCGGCCCGTAGAGAGTGGGGCTGGAAACCAGATTATAACTTGCAAGCCATGGTTAAGGACATAGTTGAGAATCTCAGCAAGAAACTTGGTGTGGAGTTATAGGGATGCAAAGAATTCCTCCACACTCTTATCTTGCTCCTTGGCCATCCTTTTAATCATTTTCCATATTCCGCTTCCATACTGGGCGGCTTTCTTCTCCCTTGTGTATATGCTTTCCGGCACCCCAAGGATCCTCGCAGCCTCCCTCAAGATATATTTCCTTATCCCATTCCTTATTTTAAGTTCCAAGGGTAAGTTCTGGGAAAATTCCATCACCCTCTTACTGAGATAGGGAGTTAAGAGCTCCTTACCCAGAAGAGTTGCAATTTTCACCTCCCTGGGCTTTGTTCTCACCAGAAGTCTGTTGAAATCTTCCCTCATCAATTCAGGATTCTCCAGATACTTTTTGTAACCTCCAAAGAGCTCATCGCTGCCCTGGCCAGTCATAACGAAATCCTCCATGGAGTAGGAGGAAACGAAATAAAGAGGTAATTCAAAGGAGGCTTCCAATACATCCATACTTGGATCGATCCTTTTGAGAAATAGCAATCCCTCCAGAATATCGTATTCACCAATCTCTATAACATCCACCGATATACCAAGATGCGATGCTGCTTCCTCAGCATTCTCTATATCCTTGCTTCCCTCGATGCCAACAGTGTAAAACTTGGCATTGCAATCTTTAAGAAGATAAGCCAGTATACCGCTATCCAACCCTCCAGAGAAGGAAAGTGCCAAGGAATCCAAACATCGAACCTCCTCCCTTAGGATCTCTGCCAGAATCTCTGCAAGGTGTTCCATGGAAGGGAATTGGAACGATTATTTAAATTCATACCTCCTCAAAATCCATTTCCTCTCTTATGAGCTTTGAAAGCGTTTCAGCTAGGGATTCTATTTTTACCCTTTTTTGCTCTGCACTATCCCTGTCCCTTATTGTAACAGTAGAATCCTCCAAGCTCTTGTAATCCACGGTAATGCAGAATGGCACGCCAATCTCATCCGCCCTGGCATATCTCCTTCCTATGGAACCAGATTCATCGTAGTATGAATTTATGCCATTATCCCTCAATTCCCTCAAAATTTTCATGGCAAGAGAATCAAGATTGTCCTTAGGCATTAGTGGGAAAACCCCAGCCTTTATGGGAGATATTTGAGGATTCAATTTCAAAACCTTGTAACCGGAATCTTCCCTCTCATAATAGGAATGCTCCAAAATTGCGTAAAGAATCCTGTCTATTCCGAAGGATGGCTCAATGACATGGGGTATGAATCTCTCTCCACCAATTATTTCCTCTTCCACGCGAATCTCATAGGCATCCTTGGGTATCTTAACCACCTTCCCATTGAGCTCTATCTCCAGATCTCCTTCAAAATACTCGGAGGATTCTATAATCTCAGCAATTTTCCCCGCATCCTTCTTGAACATAGGACCTAGGATTTCCATCCTGGCTCGCAATTTTTTAATCTTTATCCTCTTTGGCTCCTTAAATCTCCTTAGAGCCGTTAAATCCCTACCAGAATAGGTCATATGCCTGCGCAAATCATAATCTCCCCTATCGGCAATTCCAATTACCTCGATCCAGCCTGTGGAGAGGAGAATCTCACAATCCCATGTATCCCTGGCATAGTGGGCAAGTTCCTCCTTATAATGCTGTCTGAATCTCACACGTTTCAAGTCTATGCCGAGCCTTTGAAGGAATTTTACAATCTTCACCATATAATAGCCAATGTAGGGAGACATTATGCCTCTCTCTAGCGCTTCCCTGGCAGATATATTTAATTCCTCTCCCTCCCTTGTTAGAAGATGAAGGGTGGTTTCATTCATCCCTTCAAATTCTGGCTCTTGGTAGGGATCTACAAATAGCTCAATTTCAGCCATGTTGAATTCCCTCAACCTCAACAATCCCTGCCTGGGACTTATTTCATTACGAAATCCCTTGCCTATCTGGGCCACGCCCATGGGAAGCTTCTCCCTATTTAGGCGGTACATTATGGGAAAATTCACAAATATCCCTTGGGCAGTCTCAGGACGCAAGAATGCATTTTTATCCAAACCTACGCGGGTTGAGAACATCAAATGAAAACGCTCCGGGTTACTTAGGTCTCCGCCGCAATCTGGGCATTTCACATTATACTCCTTTATGGCCCTCTTTATCCCCTCCTTATCCAGTTTCTCAGGGTTTTCCACATAGGTTTTTAAGATTTCATCTGCCCTGAAAACATGACCGCATTTTTTACATTTAACCATATAATCGGTGAACTTTTCAGCATGGCCAGAAGCAATGTACATTATCTCTGGTCCTATATTTGGACCCTCCATCATCAGGAGACCATCCTTTACAACGAATTCCTCCTTCCAAACCCTAAGAATATTATCCTTTAACCAAGACCCCAGAGGCCCGTAATCGTAAAATCCTCCTAGACCTCCGTAGATCTCGTAGGCTTTCCAGTAAAAGCCTCGCCTCTTTGCAATCTCCATAACGCTTGTACGAACATCATTCATAATTCACACCCACAAGGGATGCAACTAAATCGCTATCAAATATCATTGCTATGAGGTCATCGTGGGTATTCCTAACAGGAAGCTGGGAGAAGTTGTTCTTCCTCATTATTCTGGCAGCCTCCCAGGCTGGAGATTTGGAGAATATTGTTACCGGATTCTTTATCATAACCTCTCCCACAGGAATCTTCGGAAGGGTTACCTTCTCCTCCATATAGAAGAGCTTTATCACATTTCTCAAACCCTCCCATGTCCAAGAATCCTCATCATCTCCAAGGCCAAGCTCTGATATGGCCACATTTTTATCCACCTGGGCCTTTTCAAAGAGGTCCCTATCGGTGACTATCCCCTTTAGCTTACCATCATCATCCACCACTGGGAATGCTGGCAAGGATGATAGGCTCATGGCACAGAACACAACGGGTAGGGGCGTACATTCATGCAGTGGGAAGCATGGCTTAGTGACAAATTTCTCAACAGGATCGGATATTCTGCGCTCCTCTATTACCTCGAGAAAATCTTGGGGGGTAATTATTCCAACAACATTCCTATCATCATCCACAACAACAATATGCCTCCTCCCGTATCTTATCATTACCGAAGCAGCATATTCAATATCATCATCTATCTTGACCGTGGGTACATCCCTTCTCATTAAAAGTGCCAGTTGCTCCTCCCCGGGATTCTCAAAAATGTCTCTCCTGGAAACTATACCTATTAGCTTCCCATCTTCGTTGACCACGGGAACTCCAGTGATATTATGCTTCACCAGAGTTCTCAGCACATCCTTCTTCGTTCCGGGAGCCACCACGCATATTGGATTCGCTGTCATTATGTCGCTTACCTTTGTTTTCAAACCCATCACCACTACCTAAAAAAACTACTTATACATAAACTTATTTGAAAGCCCCACTCACCATTCAAAATATGCTCTCACTCCCAGTGACCTCGCCAGGCGCATTATTCTACCCTTGAGCTCATAATAATCCGCGTCCCTCACCATATCATCCAAGTATTGTGGAAGTTGCATACCCTTCTTATATCGAAATCTATCGAATATCACGTAGGATACGCCCACCTTGGATAAATTAAGGAGAAGATCTTGAATATCATCCAGTAGAATTTTAGGAAATATGGGCCCTATAAAGGCATAGGTTATGGCCCTGTCTTTAAATTCCTCCAGCACTTGGAATCTCTCAGGTATGGGGGAGGCATTGGGCTCGATCTTCTTCCGCCATTCTTCCCGCATGGTTGTGACGGTTACCCCTATCTCAGCATCCATATTCTTCAAAATATCCATATCCCGCAGGATCAGGGAGGATTTTGTGAGTATGGATATTCTCCTTCTGTGCTTCTTCAAAACCTCGAGAGATTTTCTTGTTATCTCATATACCTCCTCAGCAGGTTGATAGGCATCTGTAACCGTTCCTATGGTTATAATTCCCTTCCTCTTCTTCAACTCTTTATTTAGAACCGTGGGAAGATTTCTTTTGACATAGACAACCTCATTCCATTCCTCCAGGGGCATATGGAGGACGTAGGGAGAGTAGCAATATATGCATCGGTGCTCGCATCCCCGGTATGGGTTTAACGCATAATCAGTTCCCTCCAATCCAGATTTACTAAGGGCCCTTTTCACATAGATCTCAATGTATCTCAAAATCCTCAAGCCTCCTTTGACGGGCAAATCTTCTCAAAAGCGTGGAGCCATCAAACCATGCCTTTCTAGGAATGTGAAAGAGTGAGAGGGCATAATCCACCGCGTCCTTCTCATTTTCAAATACCATGGGCTCTTGCCTGAGGGCATTTCTAACATTCTCCCTAACATGCCACACCCCAACGGGCATAAGATACGAAGGCTGTGCCTCCCTTAAAACTATGACCTCCGCTTGCCTACCCATCTTTTTAAGCTTCTCAGCAACTGCAAGACGGGCAGCGTAGTAGCATCCACCGATTTCCGCATACTCCTTTCTTCCCCCATAGAACTCGTGGCTTGAAACCATAAAGGTTCTCTTCCCGTATGGATTCCATAGGGTGCCAGGATACCAGGCTTCCACAAGCTCATAGCTCCAGTACCTTGGCAAGAAAATCACAACAAAGAGATTTCCCATCTTGTAAGATTTGAAAACCATGGCATTGTCCACAGGCTCAAAATTCTTAATTTCATTAACCAGGTATTTACCCAGCGTATCATCCACAGCGGTTATGCTCCACCTGGTTGGTACAATCTTGCGCTCTATACCCATTGTTCCCATACTGAATGCCCTTTGCAGAAGAGATACCCTTACCCCTTCCCTGTACAATTTTATCAGGGCTTCATTTGCCCTAAGCTCGTCATAATAAACCTTCTCCAGCTTTGGATTTACCTTTATGTTATCGTGCAGAATTTTGCGTATTCTGCCAGAGGGGCCATAGGGCTGGACCTCACTTCCAACAACAACCCTGCCCCTTGGAGGCTTTTCAAATAGAACCTCTGAATCCACATGCCTCTCCCCCATACTCATCTCCTGAAGGGTTTGGAGAAAATTATCAGGGTTCCTTGCATCTGACACATTTACCTTTTTCATTCCCCTAACCAAGGATGTCCTCATATCCACAAACTCCTTTATCTCCATCCCTATCCAGGTTTCTGGCATATCCATATAATCCGTATCCCCGATCTCCGGGGGTACAAGGGGTCCAACATTCACCCTTGGATAACCGAATCTACCAACAAACACTCCAGGGGGTGATGAACCAAAAATATCCCTCTTAAGCTTTTTTTGTGTACGCAGAAGGGAGTAGTAGCGTACAAGAAGAGGGCATTCGCTCTTCCCACATAGCATCTTTGTACCCTTACAAATTGCGCATATTCCACTCTTTGCAAGCTGTTCCACAAGGTTTTCCCTTTTTCTCACAATAACACATCAAAATATGGAATTTAAACCTTTTTAATTGATGCCAGATAGTTTAAGAGGTGCATGGTTTCCTGGGTTATTGGCAGATTATCAACATCCCTCAATTGACCCCGGGAGAGGAGAACCAAGAGCTTTGTATTCCCCTGGGTAAGCTGGTATATCCTCTTAAAGGCATCTTCTCGCACATCGGAAAGAATCTTACGGGCATCTTCATACTTCAAGGCATCTATCTGTATCTCCCATATTCTCCCTTCCTGGACATCCTTCAAGGAGTAAAATCTGTTATAATAGGGTGTGGAAGATGGCATTGTTACAACTATTTTACTCTTCCCTATATCCTCCCTCATAAGGGAGCGAAGGGCATCCACAAACTCTTCATCAACCATATGGTAATTATCAAATACCAAAAATGTGGGGTGCTTCCTTAGTATATTGAGAACCCCCTCCATTTCAAATAAATTTCTCATAATCTCCCCTATATCCCTCCATTTTCTACCCTCGTAGAGGTGAAACCAAACTATGCCCTCTCTTATTCTTTCCCTTTTTAGAAATTCGCATACTAGCACAGTCTTACCCATGCCCCTGGGACCAACAATGGACAGTATTTTCCCCTTCTTGTACCATTGTTTCATAATCTTAAGTTCTTCTTCCCTATCGATGAAGACATCGTACTCCATCTTTTGTTCCTTGAAAACAATTTTTTTCTTCTCCATCAAATCTATTTCCTCGCCCCTCTCCAGGGAGAATACAATATCCGCCAGGTTTCTACCAGTTATCCTCCTTATATCCCCTATCCTCAAATATTTGCCATCAATCTCAACTTCAAAATCCTCAACCCTCTTGATTATTTCCTTTGCCCTGAGAATTCCCTGGGATGTGAGGAAGTAAACGGTAACCCTTTTCTTCTTTCCCATCACATGTCCCTTCTTCACCTCTACGAGCCCCTCTTCCTGCAATTTCCGCATATTCCTCGGAACATGGGTAACCGATATGCCTATGGTCTCCGCAATGCCCTGCTGGGTCATCTCTAGGGGATACTCATACCTCTCCCTATACTTTCGGTAATGATAGAGGTGTATGAGAATCTTCTCTGGGATTGTGAGACGAAGCATTAAACAGTAATTACTTTACTCCTTAATTTAAATTACCCTTGAGAAAAAATTATAAATGCCCTGTCTATTGCCGTATAGGGGCCCGTGGTCTAGTGGTTATGACGTCGCCCTTACAAGGCGAAGATCCCCGGTTCGAACCCGGGCGGGCCCACTGCCCTTGCTGCATTCTAAAGAAAGAGATTTTAACCAACAATTACATGCTTCTCCGTGGATAATAGGTATATGGTAGAGATGCTGGAAAGATACGGATACATAAGGAGTGATAATGTAAAAAGGGCTTTTCTTATGGTTGATAGGGGAAATTTTGTTCCTAAAGAGTATAGAAAGCAGGCCTATTTTGATGACCCCTTACCCATTGGACACAAGCAGACAATAAGTGCCCCAAGCATGGTTGCTATAATGCTTGAGCTTCTTGATATATTTCCAGATGCCAAGGTTCTAGAGATAGGAACAGGTTCTGGATACAATGCTTGCCTGATGGCATGTATGGGTGCGAGGGTATACAGTATGGAGAGGATTCCTGCCTTGATAGATTTTGCCAAGAAAAATATGGAAAATTGCCCCTGCAGGGATAAGGTTACCATTCTCCTAGGAGATGGTTCCATGGGATACAAAAAAGAGGCCCCATACGATAGGATAATAGTTACCTGTGGAGCCCCAGATGTCCCAGAGCCTCTTATCCAGCAATTGAAGGATCCTGGGATAATGGTTATACCCATAGGGGGCACATTCTTCCAAGAACTTTATGTTATTAAGAAGGAGAATGGGAAGATAAGACGGAGGGCATGGGGAGATGTTGCCTTCGTTCCTCTCATAGGAAAATACGGTCATCGGTGGGCTTGAAACAATATATTTTTCAGCTCTTGAGGGCTATGAACAACATAATCCGGATGATACTTCTTCAAAAATTCCTCGCTCCTGAAGCCCCATGTAACTGCTATACTTTTAACTCCTGCATTTTTTGCAGACAGTATATCCATCTCTGTATCTCCTATCATATAACCCCTATTGGT
>CAYXLB010000006.1:0-2996 GCA_964465785.1 uncultured Thermoplasmata archaeon
GCAATCATTATCGTCTCCGCAAGTCCGAAAATGGGTATTAGGTATGTGCCAAGCAATGGACCTACCACCCAGCCTATCGCCATGGCTGAGTTCATCAATCCCAGTGCCGTGGCTCGCTCGTGCTTGAAGCTCATTCTTGAAACATAGGTATTTGCGGAGTTGAAGTAGGAGCCCCATTTACTGCCCGAGATTATCGCTGCGATGATCAGCAGGGGAATCGTGGTTGCGGAGTAGTAGAGGAAGAAGGTTAGCATATAGCCAATAAGTCCGTAGATCAATACGGGCTTGCTTCCATATCTATCGGCAAGATATCCAAATACGAAAATGAGAGGAGTTGATACTAGACCATCAATGCCGAAGTACATTCCAACCCAGGAAGGCCCAAATCTCTCACCTATGAGCAGGGAGAGATAGGTATATACCATTCCAGAACCGACCATGCTTATGAAGAGTGAGAGGGAGAAGAGTGCTATATTCCTATTCCTCCTCACGAACCTCTTGGCATTTTCAAGATTGAAGAAGGTTCTCCCAGGCCTGTCATAGCGCATAAGGAGGCGCAAATCCTCTGGATTCCTTCTCTCCTCCTTGAATAGGAAGAGGAGTGCTAGACCTAAGAATATCGGTATGGAGGATAAGAAATAAACATAATTTATTGGAAGGAAGGAGGTGACAAATCCACCGGCAAAATTACCAAGCATGAAGCCAATATTAGAGAAGGCATTGAAAACTGCAAATCCCTTACCAACATCCCTGGATATCTCGGACACCAACGCACTTACAGCTGGGGTCTGGGCTGATATGAAGAAGCCCTGGAGGGTGCGAAGGAGGAGAACGATAAATACCGAGGTGGCAAATCCCATAAGAAGGAAGAAGAACCCGCTTGAGAACACGCCAAAAAGAGCGAAAATCTTTCTGTTCCCCATCTTGTCCGATTTCCTACCCCAGAAAAATTGGCCGAAGGATGAGGTTATGTTGAAGAGTATGGAGAGCATTCCAACTGCGAGAACTCCCCCTCCTAGAAGCTTTATGAAATTAGGCAGGTAGGGCCAGGCCATACCCCACCCCATGTTTATAAGTAGGAAGGCGGAGGAGAGATGCAAAAGCTTGCGATTCAGCACTGAACTGTAACCCTTCCCTTCCTTCACCCTTGGGAATTTTCGATGAAGTATTAAATAATTTTGCACCATTATGCAATGGTGAGATGTGTATAAGGTGACATTTTTAATATATCATATCCATACTCATCCATGACCCAATTTACAGTCCCATGCGAGAACAATGAGAAGTTGAAAATTCTCGTGGATAAAATAAGGAATGATGTGGAGCTGAACACCCTATGGAAGGCATCCAACATAATAGCCATAGATAGGTTAGGTTTTAACGACCATGGTCCCGTGCATGTCAAAATAGTGGCAAATATGGCTTTGAAGATGCTAAGAATACTCACAAACAAGGGGATTGTACCCGGTGTTGTCAAGAATTATGAGATGAAGAATGAGGATGCCGAGGTTATTGTTACCCTAGCAGCTGCACTTCACGATATAGGACATGCCATACACAGGGAGGAGCATGAGGACAATAGCCTTATTCTGGCGGCCCCAATAATAGACAGGCTTCTTGAAGGACTATATGATGGAGAAGAAAAAACCATTATCAAGGCGGAAACCCTGCATGCCATCTTTTCCCACAGGGCGAGCATTGTTCCCCTAACCCTAGAGGCGGGAATTGTGAAAATTGCAGATGCCCTAGATATGGAGGAGGGAAGAGCGAGAATTCCATTCCAGATGGGAGAGGTGAATATTCATTCCGTATCCGCATTGGCCATAAAGGAGGTCACCGTTACGGAGGGGGATGATAAGCCCCTAAAGATAAGAATTAAGATGAGAAACTCCGCTGGCATATTTCAGGTTGACGAGCTATTAAAAGACAAACTGGAAACCTCTGGAATTAAGGAATATATTGAGGTTATTGCGGAGGTTGTGGGAGAGAAGGAGGAGAAAATAATAAATGAGGTTAGGTTTTGAGCTTTTTTCCCTCTTCTATTTTTATGAAAATTTTTAGAAGGCTCTCTAAATTTTTTAAATCCTCTTCCATTCTCATCAATTTTTCCTTATACTCTTCAGACTTTGCCTTTGCAGAAAGTTCTTCAAGGATCTTAACAAGTGGAATTATCTCTTTATTCAATAATTCCCTGGGCTGTTTCATAAATTTTTCGGTAAACATAGGATTTGGGGAAAAATACTTGATTCTCTTCTCCCTCTTAACATTTACAAGATCATCACCAACAAGCCTCTTGAGAGATGTTGAGATAGATGTTCTACTTAAATCCGTGAGTTTCAAAAGATCGACTATGGTTAAAGGTTTCTCACTTAAGAGTAAAATTCCGTATATTCTCCCCTCCGTATTGGTATAACCCCATCTCACCATAATTTTTTCTACTAGCTCTACGAATCTCTTCTTTTTTCCGTGAAGATGCATGAAGTCACCTCAAAAAAAAGATAAAAAAGGATATGATATAATTTTTTAGGTTTACTTCTTGTATGCTATGAGGGCTCCGCCTATCAATGCAATTATTGCGCCTATCCAGTAAAATCCACCGTCAAAGGCAAAGGCTATGAGTGCTAGCACCACAATGGTCCATCCGACACCTGCGGGACTCTTCTTATAGAAGGGTGCAATTATGAACATTATAATGCTGAGTGTTATCTCCACCCACCCTGTAGTTACTGCATCTGCAACGGACCATATGTAGAGATTTCCTGTTGCCAGTACGGCGATTCCATCTAGGAGTATCAGGAGTGCTCCTATTATTGTTGTCCACAGTCCTGCAGTTCCCATCTTTTTAACATTTTCTTCGGGCATTTTTATCACCCATGCTACTCCATGCAAAACAAATATTTAAAATCTCCGATATATCAGATATAACTGATATATCTTTTTAAAATAACATAACCCTATTAAACCTTGCGTCCCATGAGGCTGTATGAGAATTGCAA
>CAYXLB010000006.1:3096-26323 GCA_964465785.1 uncultured Thermoplasmata archaeon
AAATAACATAACCCTATTAAACCTTGCGTCCCATGAGGCTGTATGAGAATTGCAATACCTTCAAAGGATGATGGAGGGTTAAATAGTGAAATAGCCCATCATTTTGGTAAGGCAAAATACTACACCTTTGTGGATGTCAATCTTGAAGAAAAGAAAATAATAGGATATGAAATCGTGGAAATACCCTTCGAAAGCCATGACCCTGGAGATTTACCGCTATTTGTGAAGGAGCATGATGGAGAGCTTGTTATGGCCTATGGATTAGGAGCCCAGGCACAGGAATTTTTCAATTATATGGGTATAAAGGTTTTAACAGGTGTGCATGGAAAAATAGAGGTTGTCGTGAGGGCATTTTTAGAGGGAAAACTCCACGAGCTTATGGACATTAGGTGGAAAAATAAAAAGGATTTTGAAAAACATCACTGAGACTCTTCCTTTTGCTCAGATTCCTCTACTTCCTGTTTTTCTTCTTTTTTCTTGGGCCTACCCCTCTTTTTAGGCTTTTGCTCCTCTCCCTCTTTAGGTTCTTCCTCCTTCTTCTTTTTTGGCCTTCCCCTCTTCTTCTTGGGTTTCTCCTCTTCTTTCTTCTCTTCTTTTTCCTCCTTTGGCTCTTCCTTCTTGGGATAAACCTCTACAAATTTCACATTTTTATTGGCCACATGGTCTCTTATGTCCCCCACAATCATATATTTTGCAACGCTCCAATTATTATCGTATTTGCAAACATCTGGCAGCTCGACGATTATATCATCATCCTTCAACTCTATTTTGAAATTCTCTACCTCCTTCCCATAGTCCATTTCAATTATAGCACGAACCTTGTCCACTTCACCCTCAACCTTTTCTACAACCTTGAACTTGTATTTGAGAGTCTTTCCTGCAAGAGGATGATTGAAATCTATAACAACACGGCCCGGGGTAACGGTGACTATTCGGCCACGCTTATTATTTATGATTACTTCCTTGCCAACTTCTGGCTCTATCTTCTGCCTAGCCAGTTCACGGTAGGAGTGGATCTTCACCAGTTTTGGATCCCTCTCCCCATAGGCCTTATCTGGAGTGATTACAACTTCATACTCCTTTCCAACCTCTGCCTTCAACAACTCCTCTTCCATTCCCTTTATAAGCCTCCCAATTCCAACTATGGATACCATGGGACCATAGCGCAGATTTGGATCATGGATTCCATGCTCCTTGGCAAGATCTTCATTGGTGGTATCAAATAATGTTTCCTCACCATTTTCAACAATCCAAGCTTCGTATTCCCAGCGTATTATATCACCCTTCTGCATTTTAATCCCCAGCACGATATTTGGATTGAATATTTAATTATTTGCATGAAAAAAAGAAAAGTGTGGGAGTGGCGTAAGCGTGATCAGGCATAGAGATGGCACGCAACCCAGTGCCCTGGCTCTACCTCTACCAGTTCTGGCTCCTTCTTCTTGCAAATATCCTTCACATAGGGGCATCTGGGATGGAATCTACACCCCTTGGGAGGATGTATCGGGCTTCCTATCTCGCCACGGGATTCTATACCCTTGGGCTTGATCTCCTCCTCTTCCTTTGTCAATACAGGAACAGATGAAAGGAGCATTTGGGTATAGGGATGTAAGGGCTTGTAAAAGAAGGTCTCGGTGGGTGCAATCTCGTATATCTTTCCCAGATACATTATTGCAACTTCTGAAGATATGTTTCTCATCAAGCTCAGATCATGGGTTATGAAGAGGGATGACAAATTAAATTCCCTCTGAATATTCAAAATTGAGCCTATAATTTTTGCCTGTATGGATACATCCAAGGCGGATGTGGGTTCATCAAATATAACGAAGGATGGGTTTGTTGCCATGGCCCTTGCAATGGATACTGCCTGTTTCTCACCTCCTCCAAGGTCCGTTGGCCTCCTATACATGAAATCCTCTGGAGGTAATTCTACCATCTCAAGTAATTTTGCAACCCTGTCTTCCAGTTCTTCCTTCGTAGATACCATTTTGTGTACCTTAAGTGGCAGACCCACGATGTCCTTTATTGTCTTCTTTGGGTTCAGAGAGCTCGATGGATCCTGAAATACCATCTGGATGTCCTTCTTTAGCTCTTTGGACCTCTTCTCCAAGGGCCTAGAAATATCCTTGCCCTTGAAATAGATCTTCCCAGCAGTGGGGGCATAGAGACCCACAACAACATGGCCAGTGGTGCTCTTACCGCTTCCAGATTCTCCAACCAGGCCCATGGTGGTACCCCTTTTTACCTTAAAATTTATACTATCCACTGCCCTAACAGTACCGTAGGATGTTTCAAAGTATTTTTTGAGATTTTTAACCTCCAGTATTGTTTCATCCAATGTTATCTACCTCCCGAATAAAGATGGCATGCCACAAAGTGTCCCTTTTCCACCTCAACCATCTCAGGTGCCTCTTTCTTGCATATCTCCTTGGCATGGGGACAGCGGGGATGAAATCTGCATCCAGATGGAGGATTAAAGTAATTTGGTATCCTTCCAGGGATTCCCTCGGCAAATTTCTTTCCAG
Organism: uncultured Thermoplasmata archaeon; assembly: GCA_964465785.1. Lineage (GTDB taxonomy): Archaea > Thermoplasmatota > Thermoplasmata > Thermoplasmatales > Aciduliprofundaceae > Aciduliprofundum. The sequence continues at coordinate 5,622 of CAYXLB010000006.1, forward strand.
TTAATTTAGGCACACATTCAAGCAATTTCTGGGTATAGGGATGTAGAGGATTCTCAAACAGTTCATAGGCGGGGGCGGATTCTATAATTGTTCCCGCATACATAACATAGACCCTATCAACGTTCTCCCTTACGGCACCAAGGGCCTGGGATACAAATATCCAACCAACATTCCTCTCCTTAACTAGATTGGTTAGAATATCCAGTACCTGGGCCTTTATGGTTACATCAAGATTTGTGGTAGGCTCATCCGCTATAATCATCTCCCTGTTCCCAATTAAAGAGAGAGCAATACAAACCCTCTGCTTCATCCCACCACTCAATTGAAATGGATAAGAATCCAATATCCTCTCTGGATCGGGAAGCGAGGCTTCCTTTAGAGCCTTTAGGGAAATCTTCTTTATCTCCTCCTTATCCTCTGTTTTGTAGGTGTATTTGATTATATCTCCCATGAGTTCCCCTATTTTTATTATGGGATTCAAGGCCGCAGTTGGATCCTGAAATATCATACTTATATGTTTTCTCCGTATCTCCAGAAGCTCCTTCTCCTTCATCTTCAATACGTCCTTGCCCTGATACAGTATTTCCCCATCCATTATTATGGCATTGGAAGGCAAGATGCGAAGAATGGACTTCATTGTAGTGGTCTTTCCACTTCCAGATTCTCCTATAACCCCGACCCTTTCTCCCTTGTATACCTTTAGATTGACCCCATTCAATACATGGGAGGTGCCAAGGTGGGTTTTATACCCAACATGAAGATTCCTTATTTCCAAGAGCACATCATCTTCCATGAACATCACCCTTCAAATGCATCCTTGATCCCGTCTCCCAGCAAATTAGCTCCCAATATTATGTAGGAGATTGCCAGGGCGGGAAATATGCTAATCCACCAATATTCAGGCAGGAACTTCGCACCATCAGCTACCATTGTACCCAGATCAGGGGTGGGAGGTTGAGCACCAAGACCAACAAAGCTCAGGGAAGCTCCCAAAAGAATCACCCACCCAACATCCAGGGTTATTTTAGTGAGAAGGGGACCAAGGGTATTTGGAAAAATCTCCCTGAACATTATATAGGAGCTACTAGCCCCTGTGACCTTGGCCGCATAAACAAAGTATTCTTCCTTTAGGGAGGAGGTGATGTTGTACATCAATCTTGTATACCATGGCCACCACATCAGAGAGACTGCCATCATGGCATTAAAAACGCTCGGTGTTGTCAAAGAACATATTGCCAGTGCGAGGACAAGGGGTGGAACGGCAATGAAAATATCTGCTGTTCTCATTATCACCTTACCCAACCATCTTTCACGATAGTATCCTCCAATCAAGCCCAAAATAACTCCAGGTGGCACCACCAAGAGGAGAACAACAGCAGCCATCATCAAGGAATATCTGAAACCGAATATTGTACGGGATAAAACATCCCTACCATACTCATCCGTACCAAACCAATGCTCCCAGCTCGGCGGTTTATTGGCATTGGCAAAATCGGTATAGAAGCCAGCATGCTCAGGATAGGGGGCGACCCAAGGAGCGAATATTGCCATAAAGATTGCAGAGAGGGTGACTATTAAGCCAATTATTGAAAGGGGAGATCTCCTGAACTTGTACCACTTTTTACCCAGCTCCAATCCCTTTACCCATCCATATTTATCCAATTTAACGCCTATTTTCATTGTGACCGCCTCCCTATCCTCGGGTCAAGATACACCGCAAGAACATCCACAATTATATTGGCAATGGCAAATACCACTCCAATGACAAGAACCACGGCCACTATGGCATTTATGTCCTTGTTGAGCATAGCATTTATACCATAGCGTGAGAAACCCGGCCATTGAAATATCAACTCAACCATAAATGCATTTCCTAGGAGTGCTGCGATATCCATTCCCATAACCGTTATTGCTGGTATTAGGGAGGGTTTCAATATATATTTGGAGAAAATTACCCTCTCGGGGATGCCATACCCCCTAACTAGGGCCACGTGCTCCTTTTCCTTATTATCGATCATTCCAGCTCTTATTATCCTTGCATCCTGTGCCATGGCCCCCAGGGAGAGGGCGAGGGCAGGGAGGAACATATGCCATAATATATCAAAGAATGTGTCAAAATTCCCACTTAAAAGTGCATCCACAACAGGCATACCCGTTATTCTGGGTGGCGGTATGGTTCCAGGACTGTACATCCCATGGGATGGAAAGATGGGTATGAGGGAACTAAAAACCAGGAGGAATAAGATACCCCATACAAAGGAGGGTACCGAAACTCCAAGATAGGCAATCACCCTCACGATATTGTCCGGTAACTTGTAAGAATGCCTGCCAGCTATAACTCCCAGGGCCAGTGCACCAACAATCTCGAAGAATGCAGCCATAAAAATAAGCTGCAGGGATATTGGAAGGTATTCAAGAACATCTGCCGTTACACTTCTCTGACTTACTATGGAATATCCAAGATCCCCATGGAATAAATCATTCCACCAGTAGAGGTACTGGATCCATAGGGGTTTGTCAAGTCTGAGTTGCACCCTTATCTGCTCCACCACCCAATCGGGAGCATTGGGTCCCGCCGCCATCCTTGCTGGGTCTCCGGGAAGAACCCGAGAAAGAGTAAATATGAGAATTGAGAGTCCAATGAGGGTTGGTATAACGTACATTATTCTCCTCAAGAGATATTTCCACAGTTGCATTTTACCTCCTCACTAAAGCCCTGTCTTGCTATACCTTATCATTATGGTAATATTTAAACATTACTAGTTAAATTTTCACACAAATTAAAGTTTTTACTAACATTTTTTGTTCAAAAAATAAAAAATATTGGAAATAATTGGGGGATTTAAGAAAGTATCTGTATACTCCTACCATCTATGTCGTATCCCATAACACCTGTGTATTCCCCATGGGCTGCTGGCCAGTCAATATAGTCCTGGTAAACTAGTTTCATCATATGCTCCATTACAAACACATCTGGGCATATGTCCATTATTACCTTCTGTATCTGATAATACTTTGCAAATCTCTTCTGGGTATCGATCGTAGAGAGAGCATCCTCTATCATCTGATCTATAGTATCATTCAAAAGCCACTCGTTTTGTTCCCAGCTGGCAGCAGTCTTTGAATGGTACTTTGATTCCAGTAATGAGCCCGCTTCCGGATAATGGGCTGCAACGAATATTGAAACTATGTGGGGACTTTCCGTTTCATTGGCCATTTCCTTTATTACCGAGAGCCATGGAACCTTAACAACATTTACCTTTAACCCTATCTCCTGAGCATTCTGTGCGAAGAGGATCGCTATCTTTTCTTCAGCAGGAACCTCTGCAATCCAGTGGAAATCAATGGTATATTTGTCAGGATTGTTCTTAATATCTGGCCAGTATTTAGATTTCTCAAGCTCCGCCTTTGCCTTATCCAAATCCCTATTATAGGGGGTAAGGTTTGTGGCTGCTCCAGGTATATAATGAGGAACAGGTCCCTTTGCAACTATGCTGCCAGGGAATATATTCTCCACGGCGGTGTTGTAGTCAAATATGTATGCCAAGGCCTTTCTCACATGAACATCGTCCAGCGGTGCCTTTCTAGTGTGCATCATCAAATAGAATTCATCTCCACCTGGTATCTGTGCAACCTTCAGGTAGCTCTCTTTAGCCAAGGAATCTATGGTCTCCTCTGGAAGCCACTGGGAAGATATCTCTAGTTTTTGTTCCTTTAAGAGGGTTTTTTCGGTGGTGGGCTGAGCCAAGGCAAGCATCTGTATTTCATCGGCCGCATTATCAACCATTGGACCCCAATAATCGCTGAATTTCGTCATATAAACATGGTCTTCCAAGACAACCTCCTTCACCATGTAGGGGCCAGAGCCTGCATCATGCGTCAAGAGCCATTCAGTTCCATAATCTCCCATATCGCCATAGGATCCATCCTGCTTGATGTGGTCCATCACAACACTCTTCTCAACCACATACAACCTTACCAAGGTGGATATAAAGGGTCCATAGGGTTTCTTAAGCACTATACTAACTGTATAATCATCCACGGCGGTTACACTATCCACATAGGGCGTATATAGGTAGGCATAACCCTTTCCAATGGTAAGCATCCTTTGAAGAGAGAAGACCACATCCTCCGCCTTCAGCTCATTTCCGCTGTGGAACTTTATTCCCTGCTGGAGATGGAATGTCCAAGTGAGTCCATCCTGGGATACATCCCAGCTTTTTGCAACCCAAGGTTTAAGTTCTCCATTGGCACCCACAAAAATCATAGGGTCATAGAGATTGACGAAAGCTGTAGAACTTGAATAATCACTACCCACTGCTGGATCTATATAGGTAGGCCACGCAAAACCAACTCTCAAAATCTTTTGTTTAGGGGCCTCAGGTCTTGTGGAAGACTGCAACACTGCCAGGGCTGCTATCACTATAATTATGGCGACAATCACAGAAATTATCACCATCAAATTTTTTTCCATGTCATATCACCCCATGATATAATTTAACAATACTATTTAATATTTTCTGTTTTTTATTTTACTCCCTTATGTGTTATAATTTAATATTTATTATTAAATAGCTTGGTATTTTTGAGTAAAAATGGAAAATAATTTTCGGAGAATTTCACTTTTGATATATATATTTACATTGTAAATTAATTGCACTAAAATGCATAAAATTGTGATGACCCTTTTGCGCATGAACATAATCACAAAAACAATAATATTGGTGTATGATATACCCCTAACACAATGAAAGTGGATAGGGCAAAAAAATATTTTAAATGCTCCCCTTCTGAAAGGGCAGCCTTCGAGGCTGGAATAAAAATGGGCACTGTATACCACCAATTCGTGGGGACCCCCCTTAGTTTAGAGAATGTTGATGCCTTAGAAAAGGCCATTGAGGCAAGTTTGAAGGTTCAACCCTTTGTGGTGGATGCCAAGGTTAGAATAGATAGAAAAAGAATAAAAAAGAAGAGCGGATTCTACAAATATCTCACCCTCACGGGAGATATGCTGGATGTTGACCTTGTGGTGCAGTATGAGGATAAGCTAGCAATTTGCAAATTGGAGTATATTGAGGAAATGGATTATCCCCTTATGTACATAAAGGAAATAAGAGGTGTGGAGAATGCACATTAAGATAGGCTTAAGTGGATTGCCGGGAGTTGGTAAAACAACCACCCTGATAAAGACCATAGAGATCCTTGAAGAGGAAGGTTTTGTGGTTGGTGGGATGATCACCGAGGAGTTGAGGGAAGGGGGAAAAAGAACTGGATTTTATGTACTTGATTGGATGACCAAGGAAAAGAAGGTATTTGCCCATAAAAACTTTGAATCTCGTCACAGGGTTGGAAAATACGGTGTGGATGTAAAGGCCCTGGAGGAGGTGGGCATAAGGGCTTTAGAGGTAGCTATGGAGAAGGCGGATGTTATCGTGATTGATGAAATTGGAAAGATGGAAGTGGAGAGCAAAAAATTCGTCCAGACTGTTCGTGAGATTTTAGATATGGAGAAACACCTCATAATGACCTTGCATAAAAAATCCAGAAATCCCCTATTGCAGGAAATAAGGAGAAGAGATGATATAAGAATGTTAGAAGTTACACCCATAAATAGAAATCTCCTTCCCTTCAAAATAGTACAACTCATAAAAGGGGAGAGGCAGTGATAATAGAGGAGGGTAAGGCAAAGATCTTCGCCCCATATGTGAATCCAAAGGGTCCTGGGAAGATAGAAGGGATATTCTACAACAGGGAGATGGTTATAAACAGAGACTCCACCATCTTCCTTATTTCAAATATTGCCATAAGGAATGCTCTGGATGGCCTAGCTGCCACAGGTATTAGGGGAATAAGGATGATTATGGAATGTGGGGTTGAAACCACATTGAATGACAATAATCCAAGGGCAGTAGAAATAATAAAGAGAAATGTTGAACTCAATGGAGTAGAAGCAAGGATTATGAATAGGGATGTGAATGCCCTTATGGCGGAGGAGAAATTTCATTATGTGGATATAGACCCCTTCGGCTCCCCTGTTCCATTCATAGACATGGCCTTAAGAAGTGGGAAAATTTTAGGAATAACCGCCACGGACACTGCAACCCTTGGTGGGAGGAACAAAAGAATAGAGAGAAGGTATCTTGCATCTATCTCATCTCCTCCAGAGTATGTCCACGAGATAGGTGTTCGGGTTCTACTGGGGTACATTGGGAGAATGGCCATTCGTTTTGATTTGGGTATTGAGCCTATCTTCAGCATGTGGTATGGGCATTTTTATAGGGTTTATGTTAGAATCCTTAGGGGAGTTGGGAGGGCAAAAAGGACCATGGAGAATATAGGAACATCGAGGTTTGGAGGTCCCCTATGGCTTGGAGATCTGCATAATTTTTCCTTCCTCAAAAACGCCAAGGTTCCAGAATGGATACCAAATAGGGGAAGAATGGAGAAATATCTTGAAATATGGAAAAATGAAAAATTCTTTCTTTTCTACCATCTGCCCTCCATTTCTAGCCAGCTGAAGATTTCCACGCCTCCCCTATCAAAGGTTATCCAAGGCTTAAAAGACATCGGCTACAATGCCTACAGAACCCAATTCTCCCCCCAAGGAATACGCACAGATGCCCCAGAAGACGTGATAAAGGATATCATACTCTCCCATTCTACGAAAGGCAATAAATAGAATAATGCAATTACCCCTTGGTGATTAAATGATAGAGATTCGTTTTCATGGAAGAGGTGGACAGGGTTCCGTTATAGCGTCAAAGATCCTGGCAAAGGCATTCTTCATGGAGGGAAAATACGTATCCTCATTTCCATACTTTGGCGTGGAAAGAAGGGGTGCTCCAGTAACTGCCTTTACAAGGGTTGATGACAAACCCATAAGGGCCAAGTATCAGATTTACGAGCCAGATTATGTGATAGTGCTGGACCCCTCCCTCCTAAAGGCGGTTAATGTTCTCCATGGAATTAAGGATAACGGATGGGTTCTGGTGAACACCATAAAGAAGCCGGAGGAGATTAAAAAGACTCTAAAATTCCCAAATATAGCCACGGTGGATGCCACAACAATTGCAATAAAGCATCGTCTTGGCTCACAGGCTGCACCCATTGTGAATACCGCAATTCTGGGTGCCTTTGCCAAGGTTAGCGGACTTGTCAAGATTGAAACTGTTATGGATGCAATTCGCCAGTCTGCTCCCGCAAAAAGGGAGGAAAATGCCCAGGCTGCCAAGGAAGCATATGAAAGTGTAATTGTGGGAGGTGATTAAATGCCCATAATACTCCCCGAGGATCCAACTTCAATTGCAAGGGAACCCAGCACGGAGAACAAAACTGGTGGGTGGAGAACCTTCAGACCAGTGATAAATTACGAAAAATGTATCCGATGCTATATATGCTGGAAATTCTGCCCAGAACCTGCAATATACTTCGCATCCCCAGATAAATATCCAGCTCCCAAGGAGGCGCTAAAGAAGTTCGATACTGTGGAGATAAATTATGACTATTGCAAGGGCTGCGGCATATGCGCCAATGAATGTCCCACAAAGGCAATAGATATGGTACTTGAAGAGTTGGAGGAGGATTAAAATGGTGAAAATGATCTTAACGGGTAATGAGAGTGCCGCTTGGGGAGCAAGATTGTCTCGACCCAAGGTTGTGGCTGCCTACCCCATAACACCCCAAACAAGTATTATAGAGACAATAGCGGATTTCATAGCCAATGGTGAAATGGATGCCCGTTACATAAGGGTTGAGAGTGAGCACAGCGCCATGGCTGCATGCATAGCCGCCCAAAACACTGGTGTGAGAACCTTCACGGCAACAAGCGCCCATGGTCTGACCCTTATGCACGAGCTTCTTATCTGGGCCTCTGGAGCAAGATTGCCCATAGTAATGAGTGTTGTAAATCGTGCCATGGCACCCCCATGGAGCGTCTGGACAGATCAAATGGATAGTATGGCCCAGCGTGATACAGGCTGGATTCAAATATATGTTGAGAACAATCAGGAGGTGCTTGATTCCATAATTATGTCCTATAAGATTGGTGAGAAGCACCACATACTCCTTCCAACAATGGTTATGGAGGATGCCTTTATCCTAAGCCACACGGCAGAGACTGTGGATGTTCCTGATCAGAAGGTCGTGGATGATTTCATAGGTGAGTATGACCCTCCATTTAAATTAGAACCTGGAAATCCTGAGGGTTATGGCTCCCTCATTATGCCAGAGGGACCGTATATGGAGTTCCGTTACATGATTGCGAAGGCCATGGATGATGTGAGAAATGAGATAAGGAAAACTGTGGAGGAGTTCGCCCAAGTCTTTGGAAGGGAATATGCACCCCTTGTTGAAGAATACAAGACGGAGGATGCAGATGCCATAATGGTGGTACTTGGAACCATAGGCTCTACTGCCAAGGATGTGGTTGATTGGATGAGGGAGAAGGGTAAAAAGGTTGGCCTGGCTAGGGTCAGATATTTCAGACCATTCCCCTACGAGGAAATCAGAAATCTGGCAAATAAAACTGATATGCTTGGAATCGTAGATCGCAGCTATACCTTCGGATATGGTGCAAATCTTTACACGGAGAGCAAGGCTGCTCTCTATGGCCATTCTTCGGTACCTGTGAAGAACTATGTTATGGGTCTGGGTGGAAGAGACATAAAACCGGAACTCATAGCAAAGGTGTTCGAAGACATGCTAAAGATTGCTAAGGAAGGACAGGTGGATAGGGAGATTGAATGGGTAGGACTCCAAGGAGATGAGAGGTGGTCCCTATGAGGAAATTAACAATTCCAGAGGAGGAATACATGCTTCCTGGACATACAGCATGTCTGGGATGTGGAGCTACCATAGCCATGCGTTATGTTTTAAAGGCCTTGGGCAAGAATACTATTCTTTCTATCCCAGCATGTTGCTGGGCCGTAATTCCGGGCGTTTATCCCCGTCGCACCCTGGAGGTCCCTCTTCTATACACGGCATTTGAAGTAACTGGTGCAGCCATATCTGGGATAAGGGAAGCGTTAAATGCCATGGGAAGAGAGGATGTGAATGTGGTTGGTTTTGCAGGAGATGGTGGAACAGCAGATATAGGAATTCAGGCATTAAGTGGAGCCGTTGAAAGAGGGCACGATATATTCTACATCATGTACGATAATGAGGCATATATGAACACAGGAATTCAGCGCTCAGGCTCAACGCCAATGGGTGCTTGGACCACAACAACCCCTGGTGGAAAGAAGAGGATGTATAAGTGGGAACCAAAGAAGAATGTGGCGGAAATCATGGTTGCCCACAGGATACCCTATGTGGCCACCGCTACCATTGCATATCCAGAGGATATGATTGCAAAATTGAAAAGGGCAAAGGAAATAAAGGGTCCTAAATTCATCCAAATCTTCTCCCCATGCCCCACTGGATGGAAGCACAGTCCTGATAAAACTGTGGAAATATCTAGACTGGCTGTTCAGACAAATGCCTTCCCACTCTACGAGGTAATAAACGGGAAGTACAGGATAACAATCAAGCCAAAGAATCCAAAGCCAGTCAAGGAATATCTCCGTTTGCAGGGAAGATTCAGGCATTTAACAGAGGAGGAGATTGAACGCATCCAGGAAGAGATTGACAGAAACTGGAAAGAGTTACTAAAGAAGGAGAGGTGTTCCCAGGAGGAGGAATAATGAAATTTCAGCACATATTGATTGATGAACCTGGAAGGAGGGAGTTTCTCCTAGGCAATGAGGCGGTGGTTCGTGGAGCCTTGGAAGCGGGGCTCGATTTTGCCTCCACATACCCTGGAACGCCTTCCAGTGAGATTGGAAATACTTTATTCTACATTGCCAAGAAGGCTGGAATATACTTTGAATTTTCAACAAATGAGAAGGTGGCCATGGAGGTGAGTGCAGCTGCAGCTGCCTCAGGTCTCAGGGCATTGGTCTTTTTCAAACATGTTGGATTGAACGTTGCTGCCGACGCTTTCATGAGTACCGCCTACATAGGCACCAATGGGGGACTCGTAATCCTTACAGCAGATGATCCCTCTATGCATTCAAGCCAGAACGAACAGGATAATAGATACTATGCACAAATAGCAAATATGCCCATGATTGAGCCCTCAAGTGCGCAGGAAATGAAGGATTTCATCAAGGAAGCCTTTGAAATATCCGAATCCCTTAAACTTCCAGTTCTCTTTCGCACAACTACGCGCGTCAATCATGTTAGAGGCATAGTTGAATATGGAGAGATGATGGAAAAACGTGGAAAGGGATACTTCAAAAAGGATCCAAATAGATATGTGCCCATACCCTCAAATTCCCGTAGGATGCATGGGGAACTTCTGAAGAAAATAGAGAAGGCAAGGGAGATGGCCAACAATTCTCCCTTGAATGTTGTTGAATGGAATGATGGGGATATTGGAATAATAACAAGTGGTGTGGCCTACAATTATGTTTATGATGTTGTAAATGAACTGGGCATAAGGGTAAACATACTCAAGCTGGGATTTACCCACCCATTCCCAGATAAACTTGTCAAGGATTTCATATCCAAGCATAAGAGGATTATAATATCTGAAGAACTCGAACCCTATCTGGAGAAGGAAACTCGGTTGGTAGCCCAGATGCATGGGATTGACGTTGAGATATATGGAAAACTCAATGGGTATTTCCCAAGAGCCTACGAGTATAATCCCGATGTGATAAAGGATGCCCTGGAGAAAATTCTAGGAATAAAGATTGAGAGAAATACGTATGAAACAAAGGATATTGAACTTCCCGCGAGGCCCCCTGTACTCTGCCCGGGATGCCCACATAGGGCCACATACTATGCTGCTATGATGGCCCTTAAGCAACTGAAAATCAAGGATGCAATAATAACCTCAGATATTGGATGCTACACCCTTGGCATCCAGAAGCCCTATGAGATGGCCGATTACCTCCTATGTATGGGCTCCAGTATAGGCACCGCCGTTGGTTTCTCCAAGGCCACCGAGCAGAAGGTAATAGGATTCGTGGGGGATTCAACGTTCTTCCATGCCTCAATTCCCGGGTTGATAGATGCCTACCATAACAATGCAAACCTCGTATATGTTATCTTAGATAACCGCACCACAGCCATGACCGGACACCAGCCACATCCTGGATTGCCCATGGATGGGATGGGAAACAAGGCCCCCTATGTGGACATCGAAAAACTAGTTCGAGGAATAGGTATTGATTTCGTTAAAACCGTGGATCCCTATGATGTAAAGGAAACAATAAGGGTTTTCAAGGAGGCAATTCAACATAAGGGAATATCAGTGATTATTGCTAAGAGGGAATGTGCCCTTCTCTGGGACGCTAGACGTCGCAGGCAGGGTGAGTGGTGGGTATACGAGATCAATCAGGATAAATGCACACAGTGTGGATTATGTTCCGACTGGCTTGCCTGCGTTGCCATATACAAGAAGGTTGATGAGGATGGAAAGGAGAGGGTATACATCAACGATGCCCTTTGCGATGGATGTGGAGTATGTGCAACCATATGCCCCTTCAATGCCATAGAGAAGAAGGTGATGAAATGAGAAGTGTAAACATAATATTTGCAGGGGTCGGTGGACAGGGAGTACTCACGGCATCAAGCATTGTTGGTAAGGCAGCCCTTTTATCCGATATGAATGTTGTTATGAGTGAAGTGCATGGTATGGCCCAGAGAGGTGGAGTGGTTGTTACCGAGATGAAAATTGGTAATGCCAAGAGCCCCTTGATTGGGTTAGGAGAGGCTGACATAATAGTGGGTTTTGAGCCTGTAGAAGCATATAGGGTGCTTCACAAGGCCCATAGGGATGCATATGTCATAGTGAATACGGAGCCAATAGTCCCCATTACAGCCTCTCTGGGAGATTCCGAGTATCCAGATGTGGGCGAATTGCTCAAAAATATGCAGGGATTAAAGGTATTACCCCTAGAGGCAACTGAAATAGCAAGAAGGGCCGGAGGATCCATAGCCACAAATATTGTGATGCTTGGAGCACTATCCAAGATTCCAATATTCCCAATAAAGAGAGAGACAATTGAAGAAGCCATAAGGCAAACAATAAGCCCAAGATTCCACGATATGAACCTAAAAGCATTTGATATGGGATACAAAGCAATAGAGATCTAATATCTTGAGTATATTTTCTCCTCCTTTTTCCTGTTCCAGAGGATTAGGGCTATTCCTATCACAATCACTATCATCCCTATGCTGCAAATCCCCCCGGATAGGTATGTAAGGAGAGCCATATTATTCATAATCTCCTCCCTACCAGCGGTGATGGCCACTGAGATTTTTTTATCCCCCATATTTTCGATTTTTATCGTGTATGTGCCTCCATGATTCAAGGAAATTTCAGCGCTTGTTACATTTTTCTCCCCATATAGGACATTGCCCTTGGAATCCAATACCTCATAGGAAAAATTCTCATCGGATGTTAGAAGCACTATGTACTTCCCATCTTCTAAATTCAAGCTGTACTCTTCATACTCTCCAGCCCCAACATTGATTATCTCCGTGTTCTCCATCCCTTGGTAGTATGAGATGGCCAAAACTACCACCGCAAAAATTATGAGAACTATGCCCCCCACCAAGATCATATTCTGTGTCTTCATATTCTTCAAAGTTCCTACTGATATATTAAATTTTCAATTGGGCGAAGAGATTAAATAACTCCACCCCATAATTGCAGTGTGGATTATATTTCCGCTGGAGATATTGAGAAATATTCGTACTGTCCATTGAGCTGGTGGTTAAGCAGGGGGGAGGGGCATGTGGAGAGTGAGGGAGTTAAAAGACACAGGGAAATAAGCAGAGAAACTATGAAAATGAAAGAGAAATATTCTCAGATGAAAAAATTTGAGAGCATGGCCATCTACTACTCCATAGGCGCAACGGTCATTGCACTGGTTGGTATATCCTTCATATACACTTCCCCCTTACTTAGCAAAATTTTCATACTTTTCTCAGTTGCTTGGCTGATATTCTCCATATACCTTCTCTGGAAATTTGAAAAATATGTAATCCTTTGGGAGAAAAAAACAACTGAGAGGGTTATGGTCATAGCTTCAGCCTCAGCAACCGTATTCTCCATATTTGCTGTAACATTCATCCTCCCACCCAATTACACCTTGGGATACGTTCTCGAGGTCCTGTCCCTCCTTTGGCTGGTATTCGCATCCTATTTCCTTCATCTGGCAATAAGAAATGAGATAAGCTATAATGAGATGAAGAAGAAGCTGCATCTCCCCGATGGAGAGATAATATATGTGGATGATTTGAAGAAGAGCCCCCTTATGAGGAGTGAAAAATATAAAATATGGGGCAGGCCAGATTTGCTCATAAAAAAGGGAGAGGATTATATACCGGTGGAGATAAAAACTGGAAGAATACCTCGAGGTCCTCTATTTTCACATATTATGCAACTAACGGCCTATATGGTTCTAGTGGAGGAGAATTACAAAGCCCCGCCCTATGGCCTCCTGAAATATGGTCCCGTAATATACAAAATTGACTATGAGGAAGATTTGAAGAATCTTATGCTTGAGAAGGTAAAGGAGATGAGAAGAGCCCTGGAGACGGGTGAGGTGCATAGGAACCATCACAAGGTTGGAAAATGTCTCCACTGCTCCAGAAGAGATATATGCCCTGAGAGGCTGGAGTAGGAGAAAGTTTAAAATTAATAAGGAGATAAAAGGATGGAGGTGAAGAAGATGAAGATAACATGGTTGGGACATTCCGCCTTCCTGATAGAGGAGGGAGGAAAGAAGGTCCTAGTGGATCCCTTCATAACAGGAAACGACATGGCCCCACTAAAACCGGATGATATTGACTGCGACATAATAGCGGTTACCCACGGACATGGCGACCATCTTGGAGATGCCATATTTATAAGCAAGAGAAAAAATATACCGGTGGTAGCCATATATGAAGTGGCCCAGTATGTTGCATCCAAGGGTGCCAATGCTGTTGGTATGAACTTCAGTGGTACCTATGAGCAGGATGGAATAAAGCTCACTATGGTTCCAGCACTTCATTCCTCAGGCATAACTGAGAGCAATTTCACCCATGATGGTGGTATTCCTGCTGGATTCATAATTGAAATTAATGGAAAGAAGGTATATCATGCCGGAGATACCGGTTTATTCGGAGATATGAAGATAATCGGAGAGATATACAAACCCCATGTTGCCCTATTACCCATAGGAGGTCTCTTCACCATGGATACAAAACTTGCCACCATCGCAGCCAAATGGATAAGACCAAAGTATGTTATACCTATGCACTACAACACCTGGCCACCCATAGAGGCAGAACCAGAGGAGATGCGGGAGGATCTCAAGAAGGAGGGAATTGAGCTCGTAGTACTCAAGCCTGGGGAGAGCTTCAACTTCTAATTTTATTTTTTAATGGCCGAAAATAATTTATTATTAAACCCCATCCTCTAGACAATGTCATGGAGAAAACTGAGGGAATATATATTGCACATTAGCCTGGTTTTATTCATTCTGGGCATTTATTTAGTGGTGACAAGTGGTTACTGGGTTCTCTATTCTACTGGCTTTATTGAGCATGACCCTGGAATGGATTACCTAACTGCCTGGGCTGGTGAGTGGAACTATTGGCTGCTGGCAATAGGAATTCTTTTACTTATCATAGGTGGATGGTACACTGTTGATACACTGAGAAAAAGGGCAAAGTTCGAAGAATATGTAGAATCAGGCAGCAAGAGGGAATTTGTTAGTCATTTGAGGGAACTGGAGGAAATTTCCTATAAGCTTGGGGAGAAATATCAGAAGAGGTTCGAAGAGCAGAAGAGGAAATGGAGGGTAAAGTAGTTATCCTTCTGCTCCTAACCATTCCTTCTCTTCCCCTTGCAAATTCGCAAGATAATGGTCACATCATAATCTATGAGGTTAGCCCGTATCCATACCCGGGCACCAATATGGAGTATGTTTGCATATACAACCCCAGCAATTATAAAATAAATCTTTCCAATTATTATATCACCGATTTTGAGGGGATTTTGAGATTATATGGATTCATCGCCCCCCATTCTAAGATTTATATCGCAGAAAATGCCACCTCGTTTCAGAGATATATGGGATTTTTTCCTAATTTCACATATGGAGAGATTATGGAGGGAAAATTTGCCCTGGCAAACGGTGGGGATGAAGTGGCCCTCTTCAAAAATGACTTGCAGGTTGATATCCTCATTTACGGTGATTCCAATTATGAGGGCGAGGGATGGGTAGGTGAACCTTTAAAAATAACCCAGGGGCATATACTTAGGAGATTGTCCTATGAGGACACAGATTCACCTGCAGACTGGAGCAATTATCATACCATAGGCCAAAGCGACTTCAAGCCCCTATGGTTCAAAGCAAACATGGAAGTTTTTCCATATCCAGATGAGTGGAGAGAGGTAATAAGATTCTTGGAGGATTCAGAGGATTATCTTCACATAGAGAGCTATACCTTGGATAGCCTTGAATTTGAAAATGCATTGCTTGGAAAATTAAAGGAGGGGGTTAAGATTTCCATACTTCTGGAGGGAAATCCTGTGGGTGGGATGAATGATTACGAAAGAATGATAATTCATACCCTTTGGAAGAATGGTGCTGAGATATTTTTCATGGTAAATTCCCCTCAGGATAAAATATACGACAGATACAGATTCGTCCATTCAAAATTCATAATAAAGGATGGAAAGGAGGTTTTGATATCCACCGAAAATTTCGGAAAATCCTCCCTGAACCCCTGCGGAAATAGGGGATACGGAATAATAGTGAGGAATGATGATTTCGCACAGTATATGGAGAGAATATTTGAGGATGATAGGAAGGATGTTGCAGATATTAAGGTATATCACGGAGAATTTTCAAACATAACAGTTCCAAAGGACACCTCCTTATACATTAGAAGGCGAGTATTTAGAAGTATTAATATAACGGCTAATTTTCTACCACTGCTTGCCCCTGATTTTGCCCATTCCTATTTTAAAAATTTCGTCGATTCTCAGAGAACCCTTGATATCGAGGCCCTATATATTGATGATGAAATATGGAATATGGTAAAGAATAAGACAAATAAAGTTCTCCTTGAAATTGTTAAGGATGAGGGGGAAGCTAAGGGGTTCCAGGCTGAAGAACATTACATAAATAATTTGCATGCAAAGCTTATGATAGGCGATGAGGAGGTCCTTGTAGGGAGTATGAATTTTGGCATTTCATCCATAGAGAATAATAGGGAAGTTTCCCTATGGATTAAGAGCAATACCCTGGCCTCTTATCTGAGAAAAATTTTTGAGTACGATTGGGAGGGAAAATACAATCCCATTGGGGTTGTTGATATGAAAATCAAGGAAAATACAATAAACCTTGACCTGTCCCAAAGTCTAGGAGAGGGGCTCAAATACTATGTGTATTTGGATGGGAAATTGGTATATGAGGGAAGAAATCCACATATAATCATAGAGACAAGTGGTGGGGAGCATTTGATAAGGGTGAATTTTGTTGATAAATGGGGGAATGGGGATATTGTGGAAATGAAGGTCAAGGTATCCTCCAGGGGGCCGATGGATATCAGAATATTATTGATCCTTCTCATTTTGGCATTTTTCCTTTATAAAGTTTGGAAGAACCATGGATGAGTAATATATCTCATCATTGTAGTATCGGGTAGGAATATCAATTTTCCTTCGAATTTTGATGGGTTCATCACTTGCCATCACAAAGGCCCACATACCGGAGGGGTAAGTTGGGATATATGCCAGATAAACGGATACATAATTGAACACCTTCATAAGGGATTCCCTAACCTTGCATAGTTCTTCAGGATGGTAAATTGGAGTGCCGCACTGCTGGGAAATTACTCCCTTCTCCCTCAGGGCACCCTTCATATGTCTATAAAATTCTTCTGTGAACAGGGGCTCTGCTGGCCCAACTGGGTCAGTGGAATCAATAATTATCACATCGAATCCCCTGTTCCTCTCTATGAATCTAATGCCGTCCTCTATATGTAGAGTCACCCTAGGATCGAGATAGCTTGATGAAACAGAGGGCAGATACTCTCTAGCAATTCTAACTACCTCCTCATCGATATCCACCACATGGACTTCCTCTGGATTATGCTTTAAAGCTTCCCGGGCTGCACCCCCGTCGCCACCCCCAATAATGAGCACCTTTTTTGGATTTCCATGGGTAACCATTGGGGGATGTACAATCATTTCATGATAAATGAACTCGTCCCTCTCTGTCATTTGAACAGTTCCATCAATTACCAGTAATTTCCCGTAGTCATAGGTTTCAAATAGATGAATATCCTGATATTGGGACTTTATATGTTTTATCTCCCTTTTTATACGAAAGCCCAGTTTGACGTTTGGAGTGTGCATCTCCGAGTACCAAAGCTCCATAAAAAAGGGCAGATTTAAGAAGTATTTTAATCTTTTGTGAAAAATACCAAATTTTTAGGCGATAACTTTTTTATAGAAAATGTGATATCGCTTCCACCACGGTGATGTAGCATGCTACGGGATAAACTCAAATTTAATATAGACAGAGGCACAGTGCTTGTCGTTGTAATCCTTGCCTTGATTATGGCACTGGCATTTTTCATAAGAGTGTATTGGGCTGTAGGACCCTCCATAGATTATGGATACTCCGTTTCTGGAGGTTCCGATTCATATTATCATGAGAGGGTATTGAAGTATATTTTAGATTCAAAACATCAGCTTCTTAAGGATCCTATGCTAAATTATCCATTGGGGGCATCCAACCCAAGGCCTCCCTTATTCCACTGGGCCATAATACTTGGGAGTATGCTCTTCTATCCCTTTATGGACCCGTACCACGCTGCAGTGCTTATGCTCATACTGTTCCCTGCAATTTGGGGCACTCTGACAATCATACCTCTCTATCTCCTGGGTAGAGAGTCCTTCAACAGAAAAATTGGATTAGTTGCCGCATTTCTCCTGGCAATTCTCCCGGCCCACATAATGAGGAGTGTGGCGACCCAAGCGGACTGGGACGCCTTCGATTTGTTCCTAATAATCTCAATGTTCTATTTCTTCTTGAAATCCCTAAAGGAAGTGCATCACAGAAAATGGGTAGATGACTGGTTCAAAATAGATTCCATAAAGAAGGGATTTGGAAGCTTTGTCCACGAAAATAAAAAGGCATTGATCTATTCTGCCCTAGCAGGGGCCTCCTTGGGTGCCCTAGCACTGGCCTGGAAAGGATATACCTATGCCCTGGCAATTCTCGTTATATATCTCCTAGTCCAGATATTCTTAAATAGATTTAGGAATAAATCCAATCTGCACATTTTGATTCTTGCATCCATATTTACCCTGGTGGGCTTTGGAATGGCATTTCCATGGTACTTTGGAACAGGCCTTATTAAAACTTGGTTTAATGTACCTCTTATCATAATCTTAGTACCTATAATTTTCGCACTATATTTCGAGCTTACCTCAAAATATCCATGGCCCTTCGTATTTTTAGTAGGCGCAATAATATTGGGTGTAGCATTAATTGTATTACATGTATTTGCTCAAGAGCTACTACTTAAAATTATGAGTGGCCAAGGATACTTTATGAAGAGCAAACTTTACTCCACAATTGCAGAGGCTCAACCTGCTTCCATGGCTGCCATCTCTATGTCATTTGGAGTTGGCATCTTCTTCCTTTCCATATTCGGAGCCTTCTACCTCCTTTATCTCATAAGAAAGAGGAGGATGGAGCATTATATATTCTTCGCAATATACGTTGTGGTTGCCATATACATGGCCATTTCAGCTGCAAGATTTATGTTTAATGCCTCCCCAGCAATTGCCCTAGCAGCAGCTATTGCCACAGTTTGGATAATCGAGAAGATAGATATTAAAAAATCCATGGATGAATTTGCCAAGTACAGGGGAACCCTGAGAAAATCCATAAAGAGAAATGTAAAGTTTTCTCAAATAGTTGCTGTTATCGTATTAGCCTTCTTGGTGATTACTCCGGCAATATGGAGTGCTGTGGATGCGGGTATTCCCTATGAAACTAAAAAGGAGTTTGACAAACAGATATACAATTCTATGCCATCCTTTATAAGGCCAAATGAAACAACATACAATAAATCAGCACCCTGGTATCTGGGTGCCTTTGGATATTCCCTGCCAAAGCCGGACTATCCCTGGCCGCGGGCTTGGAAATGGTTGAGTGAGCAGGATAATAACACTCCTCCGGAAGATAGGCCTGCCTTCGTATCCTGGTGGGATTATGGTTTTGAGGCCATAAGGGAAGGAAAACACCCCACGGTGGCAGATAACTTCCAAAATGGATATCAGATAGCTGCACAGATAATAACCGCACAAAATGAAAGTGAGGTTATATCCCTATTCATAGCCAGAATGCTCGAAGCAGATTATCACAACAATAATGGAAATCTAAGCCCATCGGTTATTAATGCCCTAGAGAAATATGCCGGTGATGAAAAAACTGCAAAAATCTTGGATATATTAAAGGACCCTGATAAGTACAGAAGCATTATCATAGAAAATCCCCAGATTTACGGTCTATACGCCGATGACATATCCACAAAAAATGCCCTCTACGTGGCCATAAAGGGTACTCTGGCATATTTGCCTGAGGATAGGATAGTTTCAATTTACGATTCTATAAGAAACTCTACAGGATGGGATATAAGGTATTTCGCTGTGGATTACAGGCTATTCCCATTCTCTGGTATGCAAACGGGAATATTCTATGCTCCGGCCAAACTTGGAGATAGGAGGGTAGAGCAATACGGTGGCACTGTTGTACCCTACGACTTCTATGATCTTAAAGCGGTTGATGAAAATGGACATGAATACAATTTGGATGAGATTCCAAGGAATGTTAGAATAGTTAATTACAAAATTGAGTACAAGCCTATGTTCTACAATTCCATGCTCTACAGAACATTTATTGGATACTCTGGGAAGGATATAGGTAAGGGCGATGGTATTCCTGGATTCTCCCCTTCTTTAGGCAGTTACCAGCCCATGCAGGCTTGGAATATGACCCATTTCAAATTGGTTTATAAGACAGCATATTGGAATCCTTACAAGGATTATAAGAATCATTCCGATGCTTGGAAACCCATTCCAATTGACCTCGCTCTCAAATACTATCACGAAGGAAATGGCACTGTGGACTTGAATCCCCCAGCATATCAGGTACTCCCCAATGATGTGGTTATGGTAAAATTCTATGAGGGAGCCATCATAGAGGGATATGTAAAACTATCCACTGGTGAACCTGTTAAGAATGTAAGGGTTACCGTCTTGGATGAGTTTGGAGTGCCCCACGATACAACCCTCACAGATGACAATGGACATTACAAACTAATTTCAGTTGCAGGAAATATGACCCTTGTAGTATCAACCAATGGAGAACTGAACAAATTGAGAATGGTCGAAAAAACAATACTTTACCAAAAGAGCATAAATGTAACAGAGGAGCAGGCTATGAGGTTGAAGCCAAATTACCACATAGAAGAAAATGTGGTGTTGAAAACCTCAAATCTGGATGGGGTTGTTTATTTTGACATGAATAAGAATGGCAAGATCGATGATAAGGATGTTAAGGTTGATAATGCCACCCTCATATTGAGCAATGAAACCTATGGAGTTAGTATAAGCTCAAGAATAGATAATGGAGAGT
>CAYXLB010000007.1:0-24052 GCA_964465785.1 uncultured Thermoplasmata archaeon
TGACTGGGATTTTAAGATTCTCATAGATTCTGGAGATATGAAGAGCTCTGGCAAGGTGGATGATTTCCGTGCCCTCTTTTTGGATAGATATAAGAGGCTCTCCAGAATAGTGAAAGCTAGGCCTGAGATGAGGGGTGCAATGGATATTTCAAAAATCTCCAAAGGAGATGGGAAAGTTATAGGCTTGGTGGATGATGTAAAAATAACAAGTAGGGGTACGGTAACCTTCACCCTAGAGGATCCTACTGGCAAGGTAAAGTGCGTGTATCCTGAAGGTGGATTTCTATTAAATGACGAGGTCATAGGCGTGATTGGAAGGTATAATGATGAATCGGGAGTGATATATGTAAGGGAAATTAGCAGACCTGGATTGAGGGGTGTGAAGACAAATAGACGCATTGAGGAGAATGTAGGGGTTGTTATAATTTCGGATGTGCATGTGGGCAGCAAGATGTTTTTGAAGGATAGGTGGGGAAAGTTTCTCTCTTGGCTTAAAAGTGGAAAGGATGGTGCGGAAATAGTGAAATACCTAATAATCGGTGGGGACTTGGTAGATGGAATAGGTATATACCCGAACCAGGAGGAAGAGCTTGAGATCTTGGATATATATGAGCAGTATGAAGCACTGGCCAGATATATGGAGGATTTACCCGATTATATAAAGGTTATAATGATTCCTGGAAATCATGATTTGGTACGAAACACAGAGCCGCAGCCCCCATTGCCAAGTGAGATACAAAAATTATTCAATGGCAATGTTGAATTTTTAAGCAATCCCTCCGTCTTCGCAATTCACAACTACAAATTCCTGATATATCACGGTGCCAGTCTCAATGACCTTGTTGAGATTATACCCGGAATGAGCTATGAAAAAATAGGTCCCATAATGAGACATATGCTTGAAATGCGTCATCTGGCACCAACCTATGGGGGTAAGGTTCCCATAGCTCCCCTACCTAGGGATTTTCTGGCCATAGATATAGTTCCGGATGTTTTTATAACGGGGCATGTGCATGCCTTCACCTATGAGAATTATAGGGGAATTCATATTATAAATGCATCCTGCTGGCAGGCTCAAACCAAGTATCAGAAGATGATGAATTTCAATCCCGTGCCGGGCAAGGTTGCCCTTTTGAATCTCCACACCGATGAGATTAGAATATTATCCTTTTGATATCAATAAGTGAGGCCTTATTCACTATCTCGTAGGGAGTCATCAATCTTCTAAAAACTATTATCCTGGCCCTTTTTCCAATAGAGTTATCCTTAATTCCCAGGATTTTCCTGGGATTCTCCGTTACCATCTTCAGTATCTCTTCGGGGGGAACATGGCCGTATAATTTGGATAGTTTATAAGCCATCTCCATCTCGCGGAATATGGAGGGTAGGGAGAACATCCCATTATCTGTACCCAGGGCTAGGATTATGTTAAATTTTAAAAATCTCGGTATATTTGGAATCTTTCCAAAGAAGAGATTTGACCGGGGGGTCAATACGATGGGAATCTCCTTTTCTTTCACCTTTTTCAAATCATCATCGGTAGCCTCCAGCATATGCACAAGAAAATCTGGGTTGAGGGAGAGAACGAAGTCTATATCCTCCCTAATTCTCTCGGAGGCATGAAGGGCAAAAAATTTTCCTTCTTTTTTAGCCCTCTTGGCCATGTTAATAAGGAAATTTGGCTGGTAATCGCTTATGCTGCTCAATCCTACCCCCTCTGCATCATCATAAACTCCTCTGCCAAATATTATTGGTTTTATTTTCAATCCTTCAGAGGCGGCCCTAAGAAGCTCTACCCCATCTTTATTTCCTTCTCTAAAATCCACAAAATGGGATATGCCCTCCTTCTGCATATATCTCATAGCCCTCCGCATTCCATAATACACGCGACGGCGATTTTTTAGAACTCTATATTTGAATCCGCCAGGTCCAACAACTTCCTTTATACCTCCCATAGGCTCATCTTGACATGAGAAATCTCCTATGTGGGTGTGCATGTTTATGAAGGTGGGTATTACTGTGCCCTTTATATCAAAATCCCTCCCCTTTTTAAAATCCTCAATAATACCATCCTTGATAACCAATGTTCCCTTTGTGAATTTTCCCATCCAGAGTATATTGCCGTAGATTTTCACATGCTCTAATAGGCAGGCAATAAAAAATATTTGCCCTTTTAACCCATATATTGGAGAACGAATAAAAATGCCGTACCCACAAGCATGGTTGCTATTCCGACAGTGGCTCCGAACCTGAACCAATCCTTATCGGTTATGTGATATCCATATCTCTTGGATATGGAAAGGGATACCACTCCTGCTGAGGATCCTATTGGCGTTATATTTCCTCCAAGTCCCACACCTAGGGCAAGGGCCCACCAGAGAAGACCCGTGTGGTAGGTTTGTGTCATTACAGCCACTACAGGTATGAATGCTGCAGTTATTGGTATGTTATCCACAAAGGAGGAAGTTATGCCGGCAACCCAGAGTATTATTATGGCTGCAATGATGGGATTTGAAGATACGGATGATAGGGCCTCTGCAAGGTCCTTTAGCAAACCGGTCTCATTTAAGCCGCCCACAAGCATAAATAAGCCTATGAAGAAAACAAGTGTGGGCCATTCAACAGCCTCAAAGGCCTTCTTGGGATCCTCCATTGTTATGAATAGGGCCAATGTACCTCCCACAAGGGCCACGAGGGCAGGGGAAATATGGAGTGTATCTTGAAGGGCAAAGAATATGACCATCAAGACGAGTGTTATGAGTAGATAATGCATGGTTTTTCTATCCTTTATGTAATCCTCAGGATTCAATTTCATAAGTTCTTCAACATTCTTTGGCTTGCTCTCGATCCATCTGCGATATAGGAACTTTGAGATGAACAATGCAACACCTAAAGCCACGAGGATGGGCACGAAGAGATGAATTATGAAGGCGTTAAATGAGTATCCTGAGGCATAGGCAATTAGTATGTTTGGAGGATCACCAATCATGGTGGCCACACCACCAACATTGGATAGCACAGCCTCACCAAGTATCACAGGCACTGGATTAATATCAAGAAGTTCTGCCACTTCTACGGTTAGAGGAATCATAAGGAGAATCGTAGTAACATTATCAATGAGCATGGAGACGAAGGTGGTGATTAAGGTTAAGTAGACGAATATGAGCCATGGCCTACCACGGGATAATTTTATGGCCTTTATTCCAAGGTACTTGAAAAATCCTGTGCGGGCCAACTGGCCAACAAAGGTCATCATTCCAAAAAGAAGTAATATGACTTCCCAGTCCACATATTCCAAGGCTTCTTCAAAATTCATAAAATGCAGAGTATAGCCAGCTGTGAGCATGAGAAAGACACCAAATAGGGCTGCAGTAGTCCTATCTATTTTCCCGCTGAATATCATTATGTAGCTTATTATGAAAATTATCAGCGTGACTATTTGCGCCGTATCCGTTGGGACCACCTCTTCTTTAAGGCGCTGACAAATATCACAGGTATGGGTGAATGGGTTGCAACGAATTGCGTCATATGCCCTATTTTTCTCCAAAGCAGTATTTTTTTACCAATGCCCATCACAACGATATCGTTGTTGGCAAAATGTCTCATTATGGCCTCCCTATCCTCTATATCTTCCACGGAGCTCTTAACCTCTATATTCCAGTATTCGGCCTTCCAAGCCACACTTTTTAATTTTTTCTCATGCTCTCCATTCTTCTCTCCCTTTAGGTACATTATTTCAATCCTTGCCCCGTAGGATGATGCTAGAAGAATTGCATAGTTTTCAGCCCTTTTGGATTTTGCGGTCCCATCAGTTAAAAGAAGAATTTTCTTAATTTCATGTTTATCGCACTCCTCCGCTAGGGTTAACACCGGTATCTGGGATCTTTTCAAAACATTCTTCACAGTGGAGCCAAGGCGATGTGCAGAGGCCGTGGACTTGCGGCAGTATACGCGCATGGCAATGAGATCCATATTGTGCTCCTTGGCATACTTTACAATTTCCTTGGAGGGCAAGCCTTCTAGGATTTTTGTATGTATCATATGTATTCCCTGCTCCTCCAGGAGTTTTTCTCCCCTCTCAATTGCTTTTTTTGCACTTTCCTTCATTTCCTCATAGAGGATATCTGTTAGCTGAACACCCCGCTCGTAGGTATTTACAACGCTAACCACATGAAAATCGGCAAATGGAAAGGTGCGAGCAACATATTTTATCACATGATCCTCAAGCCCGTAGCCATCTGTAGGCACGAGAATTTTTTTGATCATATGGGAATGGGTAAAGACATCGCTCTATTTATCTTTAAGCCCTGCAAAAAAATAATAAGTAGAAGAGGAATTACCCATTATGAAAGAATATTTCACTATGGATGACTTCAACTTCAAGGGGAGGGTTGTTCTTGTTAGACTTGACATAAATTCTCCCATGGATCCTGTCAGTGGCATAATCCTTGATTATTCAAGATTTGAGGCCCATAGGCAAACCTTATCGGAGTTAAGGGATGCCAAGGTTGTAATTCTTGCACATCAGAGCAGGCCTGGGAAGAGGGATTTCACTCCCCTCAGGGCCCATGCGGAGGTTCTTACCAAGATACTGAACAAGAGGGTGAAATTTGTACCCGACCTATTCTGCGATATGGCCCTAGAGGCCATAGGTAATATGAATAGCGGCGACTATCTTCTCCTCCAAAACACTAGATTTTACTCTGAGGAATACTGTCTTAAGAAGAATTTTGATAGGACTTTCATCGTTAAGGAACTTTCCTCAGTGGCAGATTACTTCATAAACGATGCCTTTGCAGCTGCCCACAGAGAGCAAACAACCCTGGTGGGATTCAAAAAGCATCTACCAATGATTGCTGGAAGATTGATGGAGAAGGAAATAACAATGCTTACAAAATTCATGGAAATTGATGTACACCCTAAACTGGCGGTTCTTGGGGGGGCCAAGGTTGAAGATTCCATAAAGGTTGCCAAGAATTTTATGGAAAGGAATATTGTGGATTCCATTCTCACTGGGGGAGTTGTTGCTACCATCTTCCTCATAGCCAAGGGGTATGATGTTGGGGAAGGAACTTGGGCCTTCATAAAGAAGGAATATACGGACTATGAAGCTTTAATTTCCCAGGCAAAGGAATTGGTGGATAGGTATGATGATAGAATCATCACTCCCCAAGACATTGTGGTCAATGAGAATGGAAAGAGGAAGGGTATGCCTGTGGATAGACTTCCCAGTGAGTATCCCATCTACGATATAGGCTTGGATACAGCCATTAATTATGAGGAAATGCTAAGAAAGGCCCAGGCAGTGGTTATAAATGGGCCCATGGGGGTATTCGAATTGCCAGAGTTTGCCATAGGGACTATGCGTGTGCTCATCGGTGCTGCCAATGGCCGTGGATTTAAGGTGGCTGGAGGCGGACATACCGTTGCCACAATAGACAGGCTTGGCTTAACAAGGAATTTCAGCCATGTTAGCACAGGAGGAGGCTCCCTGATAACATTCCTATCTGGTGGTAGAATGCCCGTCATTGAGGCTCTTAAGGAATCGTATCAGTACTTTTCCTCAAAATAGATTCTTTCTCTTGAAGTAATAGAGCATGAGCAATCCTATTGCAAGCATTAGGAGAAGGGAATAGTAATATCCGTATTCCCATCTTATCTCTGGCATATTAACAAAATTCATACCGTAGATGCCTGTTATGAGGGTAAGGGGCATCATGATTGTGGCTATTATGGTGAGGATTTTCATAACCTCGTTCATCTTGACAGAGAGGGTATTCTGCATAAGCTGAATGGCCACTGTGGTTCCCTCTATTAGGTATTCAATAGCGTAGATCAACTCGTTTATATCCCGAAGAAGGGGGCGTACATCCTCCTCCTCTGAAAGCCACTCAAGGGTATTTCTCATCCTTATGTAATCCCTATGTATCAGGAACAATGTTTTCTTTATCTTGAGCACGTCGGTGAGAATTTTTCTAGAGTACTCATGTAAGGATGCATTCTGTAATTTTTCCACTCTTTCTTCCAATTTATCAAGGGTCTTGTACTCATATTGAAGGAGACACCAGATTATATCCATGGGCTCATCCCTCTTTATG
This sequence comes from uncultured Thermoplasmata archaeon, assembly GCA_964465785.1. Classification (GTDB taxonomy): domain Archaea; phylum Thermoplasmatota; class Thermoplasmata; order Thermoplasmatales; family Aciduliprofundaceae; genus Aciduliprofundum. Next base: position 6,099 of record CAYXLB010000007.1, read on the forward strand.
AGGAGTCCTTTAATACTCTCAAGAACTTCCTTGGAAGCAGTGATAGTAATCTCCCCACTCCCCTCTACCCACATAACCTTGAGTATGTAGGGCTTATACTCCTTTTCAAAATGGTGTAGTTTTAAAATCGCAGTATGCTTTCCATTATCCCTCTTATACTTAGGTTGCTCCCTAACTTCCTCCTCAACAAGATTTATCTTAAGCATTAAAAAATAAAGGGATTGGGAGTATTTAAATTATTTCCTGGCGAGATTAAGAAAATTCTTGAATATCTCCTCACCGTACTGGGTATGCTGCACCTCAGGGTGAAACTGTACCCCATATATGGGTTTACTCCTATGTTTTATTGCCTGATATTTGCAGTTCTCAGAATGGGCAAGGGAAATTAACTCATTGCCGAGATCCTTGATTTCGTCGTTGTGGCTCTCCCAAGCAATTATCTTTTCAGGTAGTCCAAGGAAAATATCATTGGGATCATCAATAAATACCTCTGTCTTTCCGTACTCTGGATACTGGGCAGGACCGCTTTTTCCACCGAAAAATTCGGCAATGAACTGGGCACCCACACATATCCCCAGAATGGGTATGTGGAGTTCCTTTAGATAGAGACCTTGGTTGCCAAGCTTTTGCTTCTCATAGGCGATGCTTGGGGCGCCTCCTGATAGAACAAGGGCATCTGCATCCCTTAAAGAATCCGGGGGAGTTGTATTGGGCACTATGAAGGCATCCACACCCAAATACTTCAAGACCCTCCATTCCCTGTGGGTCCATTGTCCTCCGTTATCTATAACATAGACCCTCATACCAATCACTTGGGTATTTCCATGTTCAGAGCAGATGATATCTCCTTATAACGATTTCTTATTGTTACCTCAGTCACTCCAGCCACTTCTGCAATTTCCTTCTGGGTGCGAGGCTCATTCATCATATTCGCAGCTATATAAATTGCCGCTGCCGCTACCCCAGTGGGCCCTTTACCGGAGGTTATTCCCATCTCCGTTGCCCTCTGCACAATCTCCTCGGCCTTGCTCATCACATTCTTGTCAAGCCTAAGTTTGCTGCAAAATTGTGTTATGTAGGAATTTGCAGTGGTGGGTTTAAGATTTAAATTCAATTCCTTCGTGAGATGCCTATAGGCACGGCCAATCTTCTTCTTATTTAACTCGCTTGCCTTGGCCACCTCATCAAGCGTGCGGGGCATACCAACCTTACGGCAGGCAGCGTAAATGCTGGCAGCCACTATGCTCTCTATGCTCCTTCCCCTTATAAGATTCTTTTCCACAGCTTTGCGATAGATTATGGCTGCAGTCTCCCGAACATCCTTTGGCAGGCCCATCTTGCTTGAAACGTTATTCAATTCCTGCAGTGCAACGGAGAGATTTCTCTCGGCTGCGTTGCTCACGCGTATTCTCTGATGCCACTTGCGCACGCGATAAATCTGAGCTCTGTTCTTGTGGGGAATTCTCTTTCCATAGGAATCCTTATTGCTCCAGGAAATTTCCGTAGCCAAACCCTTGTCATGGCTTAGGAATGTCATAGGCGCTCCGGTTCTGGCCCTTTTCTCATCCTGCTCGGCATCAAAGGCTCGCCATTCAGGACCTTGATCAATGAAGGAATCTTCAATCACAGCACCACAGTCTCCGCAAACAAGTTCACCACGCTCATAATCCCATATCAAATGGGTGGAGCCACACTCTGGACATTGCTTTATAAACTCTTCTTTAGGTCTCCTTGCCATCATATCACCCATATAAGTCTTTATGTGCCTTATGCGTAGCGGGCATGCTATATAAAACTTTCGAAAAGGATTTTTATTTCTTTAGCACATTCCAATCCTGTGATAAAAAACATGGAAGAATTGTCCTCCCATGGCGATGTTGAGATAAGGGAAAAATTGCTTCAAATAGTCGATTTCCTCCTAAATGAGATAAGAGCCGATAGGATAATTCGTAGAAATTTGAAAATGGAAGGTGGAAAATTAATTGTAAAGGGTAAGAAGATAAACCTAGACGTCGATAGGATTTTTGTTATTGGCTTTGGTAAGGCCTCTGTGCCAATGGCCATGGAAATCGAGAATATACTTGGTGAGATGATTTATGCAGGAATGATAAACAGCCCCTATATGGGAAATTTGAAGAGAATAGTGGTGAATTTGGCATCTCATCCCTATCCTGATGAAAAAACCTTGGAAGCATCAGAAAAAATCATAGAGCTCCTAAAGGAGGTAGGAGAAAATGATCTGGTCATAGTTCTGATTTCTGGAGGTGCGTCCTCCCTATTCGAAATACCAAAGGATGGGGTAAGTATTGAGGAAGAGAGAAGAATAATAATGGAGATGATGCTTGGGGGCGCAGATATAATAAAATTGAACAGGATGAGGGTGGAGCTTTCCAAGGTAAAAGGAGGAGGCCTTATAAATTACATTAAGCCCGCAAAATGTTTATCTCTCATAATTTCCGATGTCATTGGTCCACCGGAATTCGTAGGCTCGGGGCCAACCTACTCTTGGGGAAGGGGAGAGGAGTATTGTGAGAACATTGTGCTTGCCGATAACAGATACGCCTTGGAAATTGCAAAGGAAATTGCCCAGAATATGGGCATGGATGCCCTTCTTTCTTCCACAGTTCTGGAGGGAGAGCCTCAGGATATGGCTTCAAAAATAATAGGAGAGATCAAGAATGAAAAGGGGAAATTGATGATATGGGGAGGAGAAACCAGTGTGAGGGTTGGGGGTGATGGGAAGGGTGGAAGGAATCAGGAACTTGCCCTATACTTAGCAAGGGAAATAAATAAAAGAATGGGATTCATATGTATGGGTACAGACGGAATAGATGGGCCCACCGATGCTGCTGGAGGGATAGTGGACGAGACAACCTTGGAGAGAATAAGGGAGGAGGGTATAGATTTGGAGAAAGAACTCCAGAGTCACAACTCTTATTTTGTTCTGAAGAAATTGAGGGATTTAATAATAACAGGCTACACGGGGACAAATCTTGCAGACATATGTCTCGGATACAGGCCCTGATTACCTATCCTTAATTTTCTCCCAAATTCTCCTTGCCCTCTCATCCAGAATCTCATCTAAAAGAAGGGAAAAAAGCTCTTCATCGCTCTTTGCCTTTTTCTTCTTCCATATTTTCATTTTCTTATGGGTATGATGCATAGGAATTTTAAATTCTCCTCTCCCTCATTCCTATACCAGTGGGGAATATCTGGTTCAATGTATAGGAAATTTCCTGGTTTTACTCTCACCTCTTTGTTTCCTGCTCCTATTACTCCCACTCCCTCAAGGATGAATATCTCATGCTCCCAGGGATGCTGATGCCTAGGTATTACTCCACCGGGCTCTAATGTAAAAAGGCGCAATGCATAATTCTCAGCTCCCTGCTCCTCCCTGATGAGCCACTGAATCCAAACTCCCTTGGTTCTCTCACCATCGGGATTCTCCATCTCTACCTTTTCCTTAGGCACATTATCAATATGTGATACAAACATAATCTCACCGGGCATGTAATTGCACTGCCGATTATAAAACTTATCTCCAAAAATAATAAAAAGAGGATGTCCATGCAGAGCCATGGAATTTCCAAGGATAGAGACAGCAAGGTACGAATATGAAGGAAAGAGGGAAGTTGTGGAGTACATTTATCCAGAATTAACGGCGGTATGTCCCCAAACGGGGTTGCCAGATTATTATATACTTCGCATAGTTTATGAGCCCGATAGGAAACTGCCAGAATTGAAATCCCTCAAGATGTATCTCATAGCCTATCGCAACTATGGGATATGGCATGAGCATCTCGCCAACAAGATTCTCGAGGATTTCAAAGAGGCGGTGGATCCCAATTGGGTTTATGTGGAGCTGTATGTCAATAATAGGGGTGGTATATATACGGTGGTTAGAAGATTCTGGTCGAGGGAGATGGGGGATAATATAGAGGAAGCCTTGAAGAGAGCTAAGCCTCATCCCCATCTCAATCTGTAAAATTTTTATTTCTCTCTTTGATATATTCCTGTGGAAAGATTCAAAAGAATTTGTATGGAGTTGATGCGGACATCTTCCAAAAAGAGGAAAGTGGAGATTCTTGCGGGTTATATGGAGAATATGAACAGGGAGGAGAGAAGGGCTCTGGCGATGCTTCTTCTCTCCCTTATAGATGGATATACATTGTCAGTTGTGAAGGAAGCCATAGGGGATTTCACTCCATATTACAGGGGAGATACCTATGAAGCAGTTTTGAAATATTTATCCCAGAGGAGATACAGACAGGCCAGTCTCCTGCCTCAAAAATTTTCTCTAACCAAGGTAGTCTCTTCCTTGGAAAAAGCCTCAAGGGAGAATCGTGCATCAACCCTAAGGGGAATAGTATCCATATTGGATGAGGAAATAGCCTCCCTGCTAATAGCCTCCCTACTAAAGGATTTGCAGATTGGAGTTGGGGAAGGAATATTTCTGGAGGCATTGTCTAGGGTGGAAAGGAAAAATTACGAGGAGATGAAAAATGCCCTGTATCTTCTTGGATGGGATTCCCTGTTGGCGGGGGAATCCTATGGATTGAAGCCAACAATTCCATTTCGACCTATGTTGGCGGAAAAGGCATTGGAGCTTGGTGAGATAGTGAGGGAGGGTAATTTCTGGGTTGAACCGAAGTTGGATGGTGTACGCGTTTTGGTGCATAAAAATGAAGGGGAGGTGGAGATATTTTCAAGGAGGGGAAAGGATATAACGAACCAATTTCCAGAAATAATCGATTATGTTCGTGATATAAATGGCTCTCTAATTTTGGATGGTGAGGTTATAGCCTTAAGGGATGGAAAAATATTGCCCTTTCAAAGCATCATGCGAAGATTTGCAGAGAGGAAAAATGTAAGGGTAGATTTCTATTTCTTTGACATTGTTTATTTGGATAGGCCTCTCACGGGGGAAGCCTATGTGAAAAGGAGAAAAATTCTGGAAGACATGGTGGACAAGAGCCTTCCACGGATTTTTATAGATGGGGAGGAGGATTTGAGGAATGAATTTGAATCCCTAATCTCAAGAGGATATGAGGGTGTTGTTTGCAAGAAGGAAAATGGAAAATATGCCATAGGGAAAAGAACCAAGGACTGGCTAAAGTACAAGAGGGCATTCGAGGTGGATGCGGTGATCGTTGCAGCAGAATGGGGACATGGAAGGAGGAGGAAATGGCTATCCGATTATCATCTTGCCCTTTGGAGTGGAGATAGGCTTGTGGAGGTGGGCAAGACATTTAAGGGTCTCACCCATAGGGAGATGGAGTACATAACAAAAAGGCTCTTGGAGCTTAAGATGGGAGATATTCCCAACGGTATTGTAGTTAAGCCAAAGATTGTTGTGGAGGTGGAATTTGAGGATGTTCAAATTTCTCCCAAGTATGAAAAATATACCCTGAGGTTTGCAAGGATAAAGAGAATAAGGGAGGATAAGGATCCAGAGGATGCCGGCAAAATAGAAGAGGTGGAAAAAATATATAAGCATCTTCACGGGAGCTTTTGAACTCCAAGTTCCTCTGCGATGGAGTTCATTTCATCCAGCACTTTTTTGTATATGGGCACACCAAGTTTAAGACGTGCCTCGTAGGTCAAGAAGCCCTTTTCTCCATGAACCCATATTCGCTTGAACTTGGGATGTTTTTTAGCGTTGCGCAACTCGTCCACATACTTCTTCATATTTTTCTTGAATTCCTCTGCGTCTCCAAATGCTCCAGGATCTAGGGCCATAAAGAAGTGCCCCACATCGCTATGCTTATCGCTTGTACCTCCAACATGCTTGCTCCAGGTGGCACCATTCAATATGCCCGCAAGGATATCCACAACAGCACTTAATCCATAGCCCTTATGGCCTCCGCTGATTTCTCCAAGCCCTCCGAGAGGAAGAATGGTTCCCTTCGGACTTAGGATTTCATGGGGGTCGTATATGATTTCTCCAGTTTCAGTACTTATGGCCCATTCTCCAGGCACAGGCTTATTCTTACGTCTGTAAACCTCAACCTTTCCACTTGGCACAACACTAGTAGCCATATCCAAGAGGAATGGATAATCTCCCTCCACAGGAGCTGCAACTGCTATTGGACTCGTGCCCATGAATTTCTCCATTGCTCCTGTATGAGCCACCAATGGACGAGAGGTGGTCATACTAACCCCTATTAAACCCTCCTTGGCAGCCATGTATGCGTAGTAGCCAGCGATGCCATAGTGATTGCTATTTCTCACACCCACAATTCCAACGCCAACCTTCTTTGCCTTCTCAATGGCTAGGCGCATAGCCCTGTAGGCTGCCACTTGTCCCAGAGCTTCATCCCCATCTATAACTGCAAATACTGGGCTCTCCTTTACTACCTTTATATTGGGATGTACATTCACAGCACCTACCTTGATTCCATCCACATAGCGCTTTAATCTCTGCACCCCATGGCTCTCAATTCCTCTCATATCCGCCATAATAAGGTTATCTGCCACGATTTTTGCATCCTCCTCTGGTACATCTAGACGCTTAAAAATTTCCACAACGAAGTCGAACAGTTTATCCCTTGGAATTCTCACATAATTTTCATCCACAGTTGTTTTTTCGAACATGATGGGGGGATATTCAAACCACTATTTACGAGTTTCCCTATGGTATGAGATTGAAGATACCTAGGGAAGCGGCAAGAACCAGCAGTCCGGCAATAATTACACCAAGGAATATTGCTCCGAAGGATTTTTTGATATCGAATTTGAAGAGATAGGCTATTAAGCTCCCAGTCCATGCCCCCGTTCCCGGCAGGGGTACAGCTACGAAAAAAATCAAGGCTATGTACTCCCACCTCCTTACCTTCTTATCCGCCTTCTTGTATGTTCTATCGAATAGCCAATCTAGAAAATTTGAAATTTTCTCACTTTTGCGCAGAATTTTTTCTAACCCTTCTAAAAATAGTAATATGAAGGGAACGGGCAGCATGTTTCCAAGGATGGCTGCAAGAAATACCATCCATGGAGGGAACCCCCAGTAAATTCCCAAGGGTATGGAACCCCTAAGCTCCACGAAGGGAAGCATGGAAATAATGAAGATATACAGGATTTCCATCATTTCAACACCAAGGAAGGGTAGAAGTATTTTTTTCTGCGAGCATCTTTTATTTCATCCCATTCCCATAGGATTTTCACAGCCTCATTGGCAACCTTGGCAACCGGCTCCTGAGATACAATTTCAAACTCATCTGTGATTCTATTGGCAAATACCACCGCCACGCTCCCAGCCCTCAAACCATAGAGATTTGCCACGGTGAAAATTGCTGCAGCCTCCATTTCGAAATTAAGTACCCTTGCACGGCGCAAATCTTGGAGAATGGTCCTAGAGAAGGATTGCTCATAACCCATATATCCCGGTCTTCCCTGTCCAAGATAGAAGGAATCAGTGCTTGCAGTTATTCCCACATGGTATTTATGTCCCAGGGATTCGGCTGCTTCTATGAGGGCCAATATAACTTCATAATTTGCACTGGCGGGATACTCTACCCTAACATATTCCTTACTGGTTCCCTCCAGACGAACAGCAGACGATGATATAATAAGATCTCCCACATTTATTTCTGGCTGTATTGCTCCGGTAGAGCCAACCCTTATAAATGTATCTGCCCCTATTCTGGCCAGTTCTTCCAGGGCAATGATGGCCGAGGGCGAACCTATGCCTGTGGAAGTGGCAGATATAGGCACACCCTTATATTTGCCCGTATGGGTTTTGAATTCCCGATGGTATGCAACCTCCCTTCTCTCATCCCAGAATGAGGAGATAATATCCACCCTCTCCGGATCTCCGGGAAGAAGAACGTACCTTGCTACATCACCCTTCTTACACTGTATGTGGTACTGCCTGCCACTCTCGTCTTGGGGATTGTTGGAGGATGAAAGACGCATATTGAGTATAAGATTTGCCCCTACAAATATTTTTCAACAAAAGTTTTAATGCATACTCTCCATGGGGGTATTATGGCAAAGGTAACCATGAGACATATAGAAGGTATGCGTTTTATTGGGGAGACGGAAGGGCATTCTATAGTGCTTGAATCTGGGTATCTCGGTGTTCAGAAGGCACCTGCACCCATGGAGGCATTCCTAATGAGTCTTGGAGGATGTACTGGAATGGATGTTATTGCCATACTGCGCAAGATGAGAAATGAGCCAAGAAAGTTTGAGATAGAGATAGAGGGAGAAAGGGCCCAGGAGCACCCTAAGGTATATACAAAGGTTCACATAAAATACATATTCTGGGGAGTGGAGTACGAAAAAGCCAAGAAGGCTGTAGAATTATCACAAAACAGGTATTGTCCGGTATCTGCAATGCTTAGAAAGAGCGGATGCGAAATAGAGTACGAAATAATCCTAAAGGATTAGCTCATAAGGTGGAGCATCGCCTTTGCAAACACCAGTTTCTGATCCTTGTCAGCATGGAGAAAAGCCTTGGCTAGAAGGGTCACTAGTTCAACGTTCTCCTTGTTTCCGTATTCTCCTACATTCACCCCCACAATTTCCGTCATCATAGTTGGTTCTATCCCTTCCTTATTTAAATACTCTAAGGTGTGAGAATCTAGGAAGATTTTTATCTGTGAAAATCAAAAATGAATAGGGCCCCTCAGCCCGCCCGTCTTTCATCACTGTCAGCTAAGGCTGAACTCATCATTGGGGCATTTTAAAGTAAGTGTTTTTCCTTAATTATACTTTCTCGATAGGGATGATTAAATATTAAAATCTCATGCAATAAATATGCTTACCTTCGTAGGCTTGGGACTTTACGATGAAAAGGATATCTCTCTCAGAGGTTATGAGGCTGTGCAGAATGCAGATGTGGTTTTTGCGGAGTTTTATACTTCAAAACTCTTGGGTGCTGATATTGAGAAACTGGAAAAATTTTACGGGAGAACAATACGCCTTCTCTCAAGGGAGGAAGTTGAAAGCGGAAAGGTTATAATCGAGGAAGCAAAGGGGAAGAATGTGGTTTTTTTAGTGCCTGGGGATTCTCTTATTGCCACAACCCATGTGGCTCTTAGGATAATGGCCCAAGAGGCAGGTATTGAAACTAGGGTGATACATGGGGCATCCATTGTAACGGCAGCACCAGGACTTTTGGGATTGCAGGAGTACAAATTTGGAAGGACAGTTTCCCTACCTTTTCCCCAGGAGAATTATTTTCCAACAAGCACCTACGATTTCATAATGGAGAATTATTCCAGGGGATTGCATACCCTAATCCTTCTGGATATAAATCCAAGGCCAATGAACGCCAATGAAGCCATGGAAATTTTGCTTAAAATGGAGAAAATAAAGAAAAAGGGGATATTTAGAGATGATACCCTTATGGCGGTAGTGGCCAGGGCAGGGGCCCCTAATTACCTTGTGAGGGCAGGGTATATGAAGGATATGATTTCTGAGGATTTTGGAGCTCCTCTGCACACTCTTGTTCTTCCAGGAAAACTTCATTTTGCAGAGGCGGAGGCCTTGGTCAAACTTGCGGGTGCACCTAAGGAGATAATGGAGGAGTAAAATTAGAGATTAGAAACAATGTATAAGCACAGTCTTTATATCCTCAGCCGCATTCTCTCAAATATGATCAAGAACAGGATAAATTTTGAACTTGGAAAATTGGAAAATTACGAGGAGATTGTTGTAAGAAGGGCAAGCAATATGCGTGGATTCTATCAAGATTCCGAGGCCTTGGAAAAAATGATAAAGGAAGGAGATCCGGTGATTTATGATGTTTACGCTGTACCCCACGAGGGCGAGGGTGAGTTAAGTTATGCCATAACGGTTCTTCATTCTGGGAAGGTTGGAAGTGAGTATTTCATGACAAAGGGGCATTATCATAGTAAAAAGGATAGGGCCGAGCTCTACATATGCCTGAAGGGGAAAGGTATTCTCCTGATGCAAAATGAAGATAAGGTTCAATGGTTTGAGATGAAGAAGGGAGATATAATCTATGTCCCTCCCTATTGGGCCCACAGGAGCATAAATGTGGGCAATGAGGATTTCATTTTCTTGGCAATATATCCTGGAGATGCGGGCCATGATTATGGAAGCATAGCAGAAAGAGGGTTTGCAAAAATAGTTGTTGAGAAGGATGGGAAATATACCATTCTAGATAATCCAAAGTGGAAGGAATAATTATTTTATATTATGTAATCTTTACTTTATAAAAGGACAAGGGATGGGATAGATATGAGATTGTTAAAGGATTTGAATAATACCCCAGCTACTGAAGAGATTGCCTATACAGCCCCAGAGGATGAATATCTAAGACAGCTTGTGGAAAAACTTAGGGTAAACATAAAGATCATTGGTTGTGGAGGTGGAGGAAGCAACACAATAAACAGGATGATGGAAGAAGGTGTTTATGGAGCAGAGTTAATAGCTGCCAATACTGATGCTCAGCATCTTTTACATATTAGGGCAAATCGCAAGATTCTTTTGGGCAGGAGAAGAACCCGTGGATTGGGTGCTGGCTCAAATCCCCTGATAGGGGAGGATGCAGCCAGAGAGAACAATGAAGAGCTGGAGAAGATTCTCCAGGGAGCCGATATGGTTTTCATAACCGCAGGTCTTGGTGGTGGTACGGGTACAGGAAGTGCCCCATACATAGCTAAACTCGCAAAGGAATCTGGTGCCTTAGTTCTTTCTGTGGTTACTCTACCATTTAAGGCGGAGGGCAAATTGAGAATGGAAAATGCCCTCTGGGGTCTTGAAAGGCTTCGCCGCTATTCGGATACAACAATAGTAATTCCAAATGACAAATTATTGGAGCTCGTGCCTAGATTGCCCTTAAACGAGGCCTTTAAGGTTGCAGATACCGTTTTGATGATAACCATTAAGGGTATAACGGAGATTCTCACAAAGCCTGGATTGGTGAATGTGGATTATGCAGATTTGCGCACCGTTCTAGGCTCAGGTGGAGTTGCCATGGTTGGAATCGGCGAGAGTGATAGCACCCAGGATCGTGTAAAGGAGGCAGTTGAGGAGGCAATAAATTCCCCTCTGATAGATGCGGATATAAGCGATGCTACAGGAGCGTTGGTTCGCATTGTAGGTGATGAGCATATGAGCGTTACGGAGGCGCAGATGGCCGTTGATTTGGTGCAGAAGAAGATAAATCCAATGGCAAAGATAATTTGGGGTGCCAGTGTGGATCCAGAGATGGAGAACATGGTTCAGGTTCTCGTGGTGCTATCTGGAGTTAAATCGCCATATTTCATTGAGAAGGGAGGCTCTCTCAAGGCTGCCAAGAGCCTGGCTGGCGAAACCCTGGATGCCGATATTGATGTGATAGATTAGTGAGGATGTAAATGAAAAAATCCGCACTCCAGAGTGCCGAGGAAAAATTTCAATTTTATAAGCAGAGAAGGGATGAGTACAATGCCTTAGCCAAGGAGGCAAGGGAAGAGAGGGACCTTTTAAATGAGGAGCGTAAAAAATTAAAGGAGGAGCTGCAGAGGGAGAGGGATGCCCGTGATTCCATTGTGGAGATTTTAAAAAAGGAGAAGGAAAAAAAGAATGAATACATAGAAAAGATAAGGACCTTGAGAAAATATATTAGGGAGCTGAAAAAGGCATCTGGCAATACCATAGAAGCCGAATATGTTAAGGTGGAAGAGGGTATAATGGCCTTGGAAAGGGAACTGCAGACCAGACCTCATACCCTGGAGGAGGAAAATAAGTTAATAGATAAATTAAGGGCCCTCACCAGAAGAAAGGAGGAACTTAAAAGGGAGATAGAAAAAAAGAATGAAGTTCTTGGAGAAGTTCAAGATATTGAAGGAGAACTTGCAAAGATGCAGATTGAGATGGATAAGATAAGGGAAAAAATGGATTCCCTCTATAGGGAGCAGCAAAAACATCATGAAAGGGTTATTGAGTTGAGGGAGAAATTGAAATACCTTACGGAAAAGATGAATGAGAAGCATGAGGAATATATGAAATACAGAGAAAGGGCGGACATATATCATCAAAGGGCCCAGGAAATGCTACAAAAGATAATTGAAATAAAGGGAGAATATAGAAAGAAGAAGGAAGAAGAGAGAAACCTATTGGAAGAGCTTTCCCGGGAGGCCAAGGAAAAGACAGAGGTCAAGGATGAAGATGTTGAGAAATTTATAGAGGCGTTGAAGAAGAAAAAGAAAATATCTTACCCGTAAAAGAAGAAAAAGAATATGGCTATGGATAGAATCATCAATATTGCTATTATAACAGAGAGCATTGCCGTATCCTTATCAGATCCAAATACTATGGGAATGGGGCCTATCATCACAACCCCTCCAAATTTTGCTTTTTTCTCTATTTCTTCACCTCCTATCTTTTCATTTGGCTCCTGGTACTCATACTCCATAGGAGAAATTGGGGCCCCTTTTATAGATTCATAGGAAAATGGCGAAAGGAATAAAAGAAAAACTCCCAACATTATGAGCAGTATTCCTAAAATTGTGAGGACTCCAGAGCCATAAATTACCGGGAATATTAGAAAAAGAGCTATGCTTGCCTCCCCCTTAATAACAGCCAGGATTATAATGAAAATTCCGCTGAGAAACAATAGGTAGGAAAGGCTCCGCAATCCCATGGCATCACCTCAGCTTGTAACCGCAGTGTCTGCAGTACTTATCCTCGCTACTGACCTCTGCCCCACAATTTGGGCATGTGTATATGAATATTAATTTCGCACCGCAATTCCAGCAGTACTTATCCTCCGCCCTAACAATTGCTCCACATTTTGGACAATGAAGTTCCTCCTCTTCTTCCTCCTTCTCCTCTATAAGTGGGGCCACAACCATGGTTGAAGGCTGTTCCTCCTTCTCAGGTTCCATATATGAAATTTCTCCAGAATCAATAATTCTATTACACCTCACGGCTAGTCTAAGGGCCTCTGTGTAATCTCCTATCTCAAAGGCCCTTTTGGCCCGCTCAATGTACATTTTGGCATACTCCTTTAATTCTCCCTCCTCCATCTTTATTATTTTCTCCTCCACCACGCCAATTTCAAACTTCGATTGGAGATAGTTTTCAGGGAGTTTTCTAACAAAATCCTTAACCTGGGGGGGTAACTCATCCTTTTGGGGTGTATCTTCAATATTCTTTATTATTTCAAGCTCCTTTTTGACCTGGGGACTGAGGTTATCTTCCATACCTCTTTCCTCCTTGAGTCTCCAGAGGGTTCTCTTTGCATTGTTAACAATTTCTATGGATTCTAGATATCTCTGTGAATCATATGCCCGTTCGGCCTTGGCTATCATCATCTCAACAGAGCCAACATTGTATCCCTTACTCTTCATAAGCTTAGTCATTGATTTTATCATCTGTATCTGATTGTACGCATCATCCTCCACATTAGGTTCCTTAATTTTCCTCACCTTCTTATCGGCCCTTCTTTTCAAATACATCAGAATATAGGCTGTACCCACTATAAAGAATACGATGAATATTACGAAGAATACTAGGGATGTAGTTTCCAGGGCCATTGCTTTCCTATCCCTATACTCCTATAAAAAGATTTTGAGGTATACACCAAGTACTGGGAATATTCAAGGGGAAAGGGCTTTATATATGTAGTTTATAAAGGTGCCCATATGATCTTCTCTAAACGCATCCAAAAAATGTCTCCCTCCAGCACACTCTCCCTAGTGGAGCTGGCTAATAAATTTAGGGAGAAGGGGTATAGCATAATATCCCTTGCCGTGGGAGAGCCAGATTTTACAACACCTAGGAGTGTTATAGAGGCTGCCTATGAGGCCATGAAGGAGGGTAAAACCCATTACACACCACCCACGGGAATAACGGAATTAAAGGAGGCCATTGCAGAGAAATACAGAATGGAAAATGGAGTGAATGTGGATGCCAACAATGTCATAGTAACCCCTGCAAAACTTGGGATATTTATGGCCATATCCACCTTTATAGATCCAGGGGATGAGGTTTTAATCCCAGATCCAGGTTGGGTATCCTATAGGGAGATGGTGAACTTTGCTAGGGGTAGGCCAGTAGGTGTTAGGCTCGTAGAGGAGAAACATTTTACCATGGATATAGATGATTTGGTTAGCAAGATAAATTTCAAAACCAAGGTTTTAATAATAAATTCCCCCTCCAATCCAACCGGTTCGGTGCTCACCATGGATGATTTGAAGGCAATTAGGGATGTTGTTGTTGATTTTGATTTAATACTAATAAGCGATGAGATTTATGAGAAGATAATATACGAGGGGGAGCACATATCTCCTGGAGTTTTCGACGATCTACTAAATTATACTATAATCGTAAATGGTTTTTCCAAGAGCCATGCCATGACCGGCTGGCGTATAGGATACCTTATTGCACCCCATAGCTTTATTCCTCAACTTGAGAAGATGCAGCAGCACACAATATCCTGTGCCCCAAGTATGGCCCAGTATGCTGCCCTCCAGGCTTTGAAGGAGAAGGAAGCAGTTAGGCAGATGGTGGAGGAGTTTAGGAAAAGGAGAGATTTCGTTTATCAAGAACTATCCAAGATGCCGGGCATACACGTGAAGAAGCCCAAGGCCACATTCTACATATTTCCACGCTATGATTTCGATATACCTTCAAAGGCCCTGGCTGAAGAATTGATGGTTAAGAAACAGGTAGCCATAACTCCAGGCTCTGCCTTTGGCCCACATGGTGAGCATTACTTCCGCATATCCTTCGCCACATCCATGGAGAATCTGAAGGAGGGAATGAGAAGATTGAGGGAATTTTTAGAGGAGCTTCAATGAGAAAAATTTAATTTATCTATCCCCATGCTTCCTCCATGGTAATATTTCCATCCGACATACTGGCAGGCATAATAATTATGACAGCAATTATACTATCCATAGTTGCCCTATTGGCCTATAGAAGATATGGACTCAAGGCGGCCCTTGTCTCCTTATTTATCTTCCTGATCTTCCTACTAAAGGGATTGCTCTATGAGCTCAACCTCTACTTTTCTTGGGGACTTGATATCCTGCTCATATTCCTTGCCCTAGATGTGGTAATTTTGATATCCCTCTACTTTGCACTGGCCCTGAGAGGGTAGATTATGGAAGAGGTGAGCACCAGAAAGAGAATATACGAAGAAATTGTTTTAAACCCTGGTCTTCATTTTAGGGAGCTTCAGAGGAGATTAGAGATGCAGGTAGGGATGCTTGAATACCACCTATCAGTACTTCAAAGGGAGGGGCTTGTGGTCACTAAACAGGATGGAAAATATGTGAGATATTTTGCCAATACGGTAATGACCCAGCAGGAGAGAAACATAATAGGTAATCTAAGAAACGAAATTATGAGGAGAATAGTAATATTTGTCTTGGAAAGGGGAAGGGTGAAGCATAGGGAAATTGTAGAAAATTTGAATGTGAGTTCCTCTACCCTATCCTATCATCTCAATAAGCTTGTAAAGAATGGTATTCTTGAGAGGGAAAGTGTGGGTAGGGAAAATTATTACACCGTTAAGAATCCAAAGCTTGTGGCAAATACAATAATAAAATACAAAAAATCATTCTTAGATTCCCTTGTGGATAATTTTGTCAAATTATGGGTTGAAAAAAATAAAAAAAGGTAGGGGGTGGTGCGTCAGCGTGATTTTACCTTCCAGATAATTGCCCCTACTATGCCTATAACCACTATCACCAATAGGGCTATCACCAGGGGATTCTCCATAAGAACATTGGATATCTCTCCGCCTTCAACCGGTTCGCTTTCCACATCCAGAGTGTGCTCTGAGAAGTGGGGGATGTATATCATTATGCTCACAGAATTGCCGTTATCTATAACTGCGTACTTTGCCTCGTTGTTGCCCTCCATCACAGCATCCACAGAAACCTCGCTTATATTCTTTCCATCAAGTTTTACCACTATTTTATGGTGTGAATCATACTGCAACATGCTCTTCTCTGCGTGTATTACCATAACCTTCCCTTCAGATGTTTCGGAGGATATCTGTAACCTTATGTGATTTTTCTCCCTGTGCATTATTTTTGCATGCATCTCATAGCTGTAATTTATGAAATCTGTCCTATTTTGGCCTATGTACATCTCTGCACCCACTTTTCCCTTTTGAATCTCCTTCATCAGCACATCCTTTATCCTCTTTGGCATATGCCAGCGTGCCGGTTCTACAAAGATGACACTTGTGGTACCATTCTCAACAGTTTTTACCGTTATTTTTGAGCCATTGATATTTGCGGCTCCATTGGAGATGAGAAGTCTTGCATCCACTGCACCACTAAGCACAATGGTAGAGTTTACCAAGGTTGCATTTATTCCATCGCCCAGTTCATAGGTTATCATATCATTGCCATGCTCAACTATGTGTAATACCCCCACTGGATTATCATGGGCGTGGATAAATCTCCAATCGGTGTTAAAGCTCATATTCTTCCTATCCCAGTTGTCCATCCCAAAGGATGTTCCAACGTACATGAAGGTGGCTCCACCTATCCACGTTCTCCCCATTGTTTCCATTTCATAGGTTATGTGCTTAAACACTGTTGTGCCGTTAACTGTGTAGTTCCAAATCTCTCCACTCTTTGCATCTATCTCAAAATTCACATACTCCCCAGTTACAGTGCCATTTATGTACTGAAATCCACTTATACAGATTTTGTGCTCCATCTCATCCATCTGGTGCTCATCGGCAGCGGCCATGGTGGCTACTGCAGGCACCATCAGGAGCATCGCCAAGGCTATTATCCATATCCTTTTCATTTTACATCACCAATCCTCTCATCCCTGGGGGTATATAAGGGGTTTATGGTACAATCGTCGAAGAGTAGTACAAAATTCGAACATTCGATTATTGTACCAAAATTCATTTAAATATAGGATGTATTTCATTCCTTGTGATAAAAAAGATTGTAGCTATTGTTGCCCTTTTCGTACTCCTTGCAATCATAATCCCCTCATCTTCTGGGGAAAATACCAGCGAAAGCCCTGTAAAGATTAAATTTGACAATCACAATGCCACTCTTATAATTTCAATAAATGGAACCCAGTATTTTTATCTTAAATTTACAAAGCTTTATGTTGCAACAGGTCCATATTTCATGCCTGCAAATATAGGTGGTGCTAAGGAAATAAAAGATATGAATATAAAAACCATAAAGGATAGGAATGAAGAAATGGGCAATTACACCAAGATAACCATGTGGAAAACCTTTGAGATTGAAAGCAAGATTCCATTTGAAATGCATAGGGAGATAGAGGTCACCTTGACTATTGATTTTTACATTGCCGAGAAGGAGTATATGAAGAGGGATATTCTTGTGAATAATAGTATGATAAGATACGATACCACCATTAAGACAAACGCCAAGGATAACTATGTATTCCTGGAGGAGCATCTAATCTATGGAAATGATACTCAGACATCCAAGGTATTCGAATGCGGTGATAGGGAAGGCTCCCATTGGAAAATGATGAACACAACGGATCATATTATGAAACATTATTTCGGAAATGACCATCTTGGGATGCTTGGATTTGGCGAGCAAAACATATCCTTTAAGTATATGTGGGATTACCAAGAGGGAATTTCTACCCTTTACTCCTACGATGGTTCAGAATTTAAATTATTTTTCGCCTTTGAGAACGATAATGGCACCATAATACAGGATCCTTACATAACCCTGCCCCTTCCGATTAGTGGCAATATAAGCTCCATCATAGAACACCCTGAAAAGGTAATAAGTTACATAATGGACCATGCCCTGTCCTTTGGTATAGGATTGGGTATAGCAGTGGTTCTAATATTCTCGGCCCCCATTATAAGGAGGCGTCGTTTGTAGTTCTAAAAACTACAAAATTTTTAAAATAAATGCTTTATCTTACTGCTCGGGGATAAATATGTATGTGATTCAACCATCAAAGTTGAAAAAAGGATTGCCGAAGGAAACCAAGAGCATATGTCCCGTGTGCGGAAAGGTGATACC
>CAYXLB010000008.1:0-23129 GCA_964465785.1 uncultured Thermoplasmata archaeon
CAAATGTATATAGTGGAATACTTGTATTTAAATGTTTTGTGGAAAATTACAGAGAATTATGAGAACCTTCTCCTTTCCCAACATTTCAATATTGCGTTCATAACAATATTTTTAATCTCCAATACTATTTTCCCCTATGCGCTCATTCATAGCCATAGAGATTCCCTTCACCCACAAGATTCAGGAGCTTCAAGAGAGCATAGAGGGAAGGGTAAAGCTTGTGGAGAGGGAGAACATGCACATTACCCTAAAATTTCTGGGAGAGATAGATGTTAATTTGGTGGAGAAGATAAAGGAAATCGTGGAGAACTGCAAGGTAGAAAAATTCACCATAAGGCTCAGGGGCATCGGATTCTTCCCCAATGAAAGGTACATAAGAGTAATATGGATAGGAGTAGAAGATTACGAACCAATTGTGAAAATGGCAAAGTGCATAGACTTGCATCTCTCCAAGCTTGGATTTTCGAAGGAGAAGAGCTATGTGCCCCATCTAACCGTAGGCAGGGCCAAGGGAAGAATCACCATTAAAAACATGGATAGATTTGCAAATATGGAGTTTGGAGATGTGGAAATAAAGGAGATAAAGATAAAGAAAAGCACCCTAACACCTAAGGGACCAATTTACGAGGATGTGGCTACAATTCAGCTGTAGTACAATTTTTCTCCCTCATCTTCCTCCTCTTCCTCTTCGGCGAGTTCAATTACATCTATGGCTGATATGGCACTAAGGGGAATCAATCTCGTTTTTCCCTTAAGTTCACCATGGCTATCGTCCAGCTCAAGGCATAGGGATGTGTCCTCGCCAACGGCTACAAAGCCCCTGAATATTCCACTGCTCTTCATCAATCCATCATGGGAGGATATGGAATAGACTACAAGTCTCGAGCCAAGGGTTAACTTGTTCATTCCCCCTCACCTCCTGCAAGCCTTGAAATGTGCTCAACCATGAGCCTATAATTTTCCATGGCGAGCTTTACATTTGCCTCAACAAAATTCCAGGCATGTTCTAAGTTTCCATATCTCAACTTGTATTTCTTATTCATCCCGTCCTGCCTCTCATCCAAGAGGTCCATGGACTTCAATTTGTTCAAATGCCTGTAAAGTGTGGTTCTAGTTGTATCAAGATAGGCTATTAATTCCTCAACGCTCCATTCCCTGTCGGCCCTTAGAAGGAAGCACTCCTTGAAAAGGCGATAGGGCACGCTTCTTATGGCCCTTTCAAAATCCCTCTGGGGATCAACCCTAGGCATATACCCTATGGAGCTCAAGAAATTCAAGAGCACGTTATCAAGGTTTGACTCGTGGAGCATTGGATTCACTATTTTGATGTTCATCTCAAACATAGATGTAGTAATACAACAGGGTTTATTTAATTTTTGGAATGGGAAAATTTAAGCATTGCAAAGCCATGCCCCTCCCATGCTTCTGGAAAAACTTGTAAGGGCCTTTGGAGTTCCTGGATTTGAGGATGAAATTAGGGAAATAGTGAAGGAGCACATGGAGAAATACCTGGATGAGGTGCAGATAGACACCCTTGGCAATGTTATAGGTGTTAAAAAAGGCGGGAAAAGGAAAGTAATTTTGGCTGCCCATATGGACCAGATAGGTTTCATGGTTAGGGGAATAACAGAGGATGGATATCTCGCCATATCCCCTATGGGTGGTATAAATCCCATAACCCTCCGCTCTAGAATTGTCAGAATTAGGGGAAAGAATGGCTATGTATATGGGGTAATAGGCGAGAAACCTCCCCACATAGAGAAGAAGGCAGAAAAGAAGGAAATTAAGGATCTTAGGGTGGATATTGGCGTGGAGAATGGTGATGAGGCCAGAAAACTTGTTTCAATAGGGGATGTGGGAAGCTTTATGCCAAATTACTATGAAATTGGAAATAGGGTAGTTGCCACGGCCCTTGATGACAGGGCTGGGGTATACACGCTCTTAAAGGTTCTCGAAGATGTTGAGAGTGATGCCACGCTCTACTTTGTTGCAAGTGTTCAGGAAGAGATAGGCCTCAGGGGAGCAAAGGTCTCCGGTTTTAGGGTAGATCCAGATATAGGGATAGCCATAGATGTGACGCATGCCAGAATGCCTGGAATGGGAAAGGAAGAGGAGCCTATAGAATTGGGAAAGGGTCCTACCATAGGAGTTGGACCAACTGCACATCCAAAAATTGTAAGGCATTTTGTAGAGAATGCTGATGACATACCCTATCAAATAGAGCCAAATCCCTCCAGGAGCGGTACAGATGCAGATGTTATACAGCTTACAAGAGAGGGGGTAGCCACTGTGGTTATTTCAATACCTCTGAGATACATGCACTCCAGCGTTGAAATGCTTGATAAAAGAGATTTGGAAAACGCAGTAAAACTCATCAGAAAGGGGTTGAAAAATATAGGAAAGGTAGATCTCCATCTCTGAGAGAAATGTTTATCATCAAAAGGACAATAATCATCTGTGGAATCTTCAGCACCAGCAAAGGTAATACTATTCGGAGAACATGCCGTTGTTTATGGTGAGCCCGCCATTGCCGTTGCCATCAACCTACGCACCTATGTTAATATAAGGAAGGCTGATGAGTACAGAATTAACGGTTATCCCCTGAAGGATAGGTATCATTCGTATATCAAGAATGCCATAGAGCTATGCTGGGATGGGGAACCATTAGATATAAGAACCAGGAGTGATGTTCCCTCAGCCTCTGGTATGGGTTCATCCGCCTCCATTACGATAGCCATGGTCTCCGCCCTTCTGGGAATGAAGGGAGATGTGGAGGAGGAAAAGGTTGCCAAATTGGGCTTTGAGGTTGAGTATAGGACCCAGGGAAGGGCAAGTCCCATAGATACCAGCACAGTGACCCATGGCCAGGGCATACTTGTGCATAAGGAGAGAAGAGAGAACTTTCTATGGAGGGTTGAAAAAAATGATGTGAGGTGGTATATACATCATATAAGCGTTCCATCCCTCAAGCTAGTTATAGGTTTCTCAGGTATTAAGGGCTCCACCAAGACCATGGTTGATAAGGTTCGCCGCTTCTATCAGTGGAACTCCTTTGCCAGGGATATAATAAAAGAAATAGGAGAAATAACCCTGCAGGCAATAGAACCACTAGAGAATGAGGATTATGAAAAAATTGGGGAACTTATGGACAGGGATAACAAGCTATTAACAATTCTCGGCGTGAGCCATCCGATGCTTAAGAAGATGATAAATGCGGCTAGGAAACACTCCTATGGGGCAAAGATAACCGGTGCAGGTGGAGGAGGTTCCATGGTGGCACTTACAGATGAACAGGATGAAGTTGCCCGTGCCATAGAGGAAGTTGGGGGTAAGGCCTACAAGGTGGAGATAAGCAGAGAGGGGTATAGGATTGAAAATCAAAATTGAAAATCAGTATTGCATATCTCTTATGTTTAACAATTTATAAATTTCAGTAAAAAAATTTTTAAAAGCCCATATCATATTTCTTTTCGAGAGAGGCCCTGCATGCCCGCAGGTGATAGCGTATATCACCTCGGGCCTCTCTCGGGGAGAGCCTTGTGCTCTCCTCCTTTCCCTCCAAGGGAGGTGATAATCAGAGGTGATGCAAAAAATGAAGAGGGTGCTGAAGAGAGAACAGGGAGAATTCGGCATTGGCTCGCTGATAATATTCATTGCAATGATAATAGTCTCAGCTGTTACTGCAATTGTACTAATCCAGATTGCCTACCAGCTTCAGCAGCAGGCTGAGGAAACAGGAAATATTGCAATTCAGGATGTTTCCATGGGAATAAAGATAATATCCATTGGGGGCTACAGGTACAACAGTACATGGGGTATTAACGAGCCCTATCACTCTAAAATCGATTGGGTTGATATAAAAATCACCCCAATTTCGGGAAGTCCACCTATTGATTTGAGGGATGTTATTGTAGAGGTTAGCGATGGAAAAACTTCCGTGGACCTTGTTTTCAATTCTTCCATAAGCTTCACAGGAGGTGCAAATCCAAGTGGGGGTAGTGGATACTTTGGCGTGAGGGTGATTAGGGACATGAATCCTAAAACATTGGGGGAGTACACGATTACCTCCGGGGACATAGTTGCATTATCCTTTAATGCCACCGCCAATGGGTTGGATTTAGAGCCACAGACATATTTCACAATCAAGATCATTCCGAAGCATGGGGTTCCTGCCTTGAAGGAGATAACTACCCCATCACCCTATATATCAAGGTATGTGGAGTTGATGTGATATGGGACTCAGCACCACAGCATCCTATGCGATCATATTTACCGCTTCGCTCCTTATGCTGAGCACGTTACTCAACAGTATAATCTATTCCTACTCAACGGTAAATGAGGGAATGGATAACAAAAATGAGATTATTGAGGGAAACAGCAATGTTATAGAGATAGATAGGGTAATCTACAACTCTTCAAAAATCGAGATAATTGCCCACAATCTCGGACCTGAAACCCTAGAAATGGATGCCATGAGTGTTGTAATTAACGGTACCATTGTGAATTTTACCTACCAAGGTGATTACTGGTATCCTGGAAGTGAAAAGGTATTGAGAATAAATAGCACCTATGACCTTGGAGATTATCATAGCATACAATTCAAAATAGGGGTTGGAAATGAAATCATAGCATCCTGTGAATTGGATAAGGTATATGCTATAAATGATACATCGGTCATGGCCTACACCTACAAGGGAGATATGGTATGGATTCATAATGTGGAGAATGCCCTGGATATTGCAGTGGATTCTTACCTGTACGTATTGAATTCCACGAGAATTCTAAAGTACGATTTGGATGGAAATTACGTGAGTTCCTTTGCATTGAACCTGGGAATAATTGCCATTGATGCCCACAATAACTCCATATATGCCATTTCCAATACTACATTCTACATCTTCGATTCCAATGGGAATTTAATAAAATCCACAGGGATAACCGATGGGAGGGATCTGGCTGTTGGAAGATATGTTTATGTTCTCGAGGGAAATAGTGTATATGTTTATGACTACTCTGGCAATAGTGTTTCTTCCTTCACCGATTCAAGAATCACCAATGCAACAAAGATAACGGCAGATTGGAATATGCAAGGAAATTACATTTTCGTGTTGAATAATCACAACGAAATTTTGGTATATGAAAATGGCACATACAAACAGAGCATACCACTCCAATGGGAGATAAACAATCTAGACATCTATGGAAAGATATACCTCAGCACCTCGGGAGTATGGGGGATGAATATGGGGTATAGGGTGAAGATGGTGGACGAATATGGAAATGAAATATACACATATCTGTGAGGTGATGTGAATGGGTCTCAGCACAAGTGCTACCCACATAATATTCTTCATTGCCTCCGTGGTTCTTGCTGCAAGTTTCGTAGGAATTGCAGCCAGTGCAATAGTCAATCTTTCAAATGGCATAGAGGATCGTGGAGACATGCTGGCAAATCAACTATCTGCCGATTTCAAAATTATAAATGACCCTGAGAGAATGAGCAACAATCCCCTTATACTCTATCTGAAAAACACGGGTAAAGTACCCCTGAGTACACAGCATATTACAGTGCTCATAGATGGGATTGATGTGGATAATTGTACCGTGAATAAGGATACATGGCTTCCTGGAGAAACTTTAAAACTCACAGTAAATGTCAATCTTTCTCCCGGGGACCATGTGGTGAAGGTTGTACTTGAAAATGGAATCTCAGACACCTTCTATTTTAGGGTGTGAAAAATGTACAGGATAAAGATTGAGAGGGATGAATTGCATTCGCGTCTTGCGGGAGGATTCCCCGAAGGTTCGTTGGTACTGATAGAGGGAGAGAACGGTAGTGGAAAGAGTGCACTCACCCAGAGATTTGCCTATGGCTTCCTAATGAACGGCCATACTGTAACTATAATCTCCACTGAGCTAACCGTTAGAGATTTTATAAAACAGATGTATTCCCTCAATTATCCAATTGCAAACTTTCTTCTTAGAAACCGCCTTGTTTTCGTTCCAGTCTATCCCATCATAGGGAATATGAGAGATAGAAAGGATTTCCTGGGAAGGCTAATGTCCTCACCCTCCTTGTTTAGGACGGATATAATCATAATAGATACCCTATCTTCCCTTGTTAAGGCAAGTCTTCATGTAGAATCCCGTTCAGTTCAACTTCTCTCATTCTTCAAGAGATTAATGGCTCTTGATAGAACAATAATATTGAATGTTGAGAAGGGGGTGATGAGGGAGGAGATTTTGGCACCATTTAGGGCGGCAGCCAATGTATATCTTGAAACCTCAATTAATAGGATAGGAGGGATGGTTAACCGCGTTGCCTTTGTAAGGAGATACACAAATGCCCAGGGAAGGATCGAGAATAGCATAGTCTTCAGGGTTGAGGCTGGAACAGGTATAATTCTGGAGATTATGGCAATATCCTAGGGTGATGTCCATGGCCATGGGAATGAAGGTTGATGTGGCAATTCGGAGAAATCCGCACCTTGGAAGGTATATACAGAAGGTTAGTAGGGAGCTTAACGAGCGTCCTGAATTCTATGAACAGCTCTCCAGGGATATGAGAGATTTGGATTGGGTCAATTTAATATATCCCGTTGGGGACCCCATATTCATCCATATATATGGAAGGAGAGGAGATAGGCGATATGTGGTGGTACAGCCAGAGCTCACGGAGGGGGAGAGGATAAAATACGAGAAAATAAAAGAATTGATATTCATAAAGGCTGGATACGAGCCACCCCACAAGACAAAGGAAGAATTTGAGAAGCAAATAGAGAGGTTACTTAAGGATTCAACTGTGATTGTGGAGGAACCAGTACCCTTTGAAGAGAAGAAGGGTTTCTTAAGCATGTTTAGAAAAATAAAGGTACCCGTCACACAGGAAGAGTACGATAAGATTGAATATTATCTGAAGAGAGACATAATAGAGAGTGGGCCCCTGGAGCCCCTCCTTAGGGATCCTTACATAGAAGATATCCACGCCATCGGAATAGAGCCAGTACACCTGATTCACAAGGTATTTGAGACCCTAGAGACCAATGTACAATTCAGCAGCTACGATGAGCTAGATTCCTATTTGCGTGGAATGAGTGAGAGGATGGGAAGACCTGTTAGCACTGGGCGCCCCATTGTGGATGGGGCCCTTCCAGACGGCTCAAGAATTAACATAATCTATGCGGATGACGTTAGCATAAAGGGGGCATCCTTCACAATAAGAAAATTCGCTGCAGAGCCTCTCAGCGTCACACAACTGGTTAAATGGGGAACATTCTCCCCGGAGATTGCAGCATACCTTTGGATGGCCATAGAGTATGGAAAGAGCATATTCATCTCTGGAGAGACTGCAAGCGGTAAAACAACGACGCTCAATGCCATAATACCATTTATAAGGTATAACTACAAGGTATTTACAGCTGAGGATACCCCAGAGGTTCATGTGCCCCATGAAATCTGGCAGAGACTATTAACTAGAGAGGCAGGACCAAAGGAATCCCGTGTTGAGATGTTCGATTTGCTAAAGGCAGCCTTGAGAAGCAGGCCAAATTACATAATTGTGGGAGAAATCAGGGGTGCAGAGGGAAATGTGGCATTTCAGGCCATGCAAACAGGGCACCCAGTTATGGCAACATTCCATGCCTCCTCTATAAAAAGAATGATTCAGAGGTTAAGCTCTCCACCAATAAACGTTCCAGTTACATTTATGGATAACCTAAACATAGGCGTTTTCCAGCAAGCCGTTTATCTTAAGGGCAGGACCTTAAGGAGAGTACTTTCCGTGGAGGAAATTCTGGGATATTCCGAGGAGCTTGGAGGCGTGATGACCAAGGCGGTGTTTGTGTGGGATCCATTGAGGGATGAGCACATATTCAGGGGATTGAACAACTCCTATATCCTGGAGGAAAAAATTGCCCCTCTCCTGGGATATGCGGATCCACGTAAAATCTACGATGACCTATTCCTCAGGGCCAAGATTATAAGGAAAATGATAGAGCACAACATATTCCGATATAGGGATGTTGTGAAAATAATTGTGGATTTCCAGAAGTATGGTATGGAAAAATTGCCCTTCACGGTGTGATTAAAATGCCAGGGGTAAGGGAAAAGATACTCAGGTTATATCACTCCTTCGATATCCCCTGGAGAAAATACATTACCCTGTATGCTCTACCCATAATAATAACCACCATAATTTTAACCTTCTATCTCTCCATAACCTTCACCTTCTTCTCTATGTTCCCATTCTTCTTCATTCTCTACTTTATTCCAGCATTCGGTATGCTTGTGGTTCTCCTATTTCCACTGTTAAAGGGAGAAAAGAGGAAAAAGGAGATTGAGAGATATCTCCATCTGTTTATTACAAGAATGTCCGTTCTAGCATCAACTCGATTACCAAGGAAGGAAATATTCCGTATCCTTTCAGAGGTTAGGGAGTATGGAGCCTTGAGCGATGAAATCGCAAAAATCTACCATTTGATGGAGTATTGGAACCTAAGCCTTCCAGATGCAACAAGAATCGTGGCAAAAAGATGCCCTAGCATAGAACTTGCAGACTTCCTGGATCGCCTGGCCCACAGTGCCGATGCTGGAGAGGATTTTGAAGTTTTCCTGGAAAAGGAGAGAAGTGTTGTTCTTGAAACCTATGCCGTAAAATATGAAGCTGCCCTATCACAGATGGATGTCTACAAGGAAACTTTCGTGGCAATGCTGATATCTATGCTATTCTTCGCTGTTTTCGTGGCCATACTACCTATGTTTACAACTGGAGATATGGGAATCTTTCTATACCTCACCCTCCTGGCATTCATAACTGTAGAGGCAGTAATGCTCTATGCCATAAAGGTAAGATTGCCAGAGGATGAGATATGGCACAATAGGAAGGATGTCCGTTCCCCCCATGAAATTAAACTCTTAAAGGTGCTTCCATTCACCTACCTTTCAGTTCTAATGATCTTCCTTATAACCTATTTTATGGGACTCCCCCTCCAGATAGTTGTAGCCATATCAATCCTTCCCCTCTTCTACCCAGGATATCTAATTCATACGGCAGAAAGCGACTTGATAAACTGCGATAATAATTACGATGCATTCATAAGGGCTGTTGGGAGCTATGTAGAGGCAAAGGGAAGCGATGTCACGGCTATGGAGAGGCTTAGAAAGCACGATTTTGGAAAATTGACAAAATACATAGATGTCCTTTACAAGAGATTGCTAACAAGGATAGATAAAAAGATGGCTTGGCACTATTTTGCAGGAGAGACAGGAAGCAATCTAATTTCCAAGTTCACCGATATGTTTGTGACAGGCTTAGATATGGGAGGAAATCCTAGAATAATATCCAAGATAATAAGCGAATCCTATGTAAGAATGATAGGACTTAGAAAGAAGAGATATCAGTCCGCCACCAATTTAACAGGCATACTCTATGGACTTATGGTGGGTATGGCCTTTGCCCTCTACACCACATTAAACCTTATGAAGATGATGGCAAATATGATAAAATATTATCCTGTGAACCTACAGCAGTACATCCATATCCCCCTCCTTGCGGCCCATTTCCCAATAGATACCGCCAATGTGGTATTCCTGCTTCTCCTTGTTGTCCATGCCCTGGTTTCCTCCATGATAATAAAAATCGTCAGCGGCTCTCATAAACATAGCATCTATCTCCACTTCTCCATGCTTGTATGGATAGGAATCACCGTGGCATACATTACAGACTGGGCAGTTGGAAGGGTGCTTGCCTTCTAATTCATATCTCCTTCAGGGTATTGTGATAGAGAATTGAAAAATTATGCTCTCTTCCCAACACATCCAAAATTTTCTTTATATTTTTAAACATTTTAGTTTCAACCTTAGTTATAGCTAAGGGAGGCTTGGGTGTGCTAATTACAATTTCAAATTTAATGCCTTCTTCAATATCCTCGAGGATGATGGATGCACAAAGAATTCTATTGGCTCTAATTAAAAATTGTTCCATAAAAACTATGCTAAACGTTTTAGAAGTGTGAACATACACAATATCATCTCTATTTTTCAAGAGATTTACAAGATTCTCTCGAGATATGCCGTGTATCTCTCCGCTTGCCACATTCATACTCTGAAATATTACACCATCCTTAATTAATATTTTTAAGAGCACAATCCTTATATTTAAAGTTGTAATGGTAAATTAAATGCACTACGATGTTCGTCTTCTGAGTGCTTCGTATTCAAGAGAGGAAGATGGGGTAGTTGTAGAATTGTATGGCAAGACAAGGGATGGGAAGAGCATAGTAGCGAGGTACCATAAATTTAAGCCCTATTTCTATCTGGTTGAACCCCCAACAACAATCATCGAAAAATTCTCAAAGGATCCAGAGGTTCACAACCTTGAGGAGGTTAAACTATGGCATAAGGGAAAGGTGAGGGAATGTGTGAAGGTAACCCTCCACTCCCCGTGGAAAACTCCAAGATACAGGAGAGAAGCACTGGAATTTTGTGATGTTCTGGCAGCCGATATACCTTTTCATCAAAGATTCATATATGACTTCGATCTGGGTTCATGCATCAGGGTTTATGGGGAGGAGATTAAAAATGCCAAGTACACGACAGATATCGTGGTGGAGGCAGAAAGCTTTGAAAATATAGATGACTTTAAGCCCGATTTGAAAATTCTAAGTTTTGATATAGAGAACTCTATGAAAAATGGAAGGATATTCACTATAGGCATTGCCATCTGGGAAGGGGGAGAGATAAGGAAGATGAGCATTGAAGGTGATGAAAGGGACATCCTTTGGAGATTTCTGGAAGTTATTTGGAATGAAGATCCAGATATAATAACGGGATACAATATTGATGGGTATGATCTTGAACTCTTAACAGATAGGTACAAGAAATATGGAATGGAATTTGCAATAGGCAGGGATAAGAGTAAACCACAGCGTATCGTGGGACAGTTCTGGAGACTTCATGGAAGGGTGATAGAGGATGCCTGGTGGGCAGTTAAAAAGGAACTCAGATTGAAGCAGGAAACTCTCCAGGCAGTGGCTTTATACCTCTTTGGAGAGGGAAAGATAGATGTTGACAGGACAAAAATTGATGAAGAGTGGGAGAGAAACAGGGAGAAGGTTATAGAGTACTGCAAGAAGGATGCTGAACTTGCCCTAAGGATACTCTTGAAAATTGGGATCATTGACAAATACCTTGACCTTGCAACAGTCACCAAGTTTCCCTTGGATGATGTCATCCATTCCGGAACATCCACATGGGTGGATTCCCTCCTCATAAGGGAGGCGGATAGAAACGGTATAGGTGTTCCTCTCCAAGGACAGGAGAGGAAAACAAGGAAAATTGAAGGAGGGTATGTGCATACAATTGAACCTGGACTATACCACTGGGTATGTGTTTTGGACTTTAAGAGCATGTATCCAAGCATCATAATAAAGTACAATATATGCTTCACAACCCTGAGTAGAGAAGGAGAAATAGAGAGTCCCATAGGCGTTAGATTCTTGAGCAGGGATAAGAGGGAGGGAATTATCCCAAGGATCCTCGCGGATCTTATGAAGAAGAGGGATGAACTCAAGAGGAAAATGAAGGAAGAACCTGAGAAGAGGGATTATTACGACGGTCTCCAGAGCGCTGTTAAGATTCTTATGAATACCTTCTATGGGGTACTTGCCTCCTCATTCTATAGGTTCACAAACCCGGATATTGGTGCCAGCATAACTGCCTTTGCCAGGGAGACGATTAAGAAGATTATTGACGAGCTGGAAAGTGAGGGGATTCGCGTAGTCTATGGAGATACGGATAGTGTATTCTTCCAATCCCCCTATAAAGATCTTGAAAAAACTGTGGAATTTGGAATGAAAAAGGCGGAGGAGATTTCAAAGCGGGAAGCCCTTATACTGGAATTTGAGAAGATTCTTGAGCCCTTCTTCTCCCATGGGGCAAAAAAGAGGTATGTAGGAAGGATAATATGGCCCCCTGAAAACAGGGGAGAGATTGTGGTGAGGGGCTATGAGATTCGCCGTACAGATTCCTTTGACCTTCAGACAGAGGCACAGAGGGAGGTATTTGAGAGAATATTGGATGGCGACATAAAGGGGGCCATAGAGCTTGCCAAGGACATAGTTTCAAGGGTGCGCTCTGGAAAGGTTCCAGTGGAAAAACTTGTTATTTCCCGAAGTGTTAAGGATTTTAGATTTTACAAGAATCCAGACAGCATGCCCAATGTCCAGGCTGCTAGAAAACTAATGAGAATGGGCCATGAATTTATCCCAGGTATGAAGGTTGCATGGGTTGTGGTTAATGCCCGAGGATCCAAGCAGGATGTTGAACCCTACATTCCCGGTGTACCCTTCACCAGAAAACCAGATTACAAGTACTATGCCAGGAGGGTTGCAGAGACATTAGCTAGGATAACTGAAGTATTTGGAGTGGATGAGGATACTCTCTTGACTGGAAGCAAGCAGATAAGCCTGGGCTCGTTCCAAGAGGAGGAAAAGAGAAAAAAGAAGACCCTATTTGATTTCGAATAGGAGGTGATGAAGATGGAGTTTGAATCTGGAAGAATATTTATGTTTAGGATACCGGAAGGAAAGGATTTCATTGAATACATAAGAGATTTTGCCACAAAAATGGAAATAAAGGTTGCCTTTGTAAAGGCAATAGGCTCCCTGAGAAATGCAAAACTGGGATATTTCAATCTCTCTCTGGGCAAGTACGAAGAGATAAATGTATCAGGCCTGCATGAACTGATAGTTGCCATAGGTAATATAAGCATAAAGGATGGAAAGCCGTTTCCCCATATCCATGCCCTTCTAGGTAAAGAGGATGGGAGCACTGTTGGAGGGCATCTAATGGAGGGGAAAGTATTCGTGGCAGAGGTATATATTGAAGAATTGAAGGGAAATACCCTAGAAAGGGTTCCCCATGGGAATCTCACCCTCTGGAAAACGGAGGATTTAAGTAATTGAGGGAGATATTCGCATATGAAAGCCCTGCTCATAGTGGATATGATCCATGATTTCGTCGATGGGAAATTTGGAAGTGAAGGAGCAAGGGCAATAGTACCACGGATAAAATCCCTAGCCAACAGGTTCAGAAAAGAGAATATTGTGGTATATCTCTGCGATTCCCATGATGCAGGAGATCCCCAAATAAGGATATGGGGGGAACATGCAATGAGTGACACATGGGGCTCTGAAATAGTGGAAGAATTAAGGCCTGAGGATGGGGATTTCATTGTGAAAAAGAAGACATACGATGGTTTTCTTTTCACTAATTTGGATAAGATTTTGAAGGGAAATAATGTGGATGAAGTTTACATATGTGGAGTTGCAACAGATATATGCGTAAAGCACACTGCCTTCGGTGCATTTGCCAGGGGATTTAAGGTGAATGTAGTGAAGGATGCGTGCTCTGGAACAACCAAGGAGGAGCATGAAAGGGCACTGGAATATATGGAAAGAATTTATGGAGCCAAATTGGTGGAGAGTGATGAGTTATGAGATTTCATATGGCAAGTGAGGAGGATATACTTGAGGGGAGAACAACTGATATTTATTTTGTGCGCACCAAGGAGATACTGGAGAAGAACAATGTGAAGAGAAGAGTATATGCAGAATTCACCGTCATGAATCCCCCCTACGATTGGGTGGTTTTTGCAGGCCTGGATGAGGTAATTGAGATTTTAAAGGATAAGCCTGTGAATCTCTATGCCCTTCCAGAGGGAACCATATTTCCCAGGAGGGATGAAAGGGGCTTACCTGTACCTGTAATGGCAATTGAGGGAGATTACAAAGAATTTGCAGTATACGAAACTCCAATACTGGGATTCATATGTCAAGCCTCTGGCATAGCTACAAAGGCTGCCAGGGTTAGAATTGCTGCTGGAGAATACCCTGTGCTATCCTTTGGGGTTCGAAGGATGCATCCCTCCATAGCCCCCTTAATTGATAGGGCATCCTACATAGGGGGATGTGATGGCGTCTCAAGCGTAATAGGCGCAGAGCATATAGGCAAAAAACCCAAGGGCACCATGCCCCATGCCCTAATACTAACCCTAGGGGAGGAGGAGGCTTGGAAAAAATTCGATGAATTTGTTGAGGAGGGTGTGCCAAGAATAGCCCTTATAGATACCTTTGGAGATGAGAAGTTTGAATCTCTGAAGGCTGCAGAAATACTCAAGGATCTTGCCGCAGTTCGTCTAGACACCCCCTCTTCCCGTCGAGGAAGATTTGAGGATATAATTCGTGAGGTTCGATGGGAACTGGATATAAGAGGTTATAAAAATATTGGGATTTTCATATCTGGAGGATTGGACGAGGATTCTGTAAGGAGATACAGGGAAGCAGGAGCCACTGGATTCGGAGTGGGCACATCCCTCAGCAATGCAAAGACAATTGATTATGCCATGGATATTGTGGAGATAGAAGGAAAGCCCATGGCCAAGAAGGGTAAATTCGGAGGAGCAAAGAAGGTCTACAGATGCAAGGAATGTGGCAAATTCTTTGTTAAATACAAAAATGATGAATTGGATAGATGTCCAGTATGCGGTGGTGAGGTTGAAAATTTAATGAAGCCCTATCTGATAAATGGGAAGCCTGTGGAGGAATATCCAACGGTGGATGAGATAAGGGATTACGTGCTTCAACAATTAAAGAAATATCACAGTGAGGGAGAATAAAAATTACTTACCTCCCCTTCTCTCCTTGGCCTTTGGCCTAAGGTCATGGCTACCGCACCTTCTACAGCGGGTAGCGTTGGGAGGGTTACGAGCGTAACATTTCATGCATATTTTCTTGTTAAGCAGCCTATTAACTGCCTCCTGAAAGGTCATGGTGCGGAGTATGAAGAAGGGGTATTTAACCCTTTCCTTCGGAAACAAATTTTTATAGATGCTCTCAATTGATAATCCATGCAATACCTTATGAGTATAGGTGGATACGATCCAACAGGAGGTGCAGGGGTAATTCGGGATATAATAACCTTTCGAAAACTGGGTTTTTATGGGCTTGGTATAGCAACGGCAATAACCTATCAGAACACGAGGGGATTCTATGGATTTGAACCTATAGAAAGGGATGTTGTGAGGAATGAAATCCAAAAAATAGTTGAGGATTTTCAGGTAAAATATGTGAAGATTGGCATGCTCGGCTCCTCTGCAGATTTAATTTTAGAATTCAAGGATAGATATTCCTGGACTATTGTCATTGATCCACTCCTGAGTGCAAAAAATTCATTCAAGTTAAACGATCCAGAAGATATCCAAGAAATATTAAGGGAAGCATATGTAATAACCCCAAATATCCCCGAAGCAGAAGAACTGGCGGGGATGGAAATCAAGGAGGATGAAGACATTGTAAAGGCAGGTAAAAAATTGGTGGCAAAATATGGGAAATATGTGATAATAAAGGGTGGGCATATGAGTGGAAAGGATTACCTGTTCGGAGATGATGTAAGGACATTTGCCATGCCCCATTTAGGAAAGGATGTCCATGGTACAGGTTGTGCCTATTCATCGGCCCTTACCGCCTTCCTAGCCAAGGGATATGGGATGGAGAGGGCATTTGTAGAGGCGAGAAGATTTTTGCAAGGGGAGATTGAGAATAGCTTAGAAACGGGGGGATACTCATTACTTCCCTAAGATTGAGCTACAGTGCCTATGCCTCCTACAAATCCTGTCCCCTTAGATATTATTACGAGAGGGTTTATCCTTTAAAGGGTCCAATTTACGCAGACCTACTTATTGGACATTATCTCCACAAGTATTTCTATTCCCTTCTTATGGGTGAGGAAATGGATATGGATGCTGTAAGGGTTTGGGAAGAAATCAAGAAAAATTATGAAATAATACCCATGGATTCCCTTAGTGATGATTTTCAATCACCCCAAGAGCTTGTGGATTATTACTCTTCTCTCCAAGAAAAGATAATTATGTGGAAAAGTGAGGATGAATACATAGAAAAGATCAGAAGGGAAATTGAGAATGCTAAGGAGTTGCATAATAAACTGGAGCTTAATAATTTCACCACTGAAAAATGGATGGGTGTGAAAATTGGAGATATGAACATCTATGGCAGATTTGATATCCTGGGTGAGGAGGAGATATTGGATATAAAAACTGGTGGTGAGTGGGAGAGTGATGTAAAGCAGATGGAATTCTACGCCCTGATTTACTATATGAAGAACTACATAGTTCCTAAGGGTAAATTAATATACCTATTAAATGGTAAAATAAAGTCCTTGCACTTCACCTCAAGGAGCCTTGAATCCCTGCTTGAAGATGTAGTTGAGGTGGGGAATAATATTAAGAATGAAAATTTTCCTCCCAATAGGGGTGATGGCTGCAGATTCTGCCCCTATAGATCTATTTGCAGATTCTAAATTTTGAGAAATGACAAGTAATCTTTTTGTATTTCTAATGGATTTTCCAATTATGCTTGACCTATTGAGATTCATCATAGCCATACCTTTCTTCCTTTACGCATCCTACAGCGATTGGAAGGATAGGCTGATAACACCTCTTGTATGGTTTGTGCTGGGCATCATTGCCTTTTCTATGGACATATATCAATTTCTCTCTATAATTGGCGTGGTAGCCCTGATACCATCCATTATAATATTTTATGAGTGGTTCTTTGAATGGGAAGGAAGAGAGAGATTTTTCCAGTATTTCCTATGGATTTTAGCCGCATTGATCTTTTTATATTCCATCCTTGCAGGAGCGCCGCCAGCTCTCCTAGTGATGTTCATTATGCTTGTAATTTTCCGAGGATTGCATAAAATAAAGATAATAAGAGGGCGAGCCGATGTCCGTGCCCTTATGACCGTTGCCATCCTTCAACCCCTCTATCCTCAATTTCTCAATTTCCCTATTTTCAAACCTGAGATGATTGAAATCGTTGAGCTGACATTCCCCTTTGCGTTTCTAACTCTTTTATATGCAGCCATTGCCGCCCTATTCTATATACTCCTTCTATTCCTGCGGAATTTAGTAAGGAGGGACATGGGTTTTCCAGAAATGTTTATAGGCTACACAATGCCCCTGGAGGATGTGGATAAGAAGCATGTATGGCTTATGGAGAGGGTTGAAAATGGGGAGCATGTGCTCTACATACATCCAAAGGAGCATACTAAGGAGGATATAAGAGCATTGAGGAATATTGGAAGAGAGAGAGTATGGGTTCAACCAAAGATTCCCTTTATAATATTCATAACAATAGGGCTTATGGCAGCTTACCTAATTGGAAACTTCATTGGATTTTAGAGCCAAGGCCCGCAGGATATCGCTGCGAGTAACTATTCCTATTACCCTTTTTTCCTTATCCACCACAGGAAGGCGGGAAATATCCTTCTTTACGAGAAGATTTAGGGCATCGTATATATCCGTATCTACATTAACATAATGTACACGCCTTTCCATTATCTCACTTACCTTTATCCTGGCAATTTCCTTAATGGCATCCCTATGCTCCACGGGTATTTCCATAGGCAGAACATCCATAAAATCAAAGGGTGTTGGAAAAATATAGATTCCTATACTCTCCATCCTGCTCTTAATAAATTTAAGAATGTCCTTAATTGTTAGAATCCCAAGGAGCTTTTTATCATCATCAATAACGGGGGCTCCATTTATATTATTCTTTGCTAGAATTTCAGATGCTTCCTTGAGGGTCATATCGGGCTTCAGCGATATCACATCTCTATTCATTATTTCTCCAACTTTCATTTATCTGCGCCTCTTTTTCATCTGATAGAGGAGCATATCGTTCCATTCCACCTCATGTTTTATGCCATTCTCAGCCAGAAACTTGCTTATCTTCTCGGTAATAACCCTTATCTCATCGCTATATACCCCTCGATATACGTAAAATTCCCTGGAATCGTTTAAAGGTACAACTATTCTCATCTTCCCCTCCCTGTTGTAGCCCTCGGGCTTCCTATTATGCTTTATATCAACCATATTCTCGTGAATTATAATATCTATTTTTTCAGGCTCATCTTTAAATTGCCTGCTTTCCTCAAAAAAGAGTCTAAGCATATCTCCCCAAACAGGGTCAAGATCCTTCCACTTAATCTTCTTATCCAGAATTATGTGGCTGTTCCATATCTTCATATTCTCCAAATCCATAAACAAGTATAATAAATTAACGATTACCTTCAAGATAGAAATCCGTCTCCCTCATAACAGCCGTATATGTAAATAGGACTTCATAAACTGCAAATACGGCCCCTATGAACAATGAGCCAAGTGCCAAGGCAAGTGCAATCACCGCAAGGTATCCAAAGGAATGATGGAAAAATTGTAAAAATGACATTATGGAAGATATGGAGGTGAATAAAATTGTGAGATAGTAATAGAGCATGGCATTTCTGCATAATTTCAGTCTCTTAACCAAGGTACCCTTCTGCAATTGAATTATATTCCATCTTTCCTGGGAA
Organism: uncultured Thermoplasmata archaeon; assembly: GCA_964465785.1. Lineage (GTDB taxonomy): Archaea > Thermoplasmatota > Thermoplasmata > Thermoplasmatales > Aciduliprofundaceae > Aciduliprofundum. The sequence goes on from CAYXLB010000008.1 coordinate 18,433, forward strand.
ACCTCACCCCTCCTTACCTCGTCTGAGAATTTTCTTAATCTATCTATTATTCTCCCAGTTCTATTACCAAGGCCAAGTAAGAGAAGTCCTACTGCCGATATGAGAAGTATTGGGGCTAGGGAGCTTTGAAGTATGTAGATGACATCCATGGGGCTAGATATTATTCAGATTATTTAATCGTTGCGAAGATGAAATATTTAATAGGGTATAGGCATGGGCAATGGATGAAATGCTCCAAGTGTGAGAAGGAGGCCATTGCAGAAATAAAGTATGCGGGTATAAGATTATGTAAAGAGCATTTTATTGAATTCATAGATAGAAAGGTTAAGAGGGAGATAAGAGAGCAAGTTCGATTTAAGAGAGATGACAGGATATTGATTGCAGTCTCCGGTGGTAAGGATAGTATGGTAACCATGCATCATATGCATAAGATATTCCACAGATGGGAAAATTTAGAGCTTGTGGCAGTAACCGTGGATGAGGGAATTGGAAACTTTCGTAAGGAATGTGCCAAAATTGCCAGCTCATATGCAGAGAAATTAGGGATTGAGCACAAAACAATCACCTTTAAAGATTACATAGGTATAACAACCGATGATGTTGCTAGGGTTGATAAGGAACTAAAACCCTGCACATACTGTGGAGTCTTTCGTAGAAAGGTTCTAAATACCTTTGCAAAGGAAATTGGAGCAAACTACCTTGTTCTTGGACTAAACCTGGATGATATTGCACAATCCATCATAATGAATATAACCAGGGGTGATACCGCAAGACTGGCAAGATTAGCCCCCCATAGGAAGGTCAGGGAAGGTTTTGTACCAAGGATCATTCCCCTAAGAAGAGTGAGGGAGGAGGAAGTCAGGATGTACGCGAATATTGTGAAAATACCATATCATAGCGGAAGATGTCCATATGCTCCTCTTGCCGTAAGGGATGTTTATAGGGAATTTTTGAATAAACTGGAGGAGAGGGACCCTGCAGTTAAGTTTTCCATCGTTAATTTCTTCGATGATATAAAGCCAGTGATCGAAGAAAGATACGTTGCAAGTCTACGACCCTGTAAGATTTGTGGTGAGCCTACAACAGGAGAGATATGCAAAGCATGTCAGTTGAAAATAAGGTATGAAGCTATGAGTAAAGAAGCTCAATGGCATTGAGGACCTCGGGAACCGTAACTATATCTTCCACTGTAGCCCCACTTGCCTTTTTATGGCCACCCCCTCCATAGAACTTTGCAATCTTAAGCACATCAACGTCTGTATGGGTCCTAAACTCCATCTTTGTGGCTGGATGATATCTTCCAACCCTATGTATCATTATAAGGATTATATCAAAGGGTCCATTTTTGTTCTGGGCAAGCAAATTACTTATTATGTACACGGGCACAGATTCAAGGGTTTCAAATACGGCTATTTTGAGGTTTTTAACTCTAAATATTTTTATCTCCCTATCCACCCTCTTTTTCAAATCCTCAATCCATTGGAGATACTCCCTTATTATCTCATCGTAGTTGGATAGAAATGAATAATCCTCGTTCATTAGCTCCTCAGCAAGCTTGTATAATTTTACATTCAAATCCTTGCCAGAATATCTCCAACGCAGTGCCCCTATCAACGTTCTTATTTTTTCAGCTGTTTCATCCTTGACATTATTAATATCTATTTGGTTGGCAATATCCACAAGGGAGGAGGATAACCCAAAATATTCTGCAACTACTTGGGCAGCGCTCTTCGCCTTGCTATCAATGTGAATCTTCACATGAGGCAACTCAATCTCAGGCTCCCACTCATGGTGGTCTATCCACACCACAAGGTCGTACATTGCAGCAGCATATATAGCACGGTGCTCACCCGCCATATCAAAGATGTAAAGTTCTCCAAGATTTTTCTTCCCCTTTACAGAATGGCATATGGTATCCCTTAACTGCACGGGGGAGGTGAAATAGGCCCTTATCTTTGCACCACCTATTTTTTTTAGAAATAAGGATAATGATATAACCCCATCTGCATCCATATGGGTCATTACGGTTATCATCAGGGAGATTATAAAAAAAGGTTATAAAAAATTATCTGGCAATCAGTGCACGAACCCTATCACCTGCATTCTCGGCATGGTTTGCAATCTCACCAAGAAGGAATACGAGCTTACTTAAATGAAACAAGGCCGCCGCACTGAGTTTATCTTCAATATTGAATATTTCCCTAGTCAATCTTCTCTCAAGCAGATCACTCTCGTGTTCCACCAGATGCAATTTGTGTACTATTTCCTTGGTTTTTTCTCTTTCCTTCTCCAAGAAGGAGGATTCAATCACCACATTCAACGCCTTTATTGCCTCTTCGCAGAGTTTTATTGATTCTAGGGCCTTTTCAAATAGTGCTTCAAATCCTCCCTTCAACTCTTCGGGCACTGGTTTTTTCCTTAAATACAACCATTCTGTAACATCCTGAATCAAATCTTCCACCTTATCCATTTCCGTAAGAAGGGAAAGAAAAACACCCCTGTCCACTGGCATCCATACACCCTTTGGAAGATGATTGCGTATGTTGCTTTTAATATAATCCGCTTTTAACTCCAGCTCCTCAATTTCTTTTCTCTTAATATCAAAATCCTCATAATCCCCATTCAAATAATCATTAAAAGCCTTCCTTAGAAGCTTTGCACTATCCCCAACATATTTAGCATGGTCTATTAGGGCCTCAAAGGGCGATTTTCGCAAAGTTTGAATTATTGGTGTTCTTATAAACCTCATACTTCCTCACCCCAAGAATATATACTTGAATAATAAAAATATTCCTGCCGAAAACGCCATGGCCACTGGGATGGTAAATACCCAAGAGAGAAGAATGTTTTTAATTATTCTATAATCTACAGTGGCTATGCCCCTGGCAAAGCCCACGCCCATCACAGAGCCCACAATAACCTGCGAGGTGGATACGGGCATTCCGAGCTTTGAGAATACAAGCACAGTGAAGGCAGTGGCAAGCTCCGCTGCGAAACCCCTGGTTGGAGTTATCTCAGTTATTCTATGACCTATAGTTTCTATAACTTTATAACCCCATGTGGATACACCAATCACGATGCCAAACCCACCCAGCATCAATACCCAAATGGGTATGACTACTTCATGCCCCACAGGGACTCCATTGTAAATATCAACTATTGTAACCAGTGGTCCAACTGAATTTGCAACATCATTGGCACCATGGGCAAAGGCAACGCTTGCGGCTGTCATAACTTGCAAATATATAAAGAATTTTTCAAGCTTTTTATATTTATCACCATCCTCATAGGTGTACTTATAACCCCTCAAGAGCACATATCCAATAGCCATGGCTATAAAACCCACAATTATCGAGATGCTAAGAGCATAGGGAAGATCAAGACTTAAACCCAAATTTTTCAATCCTTTGAAAAGAAGGGACATGGTTATTAGGAGCGCTGTTAGGAAAATAAAGAAGGGCATAACGATTTTTGCCTCTTTTATTGGGTCATCCTTGGCAAATATGAATCTTCTCATTATCATAAAGAATATGTAGGCCATTATGGCTCCAAGGATTGGAGATACAACCCAACTGGCTGCAATATCTCCCACAACTTCCCAGTGAATGAGTTCCATATTTATTATGGCTGCAAACCCCATAACTGCGCCCACAATGGACTGAGTTGTGGATACGGGCAATCTTAGATACGTGGCGATTGTGACCCATAATCCGGCACCTATCAAGGCGGCAAGCATTCCAACCATGAGAGTATTTGGAGGAATCAGGGTTGGGTCTACAATACCCTTGGCAATGGTATTTGTCACATGTTTTCCCACAAGAACAGCACCAAGGAATTCAAAAACCACAGCCACAATAATTGCGTTCCTAAGTGTTAGAGCCCCACTCCCAACGGAGGTGCCCATTGAATTTGCCACATCGTTGGCACCAATGTTCCAGGACATATAGAGTGAAGCAAGGATCGCTAGGATCACTATCAGCTCTAATAGCATAAGTGGGTATGCCGAAGATATAAAAAAATGTTTTCGTGATTAAAATTTGAAGCCTGCTAGTCTTAAAAATTCCTCTGCTTCTTCCTTGGGAAACGAGAGATCCTCAGGAATTTGCGAAAACAGATGCCATTGCATCTCACCATCCCCTATATCCTCAATCTCCCCCGAAAAAACAACCAAATTCTTACTCTCCTTTATTGGCTTAAGATTCCTTATTTTAATTCCTGCCTCCTCTTGGCATTCCCTGAGGGCAGCCTCTTTAATATCCTCCCCATTCTCAACCTTACCTCCTGGAAACTCCCAGCCACGCCTGGGGTGTCTAATCATTAAAAATTTATTACCCTTTATTGGAACCACTATTACTATCATGGTACCACATAGACCACATCATCTATCCTAACTATTTTTATTTTCTCCCCAGGCTTTAGGGTTTTTGGCATCTTCACCTCCAAGGTTTTATAATCCTTATCCATAATTTGTGCCTCCTTCTCCTTGGCGTATATGACCATGGCCTCTTCCAAATTTTCCCTCTCTTCAACAACATGAACCCTGTGCCTTTTTACATCAACATTCTTCTCCCTGCCATCCTTCAGAGATACAAGCTTCAAATAACTCCCGGAAAGATGATTTATCACGTAATACTCACCTTCCACCTCCACAATATCGCCTTCCCTATATGGAGGAAGCCTAACAGAATAGGTCATAC
>CAYXLB010000009.1:0-22708 GCA_964465785.1 uncultured Thermoplasmata archaeon
CAATTAATAAATACACATATTTGTGTGGTAGAACTCCAACAGACTGAATAGCTCTCCCTATCTGATCGTAGGGACTCCAGTAATACTTGTATTCGGGTGGTACACTTCCGCTTTCCGTACTCCTATTTTTGAGATATATTTGCTCAAATGGAATATTGTTGGAACCACTACTGAAAACATATATCCCTATCTCATATTGAGACGTGTTGTAATTGAATGTCACTGTTCTCGGCGTATCTGGGAATTCCAATATTTTATAATAATAGGAATAATTGGCATTAGCATTGGGAATGGAGGATGCAGGGACACTGGTAAAATCGGAAGAATGTAAATTCTCTAAAAATTTCTCAGAAAGCCCGTAGGCTACAGCCATGTTTGCCACATCAGCAGCATCGAAATTGGGATTACCATAGAATGGGTCAGTAGGATCTCCCGGCATTGCTTCGAAGAGAACCCACACGATACTAGTAACCACAAACAGTGTGATCACTGCTTGGATCAATCTTTTTACCAAATATGGACCAAGACCTGCCATTATTGACCACCTACCGTTGAAACGAGGATGGGAAACAAACATTTAAACTTTACTCAGATTTATCTGCACAATATTTTTATACATAATTGCAATAGCGGGCTTAGGTGATACCATGGAGGAGATCCTCTGCAATATAGAGTTCTTGGAGGAAAACGGGGTTTTTATCGCAAAACTTCAAAGTCCACTCGGAGGATTAAGAGAATATAGGGGCATATCCTTTGAGGAGGTCCTTGACCAAGTTATGATAGAGCTACAACAGGAATTTGAAGGTGTCCTTTGATGCTTTCTAAAGAAGATGAGGAAAGGATTAAAAATTCCTGGAATGATTTTGATTCTCCTTGGATTTGGGTTGATATCCTAACAAATGTGGGTCCTACAAAACTGGAGAGATATTTCAAGGAAATATTTAAAGGGGATTTCTTACATCATTGGTCCCCCACCTATCCAGAGGGGTATTTGGAAATAAAGGGTAAGAAAAATATGGTTATCCACTGGGTTCTGGCGGAGGAGAATAAATTAATAGGAGTATATCCCTTGGAGGATATTGATTTTGATGAAATCGACGAGGCCCTATCTGCCACCATAATTCAAAATAGTGTGATAAGGATATTCTCAGAAAAATTCTGATTTAGAATTTCAACGTATATTCTATCCTATCATTACCATAGATTTTCTTTATATCCCTTATTCCTCCGTGCTTTTCAAACAAGGATTTCATAATCCCCTCTATGAAAGGAAAATAATCCTTCTTTAATTTGGATACCAAGAGCCAATAGGCATTACCTGTTATTGTTTTATAGCCCGTATGAAAAATGGGCAAATACTTTCTCATCGCCACTACCATAATCTGTACAGAGGTTTTAGGCGGATACCTTCCAAGGAGGGTTCTAAAATTTACATCCATATTGTTCCCAAAATATCTTCCCATTTCCTCAACCAGCTCCTTCTCCCCCAGAACCTTTATAGCTGCATCTAAAACCCTGGCAAGATAATAACCCGGATAATTCTCATGTGACTTTATATCTGATTCTCTCATAAATATTACCCTTTTCTTATTGGCTTCATCAATTAGAGCATTCAAACCTTCTATTCCCTTCTTTTTTGAAACATATTCCATTATAAATCTCAAGGATACACCCATCACCATTCAAACCACCAGTATGACTTCTGTCAGACTAATGAGTTTAGAAGTATTTAAATTTTTTCTTTCCCTCTCAGAAACATACTTATAGAGGAAAACTTATTTGTTTCTATGATTAAGGATATGGAGGAATTGATTAAGGAATCGGAGAAGATTTTACCCTCCGAGGATTTGCTTATTGAAGCTGTCAGGGAAATTATGAAGGATGAAATTAAGGAGTACATTAGGGAGAAGATGAAGCAGAATCCGAAGATTAAGGAGGAAATCAGAGAGGCTATGCTTCTTTATTTAAGTGCCAAGGTAAAGGAGCTTGAGGCAGCAACCCTTATGAGTAAGGCCCTGGGTGAGCTAGGAATAATCTCCTTACCCCCCGAGGTGAGAAAAGAGCTTATATCAAATATGTACAAGATGTTCCAAAAAGAAATAGATGAGATGTTGGAAAAAACACTTTAGTCTAGAATTTTGACCTTTCCTTCCACTATTTCTATGTTTACTATTGTCTTTATTTTCTGGCCAATCTTTTTCTCAAGCTCCACTATGTTCCTATTCTTGTTCACGACCACCACTATATCACTTATCTTGGCACCTATTTTTCTTATGCCATCTACAACAGCAGTGATGGTTCCACCAGTGCTTAAAACATCGTCCACAAGAAGAAGAGTATCTTTAGGGGATATGGAATTTATGTACAATTTCCCCTTGGAATACCCTGTTTTCTGCTCAACTTCAACCTCTCCTGGCAAACCGTAGGGCCTCTTCCTTATAACTGTCATAGGCTTGGTAAGTTCCATACTCAACGCAACTCCAATAGGCAAGCCCATGGCTTCCACCGCCACAATCTTATCAAAGGCATCGATATCTATAACTTTTATTATCTCATTTATGGCATCCTTGAGTACAGCAGGATCTATTTCCGGTATCCCATCTGTCAGTGGATGAATAAAATAGGGATAGCTGCCCTTCATTATAACCGGTGCATTCTTAAGTGAATCTCTAAGTAATTTCATTTTACCAGCTCCCAATATTTTCCTATCTTTTTAACCCTACCCCTCTCCTTGAGATCCCTTAGCACTGACCATATTATACGCATACTAACATCTATCTGGAACTGATCCATCAGGGATTCCTTTATCTCCTTGGCAGTTTTACTCTTATAGAGTGTCTTGGGAATCAGATTTCTCATATCCTCATAAACATTCCAGGGGAATACAAACCACGTCCATTTATCCTCCGGCACTTCATCGGAATAATAATCTGGCACATATTTTGAGTGGGTTATGTGGAGAAGAGTAGCACTCCTTATCTGGGCTGGATTATGCTCCTTAATATGATCAACTGCCAATTTCAAACTCTGCCCAGTATCCGTTATATCATCCACCACTAGAACCCTTTTCCCTTCTATACTAACCTGTAAACCCTGAGCCAGCCTTGCCTTTCCATCGGGAGTTGCAGTTAATCCCCAATGCTCCGTTTTCACAGCGTATAGATCCTTTATATTCAGATAATCGGCTATCAATCTCGCAGGTACAAGTCCTCCCCTTGCTAATCCTATCACTATTTCTGGATCATAGCCGCTCTCCTTTACCTTTTTCACTATGTCCATGGACCACCTCTCTATGTCCTTCCAAGAAACAAGTTGACATCTGAACTTCTCTATCATTCAATCACCAATTTGTAATCTCCCTAAATGTTATAAAAATTGCGATGCTCAAAATTTAAATACTCCTTAAATTATTCCACAGCGATGGATGCCTTGGCCCTGGCAAGGAAGTTCTACACGAACGAGATTAAGGACTCATTAATCTATCATTATTTAGGAACCCTCGAGAAGAAAGAGGAAATAAGTAAAAAATTACTTGGGCTATCAAACATAGAGAGAAGCCATGCCCAATTTTGGAAAAATTTTATTGAGAAGAGGGGGGGTAAAGTACCTAAGGTAAGAATTGGCGCGTTTCGCAAATTTACCCTGCGCTTGATTAAGGCTCTTTTTGGCTCAGTATTTTTGGTTTCCCTCTTTGAAGCGACTGAAACATCCACAATATCCGTGTATTACGATTTTTATATGAATTATGATATGGATGAGGAGGAAAAAAGGCATCTAGGCAATATAATACTGGATGAGATAGAGCATGAAAGGATATTCAACAGGGAAAAGAAGATTCTCCATGCAGAAAATATACGGGACCTCGTTCTCGGAATGAACGATGGCTTAGTGGAGCTATTGGGTGCAGTTACTGGTCTCTCTGCCGTATATGTCAATAATCCCCTGTTGGTTGGACTCAGTGGTTTGATTGTAGGTGTTGCCGGTGCCTTATCTATGGGAATAGGAGCCTATGTCTCCGTTCGGTCCCAGAGGCAAGTAAATGAAGGAACCCGCAGGAGATTGAGTATCGTTTTTAATATTTCCAAGGAGAGGGCCAAGGAGGAGGTAAGGGAAAAACTGGAAGAGATGGGCTTAGCAGGAGATGTTGCTGAGGAGGCGGCCACATATATTGTTAACAACGGTAAACCAGAGAATATAATACCGGAGGAGGAAATTAATGAAGGCAGGGCTGCAATTTACACGGGACTTGCATACATCCTGGGAGTGTTCTTCCCTGTAGTTCCATATTTCTTAGCGCCTAACTCCTATATTGCGCTTCCCTTCTCCATATTTCTGGCGGCATTAATGCTTGCAATAGTTTCAACAATAATCTCAGTTATGTCTGGGATATCTATAAGGAAGAAGGTTACGGAGATGGTAATCCTGGGTCTAGGGGCTGCTGCACTCTCATACTTGTTTGGCACCCTTATAAACTATCTCTTCGGAGGTATATTCTAGCAAAAAAGTTTTAAATATAGAAAAATAATACCACACCACACGGGGCCGTAGCTTAGCATGGTTGGAGCACCCGGCTGATAGAAGCCCCCTTAAAAAAACGGCTTTACCCGTAATGGGGCTTTCAGAAACCGGGAGGTCGCCGGTTCAAATCCGGTCGGCCCCATTTTCCGTTTTTCCATTCCAGCCCAAAAATGAACTCCTTTTCATCCTTATTCTTGGAGAAAACTTTTATCTTGCATAAAGTAATTTCTAAATATGCGTGCACTTATAATTGGAAGATTTCAGCCATTTCACAAGGGACATCTGGAAGTGGTGAAGTACATAGTTTCAAAGTATGATGATGTAATCGTAGGCATAGGAAGTGCCCAGTATTCCCATACCCTAGAAAATCCGTTTACGGCAGGTGAGAGACACCTTATGATATCCCGTAGTTTGGAAGCCGAGGGAATACATAATTACTACCTTGTTCCAATTGAGGATTTGCATCGCAATGCCATATGGGTGGCCCATGTAGAAGCCATTGCCCCACCCTTCGATGTGGTCTTTGCCAATAATCCCTTAACAAAGAGGTTATTTGAAGAAAAGGGCTATAAGATAGAGGTACCACCCTTCTATGACAGGGAAAAATACTCCGGCAGGGAGATAAGAAGGAGAATAATACAAGGTGAGCCCTGGGAACATCTTGTGCCAGAGATGGTGGCTAAAACTATTAAAGAGATAGATGGCATTTCCAGGTTGCGGGAGCTAGCCCAGAGTGATGAAGAATGAAGAATATCCTTGGGAACTTACTATTTGAAAGAAATTTAAAAATTGCTGTGGCGGAGTCTTGCACTGGAGGCAAAATTGGAGATATGATTACCGATGTACCTGGAGCCTCAAGATATTTTGTGGGTGGAGTTATAGCCTACAGCAATGAAGCAAAGATCGATATTTTGAGTGTTCCAAGGGAGATTATTGAAAGATATGGGGCTGTAAGTGAAGAGTGTGCAAGGGAGATGGTAATAGGTGTGGCCAATCTATTTCAAGCAGACCTTGCTATAGCCACCACCGGAATTGCAGGTCCCACGGGAGGTAGCAAGGAGAAACCTGTGGGGCTAGTTTATATAGCCATAAAAATAGGAGATAAGGTAATTGTAAAAAGATATGTATTCAAGGGGAGTAGGGAAGAAATAAAAAGGAAAATTGCAGAGAGGGCCCTTGAGGATGCAACAACCGTCTTGAAACACGAAATGGTTTAATACAAATTTCTCCTTAATCTTTCATATGCTTGAAATCGAATTGAACGGTATAAAATTCAAAAATCCACTGCTCCTAGCCTCTGGAATTCTTGATGAGAGTGGAGATACAATGGCTAGAATCGCCAACAGTGGAGCAGGGGGTATAGTGACAAAATCCATAGGAATTGAGCCAAGAAAAGGATATGATAACCCTGTGGTTTACGAACTACCCTATGGATTGCTCAACGCCATGGGACTCCCAAATCCCGGTATTGAAAATTATGGAGATGAGATGAGGAAGGCCAAGACATCGGGCGTTCCTGTAATAGGGAGCATATTTGGGAAGGATGTTGATGAATTCAGGTATCTTGCAAAGAAGATGGAGGAATATGGTGCAGATGCTGTGGAACTAAACCTTTCTTGTCCACATGCAAAGGGGTACGGTATGGAAATAGGCGTGGATGCTGAGCTAGTTGAAGAGATAGTGGATGGGGTAAAGAGGGAGGTGAATATTCCCGTATGGGCAAAATTGACACCCAATACAGATTCCATAATGAAGATTGCCAAGGCTGCCGAGGGAGCCGATGCTCTGGTTCTCATAAACACCGTAAAGGCCATGGCCATCGATGTTGATGCAAAAATGCCCGTACTTTCCAATGTATTTGGTGGATTATCGGGACCTGCAATAAAGCCCATAGGAGTGAGGGCAGTGTACGAAGTTTATAGGGAGATAGATAAACCCATTATCGGCGTGGGGGGAATAAGTAATGGTAGAGATGTCCTGGAATACATAATGGCCGGTGCCAAGGCGGTGGAAATTGGAACCGCCATATACTACCGTGGGATTGAGGTTTTCCATCTCATAGCCCAGGAGATGGAGGAGTGGATGATGAGGAATGGATATGATAAAATTGATGAGCTTGTTGGCATTGCACAGGTGAGATAAATGTACAGGGTTGTGGAAATAGAGGAAATAATAGAGGAAACACCCACCATAAAAACATTTTTTTTCCGGGATAACTCCCATCCAAAACCAGGACAGTTCTACATGATATGGATCCCCGGTGTTGATGAATTCCCCATGAGCATATCCTACATAGGCGATAGAAGTGGATTCACCGTTAAGAAGATTGGGGCTGGAACGAGTAGGATGCATTCCCTAAATAGGGGTGACAAACTCTGGATTAGGGGACCCTATGGGAGGGGATTTGAAATTATAAATGGGTATGCCCTGATAGTGGGAGGGGGGAGCGGTATGGCAACCTTAGCTCCATTGATAGAGAGGGTAAAAGGTGATGTCATAATTGCAGCCAGGACAAAGGATGAGCTGCTCTTTGTGGATAGATTCAAGGATAAAAATATTTACATTGCCACAGATGACGGCAGTGCTGGATTCAAGGGATTCGCCACTGAATTGGCAGAGGAAATGCTAAATAAAAGAAGATACGACATCATCTACACCTGTGGCCCAGAAATAATGATGAAAAAGATTGTTGAGATGGCAATTGCTAGGGGTATAAAGGTACAGGCATCCCTGGAGAGGCTTATGAAATGCGGGATTGGGATATGCGACTCCTGCAGTATAAATGGTTACAGGGTATGCATCGATGGCCCTGTCTTCAGTGAAAATGAATTAAAGAATATGGATGAGCTGGGAGAATATCAGAGAGATTCTTCAGGTAGAAAGGTGCCCCTATGATAAGGGTAAAAAATCTTAACAAGTGGTACGGAAAAAAGCATGTATTAAAGAATCTTAGTCTGAATGTGGAGGATGGAGAGATATTCGGGTTACTTGGTCCTAATGGTGCTGGTAAAACTACATTGATAAAAATATTAACAGCCCAGACAGATGGGAGGGGATTTATAAGGGTCGGGGGTATTGACCCTCTCAAGGAGCCAATAAAAGTTAGAAAAATCGTGGGCATTGTGCCTGAGAGTGAAAGCGTACCAAATTATCTCACAGTTGAGGAGTATTTATACTTCCTTTCTGAGCTTAGAAATTTGAATGAGGGTGCTGTTGAAGAAGTCCTTGAAAAATTCGATTTGATGGACTACAGAAAAAGCATATGCAAGGATCTTTCTAAGGGAACTAAGCAGAGACTTATGATCGCAGCAGCCTTCATTCACAAGCCGAAAATACTGTTCCTGGATGAACCATTCATAAATCTTGACCCCCTGTACCAGAGGAGGATAGGGGAGATGATTATTGATTATGCAAGGAAGGGAAATACAATATTCATGGCCACCCATATAATTGAGATCGCAAAGAAAATGTGCAAGAGGGTTGGCATAATAAAGGATGGTAGAATTGTGGCTATGCTGGATAATCTAGAGAATTTGGAAGAAGAATTTTTGAGGGAATTTGAAAATGCTTAGATATTACTTGGTTGAGGAGTACAGAAAACATGCGTCCATCGCAAAGAAGTATTCCCTCATTGTTTTCCCCATCTACATAATATTCTTTGTGGCCATAGGTGCAATATTCATAAGGGATATACTATTGATTTTTCCATACAGGCAGTTCATTCTTCTAACGATGCTAAGTACATTCATCTATGGCTTTGGGGTAAGTTCCTTTGAGTTTCTTGGTAGAGGTAGTGAAAGAGGAACCTTGGCAAGGATTGCCCCAATACTTCCAATGAATATGAAGAAGAATTATTTTTACCTATTTTTGAGGGATGCAATATACTACACCCTATTCTTCATAATTCCAACTCTTATAGGATTGCTTTTATCAATTCCCTTCTCCCATCTTGACACGTATCAAATTCTAACATTTTCCCTTTCCCTAACAATTTCTATGTTCCTGGGGTATTCCCTGGGTTACCTATCATTCCCCCTCTGGTATAGGAGTAGAAAGGCTTACTATGCTTTATTAATTCTCCTCTTCTCCTACCTTTTCATGGTTATCCTCTCAATTCTCCCATTCCCACCGGCAGAATTCCAAGTAGATAAAAATCCAATTTCTCTAATATTTTCCCTTTCAATGATATTTGCATTTTCCCTAATAGCCTATGTCCTTACACCCAATGAAATAAGGGATATTTCAAGAAAAAGGGAGAACTCTCTAAAGAAATACAAGAGAATATTCCGAGATATCCTTCTATCCAAGGAGATGGAGGATGTTGTGAGGGGCGGAATAATTGTGAAGTCCCTCTTCACCTACTTTCTACCCATGGTCCTCCTTTTCATTTTCATAAAGATAATAAATATGAGTATGGGAAGGGAAGTTTACAATCCACTTAGCCTCTCTGTGATGCTATCAATTTTCTCAGCGGTGATTTACAGCTGGCTTACAATTATGGAGGATTTTGGGTATATGCAAACCCTTCCCATTAGGGCCTCTGATCTTGTTATGACCCATATAAAGGCATATTTCATAATAATCTCCATAATTTCCATACCCATAATTATCCTTCTCAACATCCACACAATCTCCCTACTTCCATTTTCTCTGGGCCTGTTTTATCTGAATAGCACGTATCTCCTATTCCTAACAGCCTACATAGCAGGTCCGAAGATAACAAGCCTCCTCTTCAATCCAGGCATAATACTAAGGTTCAGCCTTTACAGCATAGTGCCGGGAATGATCCTAGTAATTGGAACCTTTGAAAAATCAATATATGCCTTGGGGATAGTGATTTTAACAGCCTCTTTCATGCTATTCTTAACCTACATAAATTTCAAAAGAATTAAGAAAAGGTGGCTCTATTTCTAGATCCTCTCCTTCTTACTTTCCTTGTTGAACACAAAGTATAGTACAAAGATCGATGCTATCAGAATGCCGAGGATTATGTATCCCTCATTTTCCTCCCAGAATCCCTTTTCTTGAGCTCCTGGATAACTATTTGGATCCCCAGGGTAGGTACCGTTGTTTAATTCCACAATATTTGTATATCCATCCCCATCGGAATCCTTATCATTTGTCATATTCAATGCCTTGGAAAGGACCGCAAAAACATTATTCTGAAACTCATCATAGGTAGATTTCTCCATGGCTGATACAAAATCAATTCCGTAGGGGTTCAATCCCTTTAAGGATTTATCGAAAAAGATATATCTTGCCCTGTCTCCATCTTCCTGCCATTTGTAATCCTTAATCCTACCTTCCACATATGGAATTATTGTAGAGCCCCACATCTTGCCAGTTACATCATAAACCTTTCCATCTGAAAATATCAGTGTGATGGTAGGGTATGGGCTTTCCTCCTTAGCCATAGCCAAAGTTGCAGGAGCCAGCAAAATCAACGAGATAGTTATTGCAAGCAGTAGTTTCCTCATATGAAGGGAGAAAAGGGGATGACTATTTAAAATTTTTTAGATTGCACAGAAATATCCAGCAATCTTTATAAACTACACACCAATCACCCATTTAGGTGAGCCGAAATGAAAATCTGTGTGGCATCGGAATCGAGAGGCGGTCTTGAAGATATGGTAAGTATGCAGTTTGGTCGCTGTCCAACATTTACCATTGTGGAAGTGGAGGGAAGGGAGATAAAGAATGTTTATATCATTCCCAATCCAGGGGCCTCCGCAGCCAGTGGGGCAGGCATACAGGCAGGGCAGGCGGTAGTGAATGAAGGATGCAAGGTACTAATTGCAGGTGCCGTTGGTCCAAACTCTGCACAGGTTCTTCAAATGGGTGGCGTGGATATGCGCACTGCCCAGGGTGTCTCCGTTGGTGAGGCGATTCAGATGTACCTGAATAATCAACTACCACCCGCCAATGTATCAGGTGGCCCGGGAATGGGACCTGGGATGGGTGGTGGAAGAGGAAGAGGCCGTGGTAGAGGTAGAGGCGGCTGGTGATCCTATGAAAATCACCGTTACCGGTGGTAAAGGTGGAACAGGGAAGAGTACAGTAGCAACGAATCTAGCTATACTGCTTTCCCGTAAATACCGTGTGGTTTTTGTTGATGCCGATGTTGAATGTCCAAATGATTATATCCTACTATCTGCAGAACTTAAAGGGGAGAAGGAGGTGCATCTCTTCAAACCAAAATTCGATTATTCCAAATGCACAAAATGCGGGATATGCGTGGAAAACTGCGCTGAGAATGCCCTTCTTCAATTCAAGGAGGGCTATCCCTTCCTAATGCCTTCCCTATGCTCCGGATGTCGCACCTGCCAGCTTGTTTGCCCGGAGACAGGGGCAATACTTGATGATGAAAGATTGGTGGGGTATACATATCATACGAAAATTAGTGATAATTTGGAACTTCTAACGGGTATGCTGGAGGAGGGGGAAGAGAGGTCCTATCCCACCGTTTTGGCTGTGAGGCAGAGAGCTATGGATATAAAGGCGGATATCTATCTCTTCGATACAATGCCAGGTACGGGAAATCATGTGGCTGCGGCCATAGAGGACTCCCATATTGTAATAGCAGTCACCGAGCCCACCCCCCTTGGGAGACATGATTTGGAGATGATCCTCAAACTTCTCAAAAAATTGAAGCTCAAGGCATGGATTGTGGTTAATCGCAGTGATATGGGAAAAATAAGCCATGAAGATTTGGTGAAGAAGTACGATGCAGAGATTATAGCAGAAATACCCATGATGGAGGAGATACTAAAGGCATATGTTGAAGGCATACCTGTTGTTGATAAATACCCCCAGAGCGAGGCAGCCAAGATATTTGAAAATATTGCAAAGCGCATAGAGGAGGTGCTTTAAATGGAAATAGTAATAGCCAGTGGGAAGGGGGGAGTCGGAAAGAGCACCTTCACAGGTTCTTTAATCTCTCTGCTCAAGGACTTTAAAATTGCAGCCGTGGATGCGGATGCCGAGGCTCCAAATCTTCACCTGGTCTTCAATGTGAATAGATGGGATGAGGAGAGAGAGGTCATATCTGCAAAAACTGCGACAATAACGGATAAATGCATAAACTGCGGATTGTGTGACAATGTGTGCATCTACGAGGCAATATATGAGGAGGATGGGATGCATAAAATAAAGGAGTACCTATGCGAGGGATGCGGGGCATGCAAGGCGGTTTGCCCAGTGGATGGTGCCATCGTTATAAGCGATGCGGTCTCTGGATGGATTAGAACTGCCAATACCCCCTATGGACCCCTGGTATCTGCAGAGCTTGATGTTGGTAAACCAAACAGCGGAAAATTGGTTACCGAGGAGAAGAATATTGCCAAGGAGTGGGTAAAGGCTGGTTTGGCAGAACATGTAATAGTGGATTCTGCTGCAGGAATAGGATGCCAGGTAATTGCATCCCTAAGCGGTGCAAATAAAGCCATTCTTCTTGCCGAGCCAACACCGTCAAGCTTGAGTGACTTAAAACGTGTCTTCTGGCTAACAAACCATTTCAGGATTGAAACATACATCGTTATAAATAAGGATGAAATAAATCCTGGATTTAGAGGTATAGAGGAATTTGCAGAGGAGAATAGTTTGGAAATAATAGGCCGCATCCCCTACGATCCCTCCGTGCCAAAATCCCTTGCGGCCATGAAACCACTTGTGGAATTTGCTCCAAACTCCCCTGCAAGCAGGGAGATAATGCGCATAGCTGAAATTGTAAGAGGGTGGTTATGATGTATGAGAAGGATATTGTAGTGTATCTTCTAAGGGAGTGCAACGGATTGCATCCATTTCACATAAGCAGGATAATCGCCCTTCTGGATATGGAGTACATAAAAAAGAGTGGGAGAAAACTAACGGAAATAGATTATAAGAAGAGTGAGTACGGACTTTATAGTGAGAGACTGCCAAAGATTATAGAGGAACTTCCCGTTGAGAAGGTTAAAGCCCAGCCCTATGGATATCTCGTGCTAAAGGAGGAGGTGCCAATAAATCTTCCAAAGGAAATTGTTGATACTATAAACAATATACTTGATGAAGTGTGTGATCTGAGCGATACGGAGCTCAATATGAAGGTCTTAAACTCACCCTATTATAAGGACCTCTAAACCTCCAGAAGCATAGCTATCGGGGCGTGGTCGGAGCCGTAGACATCGCTCATTATCCAACTCTTTTTTACCTTGTCCTTCAAATCCTCGCTGACAACAAAATAATCCACACGCCATCCTATGTTGCGGGCACGGGCATTGAACCTGTATGTCCACCAAGTGTAGTGGCCCCCTTCCTTTGTGAACATACGGAATGTATCCACATAGCCATCTCCCAAGAATTTGTCCATCCAGGCCCTCTCTTCAGGGGTGAAGCCGGCATTCTTCTCATTCTGTTTTGGATTTGCCAAATCTATCTCCTTATGTGCTACATTGAAATCCCCACACAGCACAACCGGCTTCTTGCTCCTAAGTTCATTGAGATACCTATGTATCTTTTCATCGAATTCAATCTTGAAATCCAGCCGCGCAAGGCCATGCTGCGCATTTGGAAAGTAGGCATTCACAAGGTAAAATTTATCATATTCAGCTGTTATAACCCGACCCTCTGAATCAAATTTCTCGTCGCCAATGCCAAATTCCACCTTTATGGGCTTAATCTTTGTGAAAAGCGCGGTACCTGCATAGCCCTTTTTCTTGGCAGGATTAAAATACTTGTAATATCCCTCGTAATAGCGCACTTCCATGGGTATATCGTCTTCCTTAGCTTTAATCTCCTGAAGTGCGAGGATATCTGGCTTGTACTTTTCTAAGAATTCAAGAAATCCATTGCGAAGACAAGCACGGATGCCATTAACATTCCAGGATACCAGGAGGATTGGCATAATCCCCTATTGGCAAAGGAATAAATAAGTTTTTATTCCACCTTCCAATCTTCCATGGATGGAAGATATACAGGAGATGATAAGGGAGCTACGAAAAAGGGCCAAGAGAAGGGAGAAGAAGGGGCTTATTTCCTCCTGGAGAGAGAAGGATAGATTAAAAGGAGAGATTGTAGATTCCTTTGTTATAATCCTTCGAACCCGTGGATGCAGATGGGCATACCATTCAGGATGCTCCATGTGCGGTTATTTCAACGATACAAATCCAAAAATGAAGGAAGAAGATCTAATGGAACAAATTAGAGAGGCAAAGGAGAAGTATCGAGGGGAAAAAATGGTAAAGGTATTTACATCAGGCTCGTTCCTTGATGACTGGGAGGTGCCCTCAAAGGTTCAAGAGGCGCTCTACAATGCATTTTCTTCCGCCGATAGGATAATAGTTGAGAGTAGACCTGAATATGTGACGGAAGAGAAAGTTAAGAGAGTTGCAGAAAGGCGAAATATAATGGTTGCCCTGGGCCTTGAGAGTGCAAATAATGAGACGCTAAAGTACAGGATAAATAAGGGATTTACCCTTCAGGATTATGTGAACGCAGCCCAATTACTTAATAAATATGCGGTGCCCGTGAAGACTTACATACTCCTAAAGCCACCATTTATGAGTGAGAGGGATGCTATGGAGGAGGCCATATACTCTGTGGAATTTGCCTCCAAATATTCAGAGGTTGTTTCGGTTAACCCAATGAACATTCAAAACTATACCCTTGTGGAGTATCTTTGGAGAAGGGGGGAGTATAGGGCACCCTGGCTCTGGAGTGTTGTGGAAGTGCTCAAGAGGACAGCCCATCTACCTGTGGATATTGTTTCATATCCAACGGCAGGTGGAAAGGTTAGAGGAGCGCATAACTGTGGAAAATGCGATGAGAAGGTTCTCAAGGCGATTGAGAATTTCTCCCTCTATCAAGATTTAAAATACTTGGAGAATTTGGATTGCCCCTGTAAGGAAGAATGGGAAAAGATAATGGAATACGAGTCCTATCTATGGGATTATTCCATCAATCACTAGTTATCTTTGCAACGTTTATTATCTCATCTCCATCTTCCAATTTTATCAATCTGACTCCCCTGGCATTGCGGCTCATTACGGAGATGCTATCTATCTTCGTTCTTAAACTCTTGCCATCCCGTGTAAGTATGAGAATCTCGTCTCCAAGTTTTGTAAGCATACTCTTAACCACATATCCATTTCTTATGTTGATATTCCTAACTCCATATCCACCTCTTCTAATGGTACGGTACTCCTTTAAATTTGTCCTCTTTCCATATCCGGTATTGAGGGCAGCAAACACATAGTTTCCCTGGGATGTTACCCCTGCAGATATCACCTCATCTCCGTCCCTTAGTCTTATCCCCCTAACTCCCCTGGCATTTCTGCCCATCACACGAACATCCTCCTCGTGGAACCTTATTGCCTGTCCAAGTTTTGTAAAGAGGAATACATCCTCCTCTCCACTGGTAACCTTCACATCCACCAGTTCATCATCCTCATCAAAAACTATGGCTCTTATTCCCGTGCTTCTAGGTCTTGAAAAATCAGTAAGGGATGTCCTTTTAACCACACCCTTCCTTGTTGCAAAGAAGAGATAGCCCTCAAAGTTTGATACGTTTATCACACGGATCACATCACTACCCAAGCGGGGAATTACATTCACAATGGCCCTTCCCCTGCTCCTCCTTGAACCTTCCGGAATCTCGTAGGCCTTGAGCCAGTAAAGATGTCCACTCTTTGTGAAAAATAGGAGGTAGTCATGAAGATTGGCCGTTATTATATCCCTGGGCAAATCGCCCTCCCCGTAATTTATAATAACTCCCTTACCACCACGTCCCTGGGCACGATACTCCTCTGGAGGAATTCTCCTTATGTATCCCTTTTCCGTGAGAATGATAACGGCGAGGTCATTGGGTATGAGATCCTCTATATCCCTGCTTTCAATTTTTCCCTTAACTATCTCGGTTCTTCTGGAGTCTCCATAGTTCTTCTTTATCTCCATTAGCTCCTCTTTTATAACATCATATCTCCTTTCCTCATGGGAGAGGAGGTCTTCGATATCCCTTATCTCCTCAGCCAGTTTTCTATCCTCTTCTTGGAGAGCTTCAATTTCCATAGAAGTTAGTTTTTGCAATCTCATTTCAAGAATAGCCTTGGCCTGAATATCTGTGAAACCCATGGCTACAAGATTCTCCGAGGCTTCCTTGACATTCTTTGATTTCTTTATTGTGGCTATTACCTCGTCTATCATACTTAGGGCCTTAACAAGACCCTCAACAATGTGCTTCCTCTCTCTGGATTTTTTCAAGCGGTAATTCAATTTTCTAACAAGAACTTCCATCCTGTGCCTCAAATACTCTTGCATAAGTTCCTTTAAATTCAAAATTCTGGGAACACCATCCACAAGCACAAGGTTTATTATTCCATAGGTAACCTCCAAATCCGTATGTTCAAGAAGTTGATTTATAACTATCTCTGGATTCATATCCCTTTTTACCTTCACAACTATCCTTATTCCCTCACGGTCGCTTTCATCCCTCAAATCCGATATACCCCTTAGCTTATCCTCCCTCACAAGCTGGGCAATCTTCTTGAGTAGGTTGCTTTTATTGACCTCGTAGGGTATCTCGTAAATTATTATTCTATCTCCCTCAATCCTATACTTGGCCCTTATCTTTATCTTACCTCTTCCCTCCCTGTAGGCGTTTATAAGTCCCTCATATCCTATGACGATTCCACCTGTTGGAAAATCAGGACCCTTGACGAAATTAAGTAAATCCATAACATCGGCATCCGGGTTTTCTATGAGATAAATTAGGGCATCCACAACCTCATTTAAATTGTGGGGTGCCATATTGGTTGCCATACCAACAGCAATTCCACTGGTACCATTTATTAGGAGATTTGGTATTCTGGCGGGAAGTACAACAGGTTCCTTCAGACTCCCATCAAAATTGGGCATGAAATCAACCGTTTCCATATCTATGTCCCTTAGCATCTCCTCAGCCATTCTTGAGAGCCTAGCCTCTGTGTATCGCATAGCTGCGGGAGAATCCCCATCTATACTCCCAAAATTACCCTGTCCATCCACCAGGGGATAGCGCATGGAGAAATCCTGGGCCATTCTAGCCAGGGTATTGTAAATTGCCTGGTCACCATGGGGATGATACTTACCCATAACCTCTCCCACTATTCTTGCACTCTTCTTATAGGGCTTGTTGTGATGCAAACCAAGTTCATACATTCCATAGAGAATGCGCCTGTGCACGGGTTTTAGACCATCGCGAACATCTGGGAGGGCTCGGGATACTATGACGCTCATGGCATAGTCCATATAGGAATTCTTCATCTCCTCATCAATTGGTATTTCTTGAATTTTCATACTAACACCTCATATGTCTATGTTCAATACCTCCTTGGCATGCTGAATTATAAACTCTCTTCTTGGCTCCACCTGCTCGCCCATAAGTATGGAGAAGAGCCTATCAGCCTCGGCAGCATCTTCGATGGTTACCTTTATGAGTCTCCTTGTTTCAGGATTCATTGTGGTATCCCACAGTTGCTGGGGATTCATCTCTCCAAGGCCCTTGAACCGTTGGACAGATGCATTGCCAAGTTTCTCAAGCATTTCCTCCTTCTCCTCATCACTGTATACATAATATATTTCCTTACCCTTCTGAATACGGTAGAGGGGCGCCTGGGCTATGTAAACATGTCCCTTCTCTATTAATTCTGGCATATAACGATA
Organism: uncultured Thermoplasmata archaeon; assembly: GCA_964465785.1. Classification (GTDB taxonomy): domain Archaea; phylum Thermoplasmatota; class Thermoplasmata; order Thermoplasmatales; family Aciduliprofundaceae; genus Aciduliprofundum. The sequence goes on from CAYXLB010000009.1 coordinate 17,194, forward strand.
GAAGAAGGTGAGAAGCAAAGTACGTATATGTGCACCATCCACATCTGCATCGGTCATTATTATTATCTTTCCATATCTCAACTTGGAGTAATCAAAATCCTCCCTAACACCTGTTCCTATGGCAGATATGAGTGCGCGAATCTCCTGGTTCTTGAATACCTTATCTATCCGAGCCTTCTCCACATTGAGAATCTTGCCCCGGAGGGGAAGTATGGCTTGAAAATGCCTGTTTCGTGCCTGCTTTGCAGAGCCGCCTGCCGAATCTCCCTCCACTATGAATAACTCTGCCTTCTCAGGATTTTCCTCGCTGCAGTCCGCCAGCTTACCAGGTAGGTCTAAGGATTCGAGAAATCCCTTTCTTCTTGCCAGTTCTCTGGCCTTTCTTGCAGCTATTCTTGCCCTGGCAGCAGCTATGGCCTTGGCAATTATATTTGTGGCAACATCTGGATGCTCCTCAAAATACTGCCCCAAGATTTTATTCACTATGGAGAAAACTATGCCCTTTACCTCACTGTTGCCAAGTTTTGCCTTCGTTTGCCCCTCAAACTGGGGATTTGGATGCTTCACATGAATCACGGCAGTTAGGCCTTCACGAACATCTTCACCCTGGAGGGATGGTATGCCACGAAGCAAATTTCTCTCCTTGGCAAAATCGTTTATCACCTTGGTTAATGCACTTCTAAAGCCTGAAACATGGGTTCCTCCCTCCACGGTATGTATTGTATTTACAAAGGCAAGTAGATTCTCGGAGGTGCTATCGTTGTACTGCATTGCAAATTCCACAATAACTCCATCCTGCTCATCCAATCCGTATATTACATCCCTATGGATTGGATTGTATCCCTCATTGAGGAATTTTACAAATTCAACTATTCCACCTTCATACTTGAAAACTTCCCTTTGGCCTGTACGCTCATCCTCCAGTTCTATTTCCACACCCCTATTCAGGAATGCTAAATCCCTCAATTTTTTCTTCACCACATTGTATTTGAATTCTGTAGTTTCAAATATTTCAGGATCGGGTTTGAAGCGAATGTATGTACCTCGAGAATATTTGAAATCCACATTATGCTCTTCCTCCAGCCAAACAATATTTCCATCCTTTATTTCCCCCACAATTTTCACATCGCACTGGGGCTGTCCTCGCGCATACCATTGGAAATATATTTTCCCATCCCTCTTCACATACGCCTTTAGCCATTCTGAAAGAAAATTGACTACATGGATACCAACACCATGCAGTCCTCCCGTGACCTTATAGGCCTTTTTATCAAACTTTGCACCTGCGTGGAGGATGGTCATAACTATTTCCAGGGCGCTCTTGCCCTTTTCAGGATGTATATCTACCGGTATTCCTCGCCCATCATCCTCTACACTAACGCTCCCATCACTGTGGAGTATGACACTTATCCTCTTGCAGTAGCCAGCCAAGGCCTCATCTATACTGTTATCCACCACCTCATATATGAGATGATGTAGACCCCGCTCATCGGTGCTACCTATATACATTCCAGGCCTTTTTCTTACGGCTTGTGAATCCTCCAAAATTTGAATCGCCTTCGCATTATACTCATCCATATCTTTCACCACGGAAATTATGAAAAGAGTATGGCAACTAAATATAAAACACCTTCCTCCTTATGTATTTCCCTATTCAAATTGCAAGAAAAATTTATATAACAGCATTACATACATAACAGCGTTATATATGGTGAGAGAATGGAACTTCCAAGGGATAAAATAAACAGAGAAATGCGCTCTGGCCTTTATGCCCTATTGATCCTGAAGGCTATTGAGGATTTAGGAGAGAGCTATGGATATGAGATTGTGAAATACTTGGAAGAAAAAAGCGATGGAAAAATAAGGATTAAGGACGCAACAATTTACCCCATTCTAAGGTATTTTGGGAAGAAAAAGGTACTAGAATCCTTCTGGACAGAGCCTTCCCTAGGCATCCCAAGGAAATACTACAGGCTTACGGATGAAGGAGTAAAATTACTGAAGCAGCTCATTAAGGATTATGAAGATTTGAAGGTTTATGCCGACAAAATAATAAGGGGGGATGAAGGAAAATGATGGAACTGGCCCTAATTCTCAACTCTATTTACATCCTATTGGCCATCATGGAAATCTTCCTGGCCCCCAGAGTTGGTCCAAATCCCTATTTTGGATTTAAAATAGGATACACATTTTCGAATAAAGAGGTGTGGAAGAAAACCAATAGGTTCGTAGGTGCACTGATGTTATTACACTCCATCTCCCTGGTACCCTTTATCTTCTTTACCGACGAATACCTTGGCTGGTTCTTAATAGCCTTTATAGTACCATTACTCATTATAGCAATTCTCGGAATAGTGTATGCATCCCATAAACTGGAAGAAATAAATGGAAATGTTCCATCTCCGAAGGTTCCCATCAAGCCCCTTGAAGCATCCTTTGTGTGGAAGCACCTAGGATTGATATTTTTCCTCATTCTTCTCTTCCTTATGGCCATAACCTATAATTCCTTACCAGATACTATAGCTGTCCATTTTGATTCCAGCGGGAATCCTAATGGATGGGCAAATAAGAATGATTTCTTCCTTAGCTATATCGGATTCTCGCTTCTGTATCTCATCATCGTTTATCTCCTAGTTTATGCAGGTAAAAGATACCCCATATTACTTCATTCTGGGATAATGAAGATAGGAAGGGATACTGTATTCAAGAGTTCCCTCCTGGCGTTTAATCTAGTGGTTCTAATTCTCCTGTTTGTATATGGTGCCGTATACTTTTACAATGTAGTCCCAGGCACGCCAAGCTCAGGAATGATTAAATGGGTTGTGGTGTTATCTCTTATTCTAGCATTCTCACCCATCGGCTACATAGTGTATAGATGGAGAGAAGAGAAGAAAGAGGTGGTAGAATGAGAAAATCCGTATTGACACTAATTGTTGGAATTGTACTCCTCATAGCTTCTATGGGAATCATGGCCCTTTCAACCAGCGGTGGTACTATGGAGCCAAAGATGCTGAGTCTTGAACCCAATGAAGAAAAAGAAATTCATTATACCCTTGAGGAGGGAAATTACACGCTCCTTATACAAACATCCGAGATGGTACATTACGAGCTCTCAAACTCATCCAAAATTTTAGAGGAGGGTAATTTTTCCTCTCAATTAACCCTATTCTTCCCAAATTTACATGGAGATTACATTTTGAAAATTAAAAACATGGGCAATTCCACGGCCAATATAGTAATAGTTTTTGAGAGCGAGAGCAAAATGGTATGGATAGGATGGATGATTCTTGGCAGCGGAAGCATGTGTTTAATTGGAATAATTATCATAATTGTGGGGATCTTTTTGATATACAAAGAGAAGAAAAAGGAGGAATGAAATATGTATTTGGAAGCGGTAAACCTAAGCAAAAAATACGGGAATTTCTATGCCTTGAAGAATTTGAATCTGAAAATCGAGGGCTCAAAATGTATTGGCTATCTAGGTCCCAACGGCGCAGGTAAGACGACAACACTAAAATTATTCACAAACCTTCTAAATCCCACCTCGGGGGAGGCAATAATAAATGGATACAATGTGAAAAAAGAGCCAAAGAAGGCTCTGCGGGATATTGGAGCATTGATAGAAACTCCAGATTTCTATCCCCATCTGACGCCCATAGAGATACTGTCTATGACATGCGAGATAAGGGGTGCCAATAAAAGGGACATAATACACGCCTTGGAAGAGGTAAAGCTTGATGAATGGAGAGGTAAAAAGGTTGGTAAATTTTCAAAAGGCATGAAGCAGAGACTGGCCATGGCCACAGCCTTGGTAACAAATCCATCAATCCTCATTCTGGATGAGCCAACCACGGGTATGGATCCTCAGGGAATGAGCGAGATAAGAGAAATAATAAAATCATTGAAAAAAGAGGGAAAGCTTATATTGATGTCTTCCCATCTTTTACCTGAGGTAACAGAGGTCTGCGATGAGGTTGCAATGATAAATAGAGGGAACCTTCTTCTCTACGACTCCATAGAGAATGTGACGAATAATTTCCTTTCCCATTCGGTTATTGTGGAATTTTTAGAGCCGGTTAAAAATATAAAGGATATTGAGGATATTGAATATGTGAGGGCTGTGGAGATCCATGGCCCCTATAGGGTCAGAATCGATTTTGCAGGTGGAGCGAAGGAGCAATATGAGATTCTAAAAACCCTTCTATCCAAGGGCTATAGGGTTACCACCTATCGCAGCGAAACTTTAGCTCTGGAGAAGGCCTATCTTAAACTAATAGGAGGTGTTGAAAATGAATGATTTTGCACAGATGCTGGTAATCTCAAAGTATCAATTCAAGAACTATCTTAGATCGAAGAGATTGCTCACGCTCTTCCTCATAACCATAATAATCGCCGTGATATATCTTCTTGTCATATACTTCTATATGAGCCCGGGGGATATGGATATTAAAAACTTCTCAAGTAATTGGTCATCTCCAGTCTCCTTCCTTGTTATTCTCTCTGCCCTATTCTTTGGAGGGGACGCCATAGCTGGAGAATATCAAAGCAAAACTGGATACTTTTTATTTCCCAATCCAATAAAAAGGGAATCCATACTCTGGGGTAAATATCTGGCATCTCTTTTTGCTTCTGCAATAGTCATTCTTACCTATTGGCTGGTGGCAATGATAAACATATTCTATTATTACAAGGAGATTCCAGAGGCCCTTTGGTATTCCTTTGGCATTTCATTTCTCTTTCTCATAAGCATTATGGCCCTTACCTATCTTTTCTCAACCCTATTTAAAAATGGAACAGTGGCCATTGCCATCGTTGCAATAATTTATTTCTTCGTATTCAACATAATCAACAGTATCTCCATGCTAACGGGTATGGAACCATGGTTCTCCATAACCTATGGTGCAAGCATAATGACCCTGGTTTTTCAGGGTAATTACATCGGCGACTATCCACACAAGGAGGTTCTACAAGCTGGGCAAAATTTCACCATAACACTCTACAACCCCTACATCTGGGAAGGAGTTGCAATAATGCTAGCCTACTTTATCGTTTCAGCAATCTTAGCAACAATCATCTTCCATTATAAAGAGTTGAAATAATTTCACCCTATCTTTTTTATCTGATTCCTGTACATCTCCACCAGTTCCTTTGTTGTTGTGGCTTCTTCTGGAGCCTTATCGTCTCGCCATCTTCCTGTGAATCTTGGAAATCTTATGGCTAGACCTGCACCCTTCTCAACAACGTCTCGAGCACACGTGTGCGTTGGGCTCAGGGTTATCTCCGCACCTATGACCTCAAGCACAACCTTTGGAACAAACCAGTAGTCTGCCTCCATCTCGCTCCAAACGCGGGGATGCCTTTTTTCTATGCGCAATTCCTCAAATTTCTTTGGCAGGTAAGCGAGTTGCTCATCGGTGAATCCAGAGCCAAGTTTGCAGACTGTTTCAAATCTATCCTTTTCTGGGTTGTAGGCAGCCATGAGCAAAGCCCCATAGGTCCCACGCCTCTTCCCCTT
>CAYXLB010000010.1:0-20468 GCA_964465785.1 uncultured Thermoplasmata archaeon
TACATGTGGAACCACAAGGATTTTCTCATACTCTTCGCTGCAGGTAACTCTGGACCGGGACCCAATACTGTTGGCTCTCCAGCAACTGCAAAGAACATAATAACTGTTGGAGCAACTGAAACTTTGAGGTTTGAAGTTAACTCTCAAGGATCATTCTTCGCGTACTCTATGGCTCAGAATCCCGAAGAATTGGCGTATTTCTCTTCCCGTGGTCCAACTGCAGATGGCCTTATAAAACCGGATATATGTGCCCCTGGTGCAGGAATAATTTCAGATAGGCCCACTACCTTGAGTGATTCCAATGCTGAATACACCTGGATTGTACCTATCGATTCCAACGGAGATGGAAAATACGATTACGGTGCAATGCAGGGCACATCCATGGCCACACCTATTACTGCAGGAGCGATAGTTCTGGTAAGGGATTATTATACAGATGTGGAAGGTCTTAGTGACCCCTCTGCTGCCCTTCTCAAAGCCACGGCAATAGGTGGCGCAGAGCCAATGCCCGGATATAAATATGGGGGGATTGATCAGGGTTATGGTAGAATAAATATTGCTAGGGCTTTAATTCCTCCTCCACCCCTCAGCTACAGGTACTGGGATTGGCAGGCCGTCGGTAATGGGGATTCTTGGACACAAACAGTAGAGGTGAAGACCTCAGAGGCACCTCTGAGGATTGTGCTTGCATGGACGGACGTTAATTCTGGAAATAATCCTGGGACGGCTCAGAACAATTTGAATTTGAGAATAATAGCACCCAATGGCACGGAGTATCATGGAAATATATTTGTTGGCGATTCCCAATGGAATCAGGGAAATCCAACGGGTTATGATAATACCAATGTGGTAGAGACGGTGAATGTTAAAAATCCACAGGTTGGCACATGGACAGTTCAGGTTATAGGTGCAAATATAGGCACCGACGATCCAGATGGATCTGGAAGCTTAGACCAAACCTTTGCAGTTTATGTCCTTGGGCCCTTGGGACCAGAGAATCATGCTAACGTGAGAGTTGAGAGGTACAACGAGAATTTGCCATTAAGCTGGCAATACAAGGAATTCACCCACAGACCAATCCAGAAGGTTGTATCTGCAGGTGAGTCTATAGTGATTCCATTCAGAGTTGTGAACTGGGGAAGTGGAACTACGAGTTACTCCATTCAGAGTGAGATCATTCCATCCACCAGCGATATCTCGATAGGTTTTGATTCGAATTCTATAACTCTCAAATCTGGAGAGGTAAAGTGGGTAAACGCAACAATATCTACATCTTCAACAGCATCGGATGGCTTGTATGAAATTAGACTGGAAGCTGTAGGTTCAAGCTCCAATGTGGAGGATTCAATTATAGTGAATCTCCAGGTAGTTGGAGAAAACCCCATACCACACCAGCAGGTAACCAAAAGTTCCCTTAATGAGGCCACTTCAGCCATAGCTGTGGACCCAAGTGATGGATCCTTATGGATTTCCTATTTCAGGCAGAATTCATCCACTACGGGAAATTTGAAATATTCTAGCAATGGTAATGGGGATTCCTATGATTTAATTGTTGCACACAGCACAGATGGGGGAAAGACATGGCAGGAGTATATAGCTTATGCCAATATTGATAGGTACTATAACTATGATGGCTCTGTAGAACAAACTATGGACTGGTTTACATGGTATCCGAGGATGGATGTGGATTCCAGCGGTAAAGTATATGTGGCATTTTCAAATATAACCAGTATTACCATAGTATATGGTGATGAAAATGGATGGTCAAGTTACCAAGTTGAGAGGTGTAAAACAACTCATACTGTTACGTATTCTGGTAATTATGTATATATAACCTATGATATTAAGATGATTTACCCGATGTTTGATATAACCTCCTCGTTTTCCAATTCTGTATATATTATCTATACTTTTAGATACTATAGTTATACAGACACCTATTATAGGATTGGACAGAATTATCTCTACCTTTCTAGGAGTGTGAATACTGCTTATAGAGCACTTAAGTATGTATACACCACCAACGGAGGCGCATCTTGGAGCAGCCCTGCTCTCATAGGTTCATATTTATCCAGCGATACAAACGATGAGAGAGAGTACTTCCCCTCCTTTGCATATGATGGCTCCTCGCTCTATGCCTTCTTCTCTTATCGAGACCCTAGTAATAGTGAGACCAATTATTACATACGATATTACAAACTATCTGGTGGATCGTGGAATGGGCCCTACACAATATATGGAACAGGCACCGATGGGGGCAATGACCTGCAGCCCTCTGCGTACGTGGATTCCTCCGGGAGAATCTGGGTGGCCTGGTACAGCGAGGACGACGGGCAAAATTCACATTTCGGTGTGACCGAGCACAAGATATACCTTATGTACTCCTCAAATGGTGGGAGCACCTGGAACGGCCCCATTAAGATCGACTCAAGTGTACCGGGAATAGATGTGAACGATTTCGGACCCGCACCCATTGGCGAGGATTCCTCTGGAAACATCCTGGTTGGCTTTGTGAACGAGAACTCCTATTATACGAATGCACCATACAACGAAAACTGGGTACACTACAGATACTCTATGGCCATAGCCATGGTGGATCCATCCTCAGGCAGCATCAGCGGGTACAGATACATAGATTACGGTGGCATGCCTAACTTCTGGCTGGCCGGAGACTCGCACAATGGCAATATGTACTTCTCATACACGAAAACACCTGAGAAGTTCGGCAGTGAAATATTCTTCGCCAAGTACGGAGAGAGCACGGACAACATGGGACCCGCGACCTTCGGAAGCATGGTTTATCCGTACAACAGCAACAACGCCACGAAGGTGGTCTACGTGGACCTCGTCAGGGTAAAGTCCCTCACCCTGAATGCAATAGTGAGCGACGTTGAAAGCGGAAACTCGAACATAGCAGGCGCAGAGTTCTTCATTGACACACCGGGCACCGACGGATCAGGAATCGCACTGGCCGCAAAGGACGGCGCTTTCGATTCTCCACTGGAGGAAGTAGGAATAGTCATAGATCCCTTCGCCCTCTCCCGCGGATATCACCGCATATACGTCCACGGACAGGATTCCGCGGGCAACTGGGGAGCGTATGATTACATAGATGTCTACATATTTGCCTCTAGGTTCAAGGTTTATGGATGGGTGAATGATTCCTCTGGCTCTCCCCTTGAAAACATTGCAGTTAATGTGACCAATGAAAATACTGGAGAAAATGATATAGTGTACACAAATTCCCAAGGTTATTATGAGTATTACATTGATCAATTCCCCCATGCCTACAGCATCGGTGATGAAATAAGCGTCTATGCCGATGATGGAACCTACTACGATGTAAATTCCACCACAGTGGCAAGTGCCCCTGGAGAGGCAAAACTAAACTTAAAGCTTACAACAGCAATACCTGAGTTTAGTGATATGCTCCTCTTGCTTTTGCCCCTCATAGGCATTTTGCTCCTGAGAAGAAGAAAACGCCATTGAAAAATCTCTTTTTAATATTTTTATGTAAATTTATTCACGAATGAAGGTTTAAATTATGCATTTTCATTACGAAAAACGTAATAATTGGTTTGAAAATAGAATCCAAAGGTTCCATGTTTCAACATTTCGCAAAAACTCTAAATATGAAGAGAATCATCCCCGAGCAATCCCTCATATGGAGGCTTTATGATGAAATACACGATAAAGGAGGATCCTCATAAGAACGAATTGGTACAGAAGGTTATAGAAATAAGCGGTGAGAACATTTTTGCCTGCTATCAATGTGGCCGCTGCTCCTCTGGCTGTCCCATGGCCGAGTTCATGGATGTCCTGCCAAATCAGGTATTTATGTTTTTGCAGGAAGGAGATGTAGATACTCTTCTCCAAGCGAAGACGCCTTGGATCTGTGCAGCCTGCTTTACATGCACAGTCCGTTGCCCCGTCGGGCTCGATCTGGCGGCTGTTATGGAGGCAATAAGGGAGTTGCAGCTGAGAAAGAATTACGATTATGTAGACCCATACAAGGTGGAGGAGCGGGGTGAATTGCCCCCAATTGCTCTGGTAAGCAATTTCAGAAAATTCACGCCATGAGGTGAAAAGATGGAATTAAAGAAGGTTATGTTTTATCCGGGTTGTACTCTGAAGGGTGTGGCAAAGAATCTTGAGGATAGCACTGTTGAAAGCGCAAAGGTTCTGGGATATGATTTCGTGGAATTACCTGGATGGACCTGCTGTGGAGCGGTATATGGTCTTGCCCAAGATAGTGTCAAATTTACCCTTGCCAATGTGAGAAATTTAATTAAGGCACAGAATTATGGGAAGGAGATTGGAGACAATCGAGTCATAGCTGTTTGCTCTATGTGCTACAATAATTTGAGGAGGGCGCATATAGATGTTATGAAGAATCGCGATAAGCTCAAGACCCTTGATCTGTTTATGGATGAAGAGGTAGATTATGAGGGAAATATTAATGTGCTTCACTATCTCCAATTCCTGAAGAATGATGTAGGCTTTGATAAAATTGCAGAGAAGGTTAAAAAACCCCTTAAGGGATTGAAGGTTGCCCCCTACTATGGATGCCTACTACTTCGTCCCGATGAAGTTGCAATAGATAACCGTGAGGATCCTCACATTTTAGAACAACTGCTGGAGATTTTAGGGGCTGAGGTTGTGGATTATCCACTTAAGAATGAATGCTGTGGCTCATACCACACTGTGGATAAGAAGGAGATTGTGAGTGAAAGAACGTACAAACTTGTGAATGTGGCTAGGGAGATGGGTGCGGATGTTATTGCCACCTCCTGTCCTCTTTGCTTCTTCAACCTAGATAAGAGGCAGGAGATTACAAAGCAAAGGCATGGGGATTTCCAGCATATGCCCATAGTTTATTTCACGCAGCTTATGGCCATAGCCTTCGGATTAACATCACAGGATGTGCTTCACTTTGAAAAGCATTATATTTCTCCCGAGGAGGTGCTTAGAAAATGGCTATGAAGAGGATTGGTGTATTCATCTGTCATTGTGGAAGAAATATAGCAGGTACTGTTGATGTTAAGAGGGTTGCTGAGGAAATTGGAAAAAGGGAGGATGTGGCATTTTCAACCACCTATGTATTTATGTGTTCTCAACCGGGTCAACAACTCATTGAGGATTCCATAAAGAAGTACAATCTTGATGGTGTGGTAGTTGCCAACTGTTCTCCTACGCTTCATGAAAGAACCATGCGTAACGCTGCTGCTCGTGCAGGTTTAAATCCCTATCGTGTTGAAATTGCAAATATCCGAGAATGGGCAGCCTGGCCCCATGAGGACAATCCAGAGGCTGCTACTCGTAAGGCAATACGCATAATAAATGCCACAATAGAGAAGCTCAAGGCCAATGCCTCGCTGCATCCTATAGAAGTTTCTGTGAAGAAGAGGGCACTGGTCATAGGGGGAGGAGTTGCTGGAATGCAAGCTGCCTTGGATCTTGCGGATGCAGGTATTGAAACTGTCGTGGTTGAGAAGGAGCCATCCCTTGGGGGAAATATGATAAGATTAAGCGAGACCTTTCCCACATTGGATTGCCCCCAGTGTATTCTGACCCCCAAGATGAACGATGTGGGTAGCCATCCAAATATAAAGCTTTACACCTATAGCGAAGTGGAGTCGATTGAGGGATATCTTGGCAATTTCAAGGTAAAGATAAAGAAGAAATCCCCGTTCATAGATTGGAATAAGTGTACTGGATGTAGCGAGTGTGCTAAGGTATGCCCAACAGTATTGCCAAGTGATTTTGATTTGAAGATGGCTACACGCAAAGCTACCCATATACCATTTGAGCAGGCAGTACCATTCAAATATACAATAACCTACAACGGAGTGCCACCCTGTAATGCAGCATGCCCCTTGCATCTTAATGCTCAAGGTTATGTAGCTGCTGCCAAGGCTGGAAGGTTTGATAGGTCCATAGATGTAGTATGGGAAAAACTGCCGTTTGCGGGTATCGCAGGAAGAATATGTACCCATCCATGCGAAACCGCTTGCTCCCGTGGAGATATCGATAAGCCTGTAGGGATTAGGGAGATAAAGAGGTATGTGGCTGACTGGGCCGTTAAAAATGATAGAAAGTACATTCTGCATGTCAAGGAGGAGAAGGATAAGAGCGTCGCCATAATTGGTGCAGGTGCAGCTGGGCTTATGGCTGCCCATGACCTGAGGGAGATGGGCTATAAGGTCACCGTTTACGATAAATTGCCTGTGATTGGCGGAATGCTGGCAGTAGGGATTCCACCCTATAGGCTTCCTCAGGAAGTTATTGATTATGAAGTTCAGCCTTTAATCGATGCAGGTGTGAAATTTGTCCTCAACTACGAGGTTAATGAGAAGAATTTTGAGGAGATTAGGAAGAATTACGATGCAGTTATAATTGCCATTGGAACCCATAGGGAAAGACACCTGGGAATTCCCGGTGAGGATAAGGCTATGCATGCCCTTGAGTTCCTGAAGAAGGTAAATCTAGGTGAGAAGGTAGAAATAAAGGATAAGAAGGTAGTTGTCATAGGTGGAGGTAATAGTGCGGTGGATGCTGCCCGTACAGCTCTCAGGCTTGGGGCTGATGTTACAATAGCCTATAGGAGAACCCGCGAGGAGATGCCTGCAATTCCTGAAGAGATAGTGGATGCTGAGGAAGAGGGTGTAAAATTCAAGTTCCTTGTCTCACCTGCAGAGATTCTCGATGGTAAAATAAAGCTTGAGAAGATGAAACTTGGAGAGAAGGATGAAACTGGAAGAAGAAGGCCTATACCTACTGGAGAGTATGAATTAATGGATGCGGATGTTGTTATCCTTGCTGTAGGTGAATTGCCAGATGCCTCTTGGGCAGAGAAACTGGGAATTGAGGTGGAGAGAAATCGCATAAAGGTTAATGGATTTATGCAAACTTCCATAGAGAATGTTTTCGCAGCAGGAGATGCTGTTACAGGTGCCTGGGACTGGGTGCATGCTGCCACCTACGGAAGATGGGCTGCAAAGAATGTTGCCCATTATCTTGAGGGCGAGGAAATGGAAGAAGTACACATAGAGATGCACTCCAATCTCCGTGGATATAAGGAGCTGGCCTATCCAGCAAAGAGACACGATACTATGAAACTTAGTATGGAGGAGCGTGTATCGACATTCAAGGAATTCAATCTTGGCTATAGCGATGAGGATGTTGTGGATGAGGCCAAGCGCTGCCTTGGTTGTGGAGGCTGCGCTAAATGCGGTCTCTGTGTTGAGGTCTGTGAGCCCAAGGCTATTGATCTTTATATGAAGGATGAGTATATTGAGGAGGAAGTGGGTGCCATAATAGTTGCAACGGGATTCGAAGTTATGCCTGCAGAGGCATTTCCAGAGCTAGGTGGTAAATATCCCGATGTTATTACCTCTCTACAATTTGAGAGATTGCTTGCCCCCTCTGGTCCAACGGAGGGAATACCACGCCGCCCATCGGATGGCAAGGTTCCTAAGAGCATTGCCTTTGTGCATTGTGTTGGCTCAAGGGATCCACAAAACGGAGTACCATACTGCTCAAGAATATGCTGTATGTACACAATAAAGCAGGCTATGCTTGTGAAGCATGCCATGCCTGATGCAGCGGTTTATGATTTCTATATTGATATTCGATCCAATGGTAAGGGATATGAAGAATTCTACCATAGGGCCAAGGAAGAGTATGGTGTGAATTTCATTCGTGGCAAAGTTTCAAAGGTTTACAAGGTTGGTGACAAGTATCGTGTGCAAGGTGTTGACACCCTCACTGGAAGAATTGTGGAAGTGGATGTTGACATGGTTGTTCTTGCAACTGCTGCCAAGGGCAGCTCAAAGGTGAAGCAGCTGGCAAAGAAATTGCGCATCCCCTACGATGAGTGGGGCTGGTTGAAGGAGACGCATCTAAAGCTCAAGCCCCTTGAAACCCCGGTTGGTGGAGTATTCATAGCTGGTGCCGCTCAGTTTATAAAGGATATCACGGATAGTGTATCTCAGGGAAGTGGTGCAGCTGCCAAGGCAATGGCATTGCTCTCCAAGCCTGAGTTGGAGAAAGAGCCTTTGCTTGCCAAGGTCGATCCTGAAATATGTGCAGGCTGTGGACGCTGTAAGGACCAGTGTGCCTACGGTGCCATAAGCATTGATCCTATTAGGCATGTGGCTGTTGTGAATGAAGCTCTCTGCGAAGGCTGCGGTGCATGCAGTGCCAATTGCCCGACAACTGCAATTCAGGTTGTGAACTTCAAGAAGGGACAAATAATAAGAGCAGTGGATATCCTTGCGGAGGTGTTGTAAATGGGCAAGGTACTTATTTATGGAACCTCCCTCGCATCCTATCGTGCCGCTGCCAATTTTGCCAGGGCGGGACATAAGGTTGTGCTCTTAAATCGTGGGGAGTTTATCTGGCATAAATTCACGCAGATGCAGTGGCAGCAGCCTAGGGACATAATAAATGGCTATTCCAAGGGAGTGCTTTTAGGCGTGGCAAACATGACAGGGAATATTGAGGTATATCACAATTCTGAATTCCTGGGTGTGGAAGGGGGTCCTGGAAATTTCAAGGTTAAGTTTAAGCACAGGCCCCAAACGGTGAATGAGTTCAGATGCATTGGTTGTGATATCTGCCATGAGAAGTGTGATGTGAAGTTCATACCCATGCCCCTAGGGCCAGGTATGAGGATAATAAAGAATGCAGAGGAGTGTCTGGATGTTTGTCCTGTAAAGGCCATCCAGATTCCAAAGGAGGAGGAGAAGGAAGAGGTTGTGGATGCCGTTATACTCTCACCTGAATATGAGCCAGATAGCATTGAGAAATTTGGAGGTAATTTGAAAAATGTAATGTCATTCCGCGAGTTTGCTTGGTTATTCCGTGGAAAGGGAGTAGAAAAGCAATTCCTCAAGCGGGAGGATGGAAAAACGCCCAGATCCTTAGGATTTTTCAGTCCTGCAGGATTTGAAGGCTATTTAGGCTCCTATGAAGACCATGTAATACTTTTCAGAGAAGCCATTTTTATGAAGGAAATGGACCCAGAGCTGGATGTACATATTTTCCTCAAGGAAGTGCGTCTTTATGGTCATAATCAGATGGCACTCTATGATGAAGCCAAGGAGAAGGGAGTGAACATTCACATAATCGATGATTTCAATATTAAGGAGGAGGATGATGGACTCAATGTAAACGGCGTGCACCTTGACCTCTTTGTGGTTATGCCCGGACAGAAAATTCCGGAGGAGTGGAAGGTTCTTGCTGAGAGGGCTGGGATCGATCTTGAAAATGGTTTTGCCAAGACCAAACCATTCACATTCGAAACCACTAGGGATGGGGTATTCGTCATAGGGGAATTTCTCAAGCCCGTGGGAAGTGCAGAGGCCATATACCAGGGTACTGCCATTGTTCCTCAGGCTGAAAGGTATCTCAAGCCCCCACAGATGCCCCAGATGCCGGAGATGAAATTTGAGCAGGATGATTTCAATCCCAAGGTTGGAGTTTTCATTTGCGAATGTGCGGCCAAGCAATTTGATATAGATGTGGATGCGGATTTTGTAATCAAGAAGGATTATCTATGTATGCATCCAGAGGAGATTGTGAAGGAGATAAAGGAAAAGGGTATAAACCGTGTTGTATTTGGTGCCTGCTCCCCAGCCCTGCGCGGTGGAATGCTTGAAATGGTTGCGAATAAGGCAGGAGTGCATTCTTCATATGTGGAGCTTGTGCAGTTAAGGGAATATGCCTCCAGGGTTGGTGCAGATAGCAGAAAGGCAAATGCCATGCTAAATGCGGCCATAGCCAAGGCTAGAAAGGATGTCTATGTTGACATTCCCGTTGTTCCAACGGTTAAGAATATTGCGATTATAGGTGGAGACCTGGCAGCATTGATTGCAGCGGATTACATCGTTGATAAGATACCTCTGGTGTATATAATCACCCCTGAATTTGATGACCCCATAATAGCCACTGGAGTTAAAGAAAATACCTTGAATATGAGTGATGAGGAATTGCATAGGTGGTATGAAACCTTGAAGGATAGGGTTCTCAAGAGGGCAAAATGGATCAAGGGCGAGGTTGAGAGCATTGAGGGAAGTATGGGTAATTTCAAGATAAGGGCTGCCAATGAAAAGATTGAGGCAGGAGCCATAATAATTGCCACCGGAGGAGATATTATCGGTGATGGGACCCATATAGTCTCAAGATTGAAGGGTAAAAATCTCCATGCCACGGTATCCTCCCTATATGCAAAGAGGAAGGGAGTAGAGGCCACCTATGATTTGATGAAATCCTATTCTCTTCTCGATTTAGATCCTCCAAAGGCAGAGCGTGGTGAAGGTGAGCCCCTTGCCTATGTAAAGCCTAGGGAATACAATAAAAAGATTGCGGAAATGCTTGGGATGAAGCTTGATGAGGAGGGATTCTTCTTCTTTGCCGAAGAACCTAGACACTGGGTTGAGAGGGCAGGTATTCAATTTATGCTCTTTGAGGAGGCCTTTGGAGGAATATTCGTTGCAGGCCTTGCCCACAGACCCATGAGCATAGAGGAGGAGGTTGAGGAGGCTGGATTTGCAGCCCAAAGCTCCCTTTATCTTATGCGTGACCTACAGCCTCCCGCCGGGAAGTTCATAAGTGTGACAAATCCCAGGAAATGTGCAGGCTGTGGCATATGCGTAGATGCCTGCTTCTCAGAGGCAAGGTATATTGATGAGGAGGATCATATTGCAAAGGTCAGGCCCGCGCTCTGCTTTGGGTGCGGTGCTTGTGCAACTGTCTGCCCCAGCGGGGCAGCCATAATTAGGGCGTATAGCCCAACAGGAGTGTTTGAAATGTTAAAGGAGGTAGTAAAATGAGCGAAAAAGAATTCGATCCAGTGATTGTGGGATTCTTCTGCAACTGGTGTACATCTGCGGCTGCAGATCTTGCAGGTACGGCAAGATTGCACTATCCAGCGAGCATAAGACCTATCAGGGTTATGTGCTCTTCGACTGTTGATCCCGTGTATCTTGTCAGGGCCCTTCAGGAGGGGGCCGATGCAACAATACTAGGTGGTTGCCATCCAGGTGATTGCCATTATATCACGGGCAACTACAAGGCTAGGAGAAGGGTTGCAATTGTCAAAACTGTGCTTAAGAGTTTGGGATTCGACGATACCCGTGTTCTCCTGGAATGGATATCTGGAAGTGAGGGACCCAAATTTGCGAGGGTTATGAACGAATACACGCAGTATATAAAGGAGAGAGGGCCATCCGATTTCAAGTATCTTGATTCTCTTGGAGGTGAATAAATTGCCAAATGATATGCTTAAGGAGTTCATCAAGAACGCCTTCGATAAGGGTTTAATTGAGGCTGTAATGGCTCCGGCTGCCACACAGGATTCCTATACCTATGCACTTATAACGAAGAAGGGAGATGTGGATAAGCTAACTCCCATTGCTCCTGTGATGCAATGGAATGGAGCGGATATGCTTAGAAGAATAACAAAATTGAAGAAGTCGGAGAGGAAGTTGCTCGCAGTTCTCAGACCCTGTGAAACGAGGACCTACAAGGAGCTTATTAAGTTCAGCCAGATAAACCCTGAGAACATCATCGTGCTTACCTACGATTGTCCTGGAACTATTCACGCTAGGAATTTCAAGTATGAGCCTGTAACTTCAGAGGCGCTCATAGAGGAAATGAAGAAGGGAAATATAAGCAACAAGATACGCGAATCCTGTAAGGTCTGTGAGTTCCCCACACCCATAAACGGGGTTGGAGACATTGCCTTGGGGCTTGTAAATACCTCTGAACCCGTATTCTTCTCCCTTAGCGATAAGGGTAAGGATTTCCTTGCAAATATGGGAATTGAAGAAGGTAGCAGGGATGATAGTGAATGGGTTAAGATACACCGGGAGAATAGGGAGAAATGGCTTGAAGAGGAACGCATAAAGGGAGGCAGGAAGGAGCTTGAAGAGTTTCTATCCTCTTGCTTGAATTGCCACAACTGCAAGGATATGTGTCCAATATGCTTCTGTAAGGAGTGCTTCTTCGAGGACCATAGCGTGTTTGATTACGAATCCAACAAATTCTTTAACTGGGCAGATGACAAGGATGGTATAAGGTTGCCCACCGATAAGGCACTTTTCCATATTGGAAGGCTCATACATATGGGAACATCCTGTGTTGGCTGTGGTCTATGCCAGCAGGCTTGCCCAATGGATATTCCGCTCTACAGGCTCTTCGGAATCGTGGGCAACGATCTCCAGAAGGTGTTCAACTACAAGCCAGGAATTAATGACGACATTCCACCGGTTATGGACTTTAGGGAGGATGAGTTGCACGAGTTTGAGGGTCTATTGGGGGGTGAAGAGTGATGGGCAAGAAAAAAGTAGAGCTGCTCGATGTGGATAGCGGAAAGATAATGGAAGAAATAAAAAAAGCAGCCTCACCGCCAGAAGAGGTTGAGCATTGGGTAACCATCTATGTGATGGGGAAGCCCTATAAGGTTCCTGCAGGCCTTACAATCATGAAAGCGTTGGAATATGCTGGCTATCGCTATATTCGTGGTGCTGGCTGCCGTGCAGGTTTCTGCGGTGCCTGCGCTACGGTTTATAGAAAGAAGGGTGAATACAGATTCCGCACTGCTCTAGCATGCCAGACAACGGTGGAGGATGGTATGTACCTTGCCCAGATTCCATTTGTCCCTGCCAATAAGGCCACATATAATATCGATGAAATTGAGCCAAGCCCAACTACATTGCTTGAATATTATCCTGAGATTGCCCGCTGTGTCTCCTGCAACACCTGTACCAAGGCTTGCCCCCAAGAACTCGATGTTATGTACTACATCCAGTATGGTATCCGTGGAGACATTGCCAAGGTTGCTGAGCTGAGCTTTGATTGTATCCAATGCGGATTGTGCACTCTGCGCTGTCCAGCCGAGATACAGCACTATCATATGGCTCAGTTTGCTCGCAGATTGTATGGAAAATATTATCTGCCAAAGAGTCCGTGGCTTAAGAGAAGGCTTAAGGAGATTGAGAGTGGTATGTATGAGAAGGGCTATGAATTTATGAAGAAACTGCGCGAAGAGAATCTTGAAGAATTCAAGAATCTCTACTACAAGGTTCTTACTGAAGGTCGTGAGAAAGAAGAGAAGAGAATTGAAGATCCATTAGAATTAATAGGAGAGGATTAAAATGGCACTGAAAATGATTAGGGGTTATCCCGAGTATATGCGTGAGAGCATTGAGATGGTTGAAAAAACGAGAGACCAGAGAATAAGAGAGAAGGAGAAGGAGAAAGAGCTGGCCCTCACTGCGGAGGAGAGGGAAGAAGTTCTCAACAAATTCCACCCAGACTATGCACCTGGTGGGAAAAGAGAATTGAAGGTTGGTGTGAATAAAGGAGAGATTGTTCCCAATGAAGTTGCCGATATACTGGAGGCATGGCCAGCTCTAAATCCTGATGAGGTGGATCTCAACGATATCGATTACGATGTGGATATATTGATAATCGGTGGTGGAGGTGCTGGAACGGTTGCAGCTCTCTGGGCTAATTATGAAGGCATACCTGCAGAGAACATTCTTATCGCTACAAAGTTGAGGCATGGAGATGCCAATTCAATGATGGCACAGGGTGGTATTCAAGCTGCAGACCGTCCTTGGGATTCTCCCATAATACACTATTTGGATATTGTTGGAGGAGGCCACTTTGCAAATAAGCACGAGTTGGTAAAGGCCCTTACTGAGGATGCTCCAAGGATTATAAAATGGCATGAAGAGCTTGGGGTTATGTACGATAAGGATGAGAAGGGCAATTTCATAGAGAGATGGGGCGGAGGCACATCCCGCAAGAGATTGCACTCAGCCAAGGACTATACAGGAATGGAGATAATGCGAGTTATACGCGATGAGGCAAGAAATCGTGGAATTCCTGTACTTGAATTCTCTCCTGCGGTGGAGCTTATAACCACCGAGGATGGCGAGATAGGTGGTGCAATCCTCTGGAATATGGAAACCAAAGAATATTATGTGGTAAGAGCAAAGGCGACCATTCTTGCTACAGGTGGCTGGGGAAGATTGCATATCCGTGGATTCCCAACTACCAATCACTATGGTGCAACGGCGGATGGTCTTGTAATGGCCTATCGTGCCGGTGCAAGGTTGAGAGATTTGGAATCTGTACAGTACCATCCCACTGGAGCTGCTTATCCCGAACAGATTGTGGGATTATTGATTACTGAGAAAGTTAGAGCTATGGGTGCCACCCCTGTAAATAAGTATGGTGAGCGCTTTGTCTTCCCATTGGAGCCTAGGGATGTTGAAGCAGCCATGTTCATAAGGGAATGCTTTGGAAAGGGTAACTGTGTTGAGACTCCCACAGGTATGAGGGGAGTATGGCTTGATTCACCGATGATTGAGGAGTTGCGTGGTGAAGGTGCTATACGCAAGAACCTGGATGCCATGTATCGTATGTACAAGAGGTTTGGTATAGATATGACCAAGGATCCTATTCTCGTGTTCCCAACTCTGCACTATCAGAATGGAGGAGTTGAGATCAACGCCGACGCACAGGTAATTAAGGGAAATGGTGAGCCCTATCCGAGATTCTTCGCAGGTGGCGAAGTTGAAGGTGGAGTGCATGGCAAGAACAGGTTGATGGGTAACTCTCTGCTTGATTACAATGTATTTGGTCGCCGTGCAGGAATCTCTGCGGCTAAGGTAGCGCGCAACTCTGGAAAGCCTGGAAAATTAACACTCAGGCATGTGAAGATGTTTGCTGAGGAGGTAAAAAGTATAAATGTGCCTGAATGGCGCCGCTCTCCAATACTGCTTCCAGATTATAGAGGCAAGAGGGTGCTAGCAAGGAAGATAGACCTCCCGATTCTGGAGTGAGGAAAATGAGGATAATGCTTCATGGATGGGAAACTTCTAAGCGTATGGGTATACCCGAGCTCTGCGAAGCCTCAAAATCAATAATTGAGAAGATGGGACACGAGTATGTGCCCAACGAGAGCAAGGTAATATGCGCAGAGGCAATAGGCTTCCTTGGATACGATAACCTGGTGGATGATTTTGCCAAGGCAACTGTGAAGGAGATGGAAGAAAAAGTAAGCAAGTACGATATCGATTTAATCCTCACCTCCTACGCGGCACCATACGCTGCCTGGAGCAAGGAGAGAAATGGATTTTTGGTGCAAAGGGGCTATGAGTTGCCCGTTCCCATAGAGCACATGGCCACATTTCTCTATAAGAATCTTGACAAGTTGAAGTTCAAAGAGCTTCCAATGAGGGTGCTTTTGCATGATGGATGTACCCTGGGAAGGAAGATGGGCGTGGTTGAAGAGCCTAGAGCTGTTCTTGCCAAAATTCCCAAATTGGAGGTGCTGAACTTTGACCATCCTGAGTTATACGTAAAGGAGAGAAATCTCAAGCCTTGGGACATATCGGCCTGTCCCGGTGGCTGGCTCGATTTCACATTGCCCGAGCTAATGCCCTATGTGGCAAGTAATGTTATACGCGAATATGCCTTGCCCAAGGATGTGGATATTATCATATCTACCTGCGGAAATGGGGTTCATGCATTCAAGGCCGGTGTGAAGCATAGTGGATTTAAAATCAAGGCAATGGCCTTTGCCAATCTGATAGATATGGCACTGGAGGGGGTGGAGTAAATGATCGACGATGTTTATCAGGAATATGTCAATCGCATCATTGAATACGGTGCAAAGAGCGAGAAGGTTCGTATTGCCTTATCCCGTGCAATCAAGGCCTTTGAGAACAATCGCAGAAACGCATTGAGTATGTTTCCCCATAGCATCGAGCTTGCCAAGGAAGTCCGGAAGATTAAGGAGTACAGCATTGAGCATATGGACGAGCTTATAAAGAAGGCTTGTGAGAGTATTGAGCGCAACCACGGGCATTGCTATTATGCCAAAACAAAGGAAGAAGCATTGGATATATTCAAGAAGCTTGTTGGTAGCGGTAAGCTTATAGTTAAGAGTAAAAGCCTCACAAGCGAGGAGATACATCTTCGTGAGTATCTAGAAGAATGGGGTAACGAGGTTTATGAGACCGATTTGGGTGAGTTCATTGTGCAATTAATGGGTACTAGGCCTACGCACATCCTTGCTCCTGCGATAAATGTGCCTAGGGAGGATGTTGCCAAGATACTGAGCAAGTTTATGAAGGAAAAGGGACTCATTGAAGAAGACTTGGATGAGAGAAATATAGAGGCTATGGTGGCGGTGGTTCGCAAGTTCTTGAGGGACAAGTTCTTCAATGCAGATATAGGCATAAATGGTGCCAATGCCCTGGCCGCAGATACAGGTACCATGTTCATTATTGAAAATGAGGGCAATGCCCGCCTAAGTATAGGTGCCCCACCTGTACAGATAGCAATTGTTGGTGTGGAGAAGATTGTTCCTACCATAGAGGATGCATTTAAAGTCACTGAAGTGACTTGGAGATACGCGAACTACACCGTGCCCGCCTATGTGAATCTCATATCTGGGCCCAGCAAAACGGGAGATATTGAGAAGGTCATAACCTACGGGGCCCATGGGCCTAAGGAACTGCATGTGATCCTTTTGGATAATGGGAGAACTAAGATGCATGAAGCAGGCTACGACGAAGCCTTATATTGTTTAAGGTGTGGCACATGCCTCTATGAATGTCCCGTTTATGCTGTAACCGCTGGATTCTTTGGGCAGCAGTATATGGGTGGTATAGGTGCCATATGGGATGCATTTACAACGGTGGGCTTAGAGAAGGCATCGCCCATAGCTTATACCTGTGTGCGTTGTGGCAAGTGCAAGGTCATGTGTCCTCTAAATATTGACATTCCTGCTATGATCTCCAAGCTGCGCAATGATGCCCGTAAAGAGGGCTATGTGCCCAAAGTAGTGAGGGATTTCGCTGGAGAAATCGAGGAGTTTGTCAAGGAGTCTTAAGAAAAATATAAGGTGGATAACTCCATGCATTTACGGTGACAAACATGACTGATGATGAGGAAATGAAGAAAAAAGCTTTAACTCTCCACAAATTTTTTAGGGGCAAAATACAAACTTTGCCCAAGGTCCCTGTAAGGGATAGGGAAGATTTAAGTATCTGGTACACACCGGGTGTGGCTGAGCCTTGTAAGGAAATAAAGGAGGATAAGGAGAAGGTTTATGAGTACACCAATAAGGGTAACACGGTGGCTGTTATAAGTGATGCAACTCGCATATTGGGACTGGGGGATATTGGACCCCTTGCAGGGTTGCCTGTAATGGAAGGAAAATCTCTATTATTCAAGCATTTTGGAGGCGTGGATGCAGTTCCAATAATGATCGATACTAAGAATCCTGAGAAGTTCATAGAGGTTGTAAAATTAATTGCCCCCTCCTTTGGAGGCATAAATTTAGAGGATATTTCCTCTCCCAAGTGTTTCTACATCTTGGATAGACTTCGAAAGGAATTGGATATACCGGTATGGCACGATGATCAGCAGGGCACTGCAACTGTTGTGCTAGCCGCTGTTATCAATGCTCTAAAACTTGTGGGTAAAAAGCTTGAGGATGTCGTGGTGGCATCTTTTGGGGCAGGAGCTGCAGGATTTGCAGTTATAAAGCTGCTAATTGAAGCAGGAGTGAACCCTGGTAATATAAGGGTGATTGAGCTTGTTAATCGTGAGCCTACCGTGCTGCATCAACATATGGATCTTGCTCGATTATTTCCCTACAGGGGATGCTTGCTTAGGAAAACCAACAAGGATAATGTGATGGGAGGTCCTGAAGAGGCTCTGAAGGATGCAGATATACTTATCTCCTTCACTCGCCCTGGTCCCGGTGTGATAAAGAAGGAGTGGATAGAAAAGATGAACGATGATGCTATCGTTTTTCCTCTAGCAAATCCTGTGCCGGAGATATGGCCCCATGAGGCCAAGGAGGCAGGGGCTAGGATAGTGGGCACTGGGAGATCAGATTTTCCCAATCAGATAAACAACTCCCTTGGATTCCCAGGCATATTCCGTGGTGCCTTGGATGTTCGTGCCACCACAATAACGGATAGTATGGCTGTTGCAGCAGCCTATGAGCTTGCAAGGGTGGGTGAAGAAGAAGGATTGCATGATGACAAGATCCTGCCTACCATGGATAACTGGGATGTATTTGCCAGAGAGGCTGCAGCGGTGGCTGTAGCTGCATTAGAGGCAGGAGTGGGTAGAAAATACATAACTTGGGAGGATGAATATAACTATGCGAAGGAATTAATAGAAAATGCAAGAAAAAGTCTCAAGGTCCTAATGGATGAAAAAATAATAAAGGAGGTATAATGAATGAATCTGTACGAATACCAAGGAAAGGCACTGTTTAGGAAATTCGGGGTGCCAACCCCTGAGGGGTTTGTTGCCTTCAAACCCGAGGATATAAAAGAGATAAGCGGCGATGTGGTTGTCAAGGCTCAGGTCCTCACAGGGGGTCGTGGCAAGAGCGGCGGTGTGAAATTCGCTTCTTCTGTGGAAGAAGCCAGAGAGAAGACGGAGCAAATTTTGGCTATGGAGATCAAGGGACACAAGGTGCACGCAGTTCTGGTGGAAGAGAAGCTGAAGATAGAGAAGGAGTACTATCTGAGCATATTGATCGATAGGAGCACAAGGGCACCATTGATAATGGCATCTCCCGAGGGAGGTGTGGAGATAGAAAGCGTACCCGATGAGAAGATCTACAAATATAGTGTGAATCCAGAGATCGGCGTGCAGCCCTTTGTTGGAAGAATACTATCTAAGAAGATGGGCTTTACAGGAGACCTGGCGAAGCAGTTCACAAAGATTTTGATCAATCTCTATCGTCTGTTCCGCGAATATGATGCAGAGCTTGTTGAGATAAATCCACTAGTTTTGAGCGAGGGAAAACTCATAGCCGCGGATTCCAAGGTTGTAATCGATACCGATGCCATGTACAGGCACCCAGATCTCGAAGAGAACGCGGAGGAAAAAACTCCACTTGAATTGGAGGCAAACAAAGCTGGATACGCCTTCGTGGAGCTGGATGGAAATATTGGAGTCATAGCAAATGGGGCAGGGCTGACGATGGCCACCCTTGATACTTTGCTTCTTTACGGACTCAAGCCTAGAAACTTCTTGGATCTCGGTGGAACTGATAGTGTGGATATAACAAAGAACGCCTTCAGGTTTGTGCTCAAGGCAAATCCCCAGGCAATTCTTGTGAACATATTTGGAGGCGTAACAAAATGCGACACGGTTGCCCAGGGTATAATAGCGGCCAAGGATGAATTCAAGATAGAATTGCCCATAGTTGTTCGCTTGAGCGGAGTGCACGAGGAAGAGGGAAGGAAGATGCTTGCAGATGCAGGGATCCATGCCTTTGCAGATATGAGGCATGCGATTGAAAAACTTAAGGCTATAATGGAGGGATCACAATGAGCGTCATAATCGATAAGGATACCAAGATTCTTGTGCAGGGGATAACAGGTCACCAGGGCTCGTTCCACAGCGGCGAGATGATAAAGTTCGGAGCCAAGGTTGTGGCAGGTGTAACTCCCGGGAAGGGAGGTATGCAGGTTCATGGAGTACCCGTGTACGATACAGTGGAGGAAGCCATGGTTCACGAGCCTGAAGCAACGATGATCTCCGTGCCGGCCAGATTCATCAAGGATGCGGCATTCGAGGCCATGTACCATGGAATTCGTGTGGTGTATATCCTCACGGAGAAGGTTCCGCTGCACGATGCCTTGGAGATTGTCACATATGCAAGAAGCCATGGTCATGTTGTCATAGGTCCCAATGGTCCAGGAATAACCATTCCGGGTAAGACTAAGATGGGAATCATGCCTAACCACATATTCCGTGAAGGTAAGGTTGCAGTCGCTTCAAGAAGCGGGACACTTACCTATGAGATAGTGAATGCGCTAACCCTCAACGGATACGGACAGAGCGTTGTTATCGGACTCGGCGGAGATAGAATCACAGGCCTGAACTTCGTAGATGTCCTAGAACTCTTCGAGAAGGATGATGACACGGAAGCCATAGTTCTCGTGGGAGAAATAGGTGGCACTGCGGAGGAAGAAGCTGCCGAATACATAAAGAAGCATGTGAGCAAGCCTGTGGTTGCCTACATTGCAGGAAGGAGCGCACCGCCAGGAAAGCGTATGGGCCATGCTGGCGCAATAATCACCCGTGGCAAGGGTACTGCAGAGAGCAAGATAAAGGCCTTCAACGAAGCAGGCGTGCCTGTTGCTGAGTTCCCATGGGAGATTCCCCAAGCGCTGAAGAAGGTCTATAAATAATATTTTCTCCATTTTCATTTTTCGCAATATCTTTTTAATCTTGTAATCAATACCCCACACAGGTGATTAGCATGATTGATGAAATTGTTGAAGCCATAAGAAGGGCTGAGACTCAGTTGTCAGAGGATACAATTGAGGCGTTGAAAAGGGCCTATGAAAGGGAGACAAACGAGATGGCCAAAACGCAGCTTAAGGCAATAATTGAGAATTTTACAGTGG
>CAYXLB010000011.1:0-19812 GCA_964465785.1 uncultured Thermoplasmata archaeon
AAGTACTATATGGAGAAACCACAGGAGTTGAAGGGGGGTTGCTTTCTCATTTTCCTGATAACTCATTCATTTCCGTGCATGCCGAGCTTGACGAATGTATAAGGAAGGAGAGTAAGGACCTAAGGGATCATGATCTTACAAGACCCGAAAGCTGTGAGGTTAGAGCAGTTAAAACCCTCATTGGCAAGGGGAAATTTCACATAGCCCATGTTAGTTCCATAGATACGGTAGATATGTGCAAAATAGGCAAATTCACATGTGAGGTCACCCCACATCATTTATTTCTCCACAGGGATATGCCGCTAGGTGCCTATGGGAAGGTGAATCCCCCACTGAGGGCAAAATGGATGACAGAAAAATTATGGGAGGATTTGATAAATGGTCGCATAGATATCGTGGCCAGTGACCATGCACCCCATACAACGGAGGAGAAAGAGGATGAATTCACCCATGCCCCCCCAGGCATACCTGAGGTGGAAACCTATGTGCCAATATTCCTTTATCTTATGAAAATAGGCAAAATTCCGCTAAAAAGAATGGTGGAGGTGCTTATGGAAAAGCCTGGGGAGATAATAGGTGTAAGAAAGGGGAAAATTGAGATTGGCTATGATGCGGATCTTATGGCCGTGGATATCAGCGATGTAAAGAGAATAAAGGGGAGCAAACTTCATTACAAATGTGGATGGACCCCCTACGAGGAATTTAGGGGCATATTTCCCCACACAGTTATTTTGAGGGGAGAGAGCATTGTAGAGGATTATGAATTTGTAGGAGAGAGAATGGGGAAATTCGTAAAGATAGGGGAATAAATTTTAATATTTTGGAACATTTGCCACATCCATGCTTGAAAAGGAGCTTCGCCTAGATTTCTTCAAAGAAAATGGATACTCACGCTACAAATGTAAGAAATGTGGTGCATATTTCTGGAGCAGGGAGCCTAGGGATACATGCGGTGAGGCCCCCTGCGGAGAGTATGAATTCTTAAAGGAGCCTGTGTTTAAAAGGGAGTACAGCGTGGAGGAGATGCGCTCGGCCTTCATAAATTTCTTCAAGAAAAGGGGACACACACCAATAAAAAGATATCCTGTGGTTGCCCGCTGGCGCGATGATGTCTTCCTCGTGAACGCATCCATTTACGATTTTCAGCCCCATGTCACATCGGGTTTAGCTCCCCCTCCTGCAAATCCCCTTGTTATCTCCCAGCCCTGCATAAGGATGGTTGATGTAGATTCCGTAGGCAAGACAGGAAGGCATCTAACAGGTTTTGAGATGATGGCACATCATGCCTTCAACTATCCAGATAGGTGGATTTATTGGAAGGATGAGACCGTGGAATATGCCTTAAAATTCATTGAGGAGCTGGGAGGGGATCCAGATAAGGTTATACTAAAGGAGAAGCCATGGATTGGTGGGGGCAATGCAGGAGCTAGTTTCGAAGTCATCTATGGAGGCCTTGAACTTGCAACCTTGGTTTTTATGAATCTAAAGGAAGACGAGAATGGAAAGATTGAAATTGACGGTGTTCGCTATTCCGAGATGCCCGTAAAAGTTGTGGATACGGGCTATGGACTTGAGAGATTTGTATGGGCCTCCAAGGGAAGCCCCACAATTTACGATGCGATTTATCCTGAGATGATTGCAGAACTTATGGATAGATTGAATTTGGAGAGAAATGAGAGGAGAGATAACATCCTGAGGTATTTTGCCCTGCTCTCTCCAAGAATAGAGGTTGAGGATGAGAGAACATTGATAAATGAGGTGCTGAAGGCATCCAATGCAAGCATGGAAGAATACAAAAGCTTCATACTCCCTCTTCAAAAGATATATGCCGTTGTGGATTATACCAGGAGCTTGGCATTTATGCTCACAGATG
Source organism: uncultured Thermoplasmata archaeon (assembly GCA_964465785.1). Classification (GTDB taxonomy): domain Archaea; phylum Thermoplasmatota; class Thermoplasmata; order Thermoplasmatales; family Aciduliprofundaceae; genus Aciduliprofundum. The sequence continues at coordinate 1,874 of CAYXLB010000011.1, forward strand.
GCATAGTTCCCTCTAACGTTCAAGCGGGGTATTTGGCAAGACTGCTCATAAGGAGAACCTTGAAACTCTTGGACGATCTCGGGAAACCAGCGGATATTGGGGAATTGGTAGGGATGCATGTTCATCGTTTTTCCGATATAATGGATACCTCCATGCTTCCTATAGTGATGGAGGAGCTTCAACTTGAGGAGGAGAGGTATAGGAAAACAATCTCCAAGGGAAAGGACATAGTAAGGAGATTGGTGAAGAAAAAGAAGAAAATCGATGTTGAAGACCTTATCGTGCTCTACGACTCTCACGGTCTGCTTCCCGAGATAGTAAAGGGTATTGGAGAGGATATGGGAATTCAGGTTAATGTGCCGGATGATTTCCATAGGCTAGTGGCCAAGAGACATGAGGGGGCAAAAAAGGAGAGGAAAGAAGAGAAGAAGGAGTATGATCTCCCAGAAACCAGAAAGCTTTACTACGAGGATTCATACCTCAGGGAGTTTGATGCAAGGGTAATATATTCCAAGGATGATGAGATAGTACTAGACAAAACTGCCTTCTACCCAGAGGGAGGTGGACAGCCCGCCGATAGAGGTGTCTTGATTTGGAATGGGAAAAGATATGAAGTGGAAGATGTGCAGAAATATGGAGAGGTTATCGTCCATAGGGTTAAAGGAAATGATATCCCAAAAGGAGCTGAGATTCATGGTATCATAGATTGGGAGAGGAGAGAGAGATTGATGAGGAATCATACGGCTGAACATATTCTACTGGCAGCCTGTCGCAGAGTTCTCGGGAAGCATGTTTGGCAGCATGGGACGCAAAAGGATGTTCGGGAGTGCAGATTCGACATAGCCCACTACAAGCCCATAAGTAGGGAAGAGATAAGAAGGATTGAGGAGGAGGCAATGAGGATAATAACATCATGCATCCCTGTAAAGGCAAAGTTTATGGATAGGACAGAGGCTGAAAAGAAATACGGTTTTGTACTCTACGAGGGAGGAATACCTCCAGGAAGAGAAATAAGGGTCTTGGAGATAGAAGGGATAGATGTTGAAGCCTGTGGAGGAACCCATGTGCATAATACTGGAGAGATAGGATTTCTGAAGATAATAAGGACCGAGAGAATTCAGGATGGGGTAAGCAGATTGATATATACCTCTGGGTTAAGCGCCCTGGAGTACACCCAAGAAAGAGATGATATTCTTTACAAATCCGCCTCCATATTGAATACTCCCGTAGACAATCTTCCCAAGGCTGTGGAACGCCTGCTCTGGGAATGGAAGGACTACAGAAAGAGAATTGAAAAATTTAAGGAATTACAGATGGAGGCAATCAAAAGAGAGATAAGAGGCAATAGGGATAAGAGGGTAGCCATGCTTGTTCCCCTTGAGATGAAGGATATCTCCATCCTAGCCAGGGAAATTATGGGGGAATATTCTGGAGTCTTGATAGGTGAGGATGGTTCCTTCGTGGTATTTGCTCCAAGGGCTAAAGATATAGCCATGGAGATTGCAAAGGTCATGCATGGAAAAGCAGGTGGCAAGGAAAATTTTGCCCAGGGTAAGGGAGAGGTTACAAGGATTAAAGAAGGCTTAAATAGGGCAAAGGAATTGCTGGGAATTGAATGATAAATCCAGAGATTGAAGAGGTAAATCGTATAGTGAGGAAATATATAGATGTATACGACTTCAGGATTACTCCTGACCATCTTGAATTCTACTTCTCTATACTAGATGAAGGATCCTTTGAGAAAAATTTCGAAAAATTGAGGCTGAGATTAAGGGATAAAAATCTGATTCCCCTGGTGAAGCAAAATAAGGGAGAAAACGTACTCATAATAGTTCGCAATCCACCCAGAAAATTCTTTAGTGTTTGGATAAATATTATCCTTCTCTTGGCCACCTTAGCATCAACAATATGGGTTGGCATCGGTTATTACGTAAGCTATTATGGTGATTCTGGATTATGGCACAATGCCCTAGGAGGATTTCTCTATTTCTCCCTGCCCCTAATGACCATTCTCGGTGTGCACGAAATGGGCCATTACTTCGCAGCCAAAAGGCACAATGTGAGGGTTTCACTTCCATTCTTCATCCCAGCCCCAACGATTCTAGGTACACTGGGGGCATTCATTTCTGTAAGGGAGCCCATCCCCGACAAAAAATCTCTGGTGGATATAGGCCTTGCAGGACCAATAGCTGGATTCGTAGTGGCCATACCGGTAACTCTCATAGGTATGTTCCTTGGTAGCATTAATCCTCCAGTAGTGGATTGGGAAAGTACAAACCAATTCCTCCTACTTAATGTGCCCCTTATATATCAGTTCCTATCCTATTTTGTGCCATCCTCTGAATTCATACATCCCATGGCCATGGCTGGATGGGTTGGATTCATAGTTACAGCCATAAATCTATTTCCCATAGGCCAGCTTGACGGGGGACATGTTGCCAGGGCAATTGCTGGAGAAAAAACAAAATATGTTAGCTATGCCTTTGCAGCATTGCTCTTCTTTTTTGGAATATGGTATCAGGGCTGGATATTCTTCGGTCTTCTTGTGCTCTTTCTGGGGTTAAGACATCCACCACCTCTAAATGATATAACAAAATTGGATAAGAAGAGATGGGCACTTGCAATATCTGGATTTTTACTTCTGGCGGTGACATTTGTTCCTGTTCCCATACAGTTGGTGGTATTGCAGGAGAATATGGAGATTAGCGCTACGGCTTCTTACACCACACTGGTGGAGGGAATCCAGAATTATACGGATATCCATATAATTGTTGAAAACAAGGGCGAAATGAGGGAGAATGCAAGTCTCCAATTGAGTGGGTCATTTTTAATATCTAATTCTTCCTATTCATTTCATATAGATCCCGGAGGAATGTGGGAAAATACAACGAAAATAAGAATGATAGAGGGAGGAGAATTCACCCTTCAAATAAATTTGATTACCAAGACAGGATATCAAAAGAGTGAGAATATTACCATTCTCTGTCTTGAGAGGAGTGAGGATATGGAGATCATACCAAATCTTGTGCACCAATACTCCTTCAATGCCACAATACTGAACCATGGGGATAATAAATCCATAAGATTTATGACAATTGACAATGTGTTTTTCAACATAACAAACTCCTCCATCCCTGTGATAAATAACACGATATTTTTAAGGGAAAATGAAAGTGCAGTACTGCATTTTGTGGTTGGTGGTAAAACTATTATCCTTGCCATGGATGAGTCAAATTACAGGGCTACATATTTAAGAGTAGATGTTTGAATCTAATGGCATCCTCCCACATATGGGTGTTGTTGAACATCACGTAATCCCCTTCTTTAATAATTTCTGCAAGATATTTTAACTCCTCCTCTGTATAACGATATTTGTATCCCCCCTTTCCATGCAAACGATAGTATGCAAAATCACCCCATAATTTTTTGGATTTGAATGGGTCAACCACATGTATGAGATTCAAATCTTCACATATCCTCTCAACAGTTTCATCCTTCCAACTGCCCCTAGGCTCCCACCCATAGACGGTTACTCTCTCCACACTATTGAAGAAATCGTAAATATTTCTTATATTTTCCTCACTCTCCCTAAAACTTGCTGGACTTTGGAAAACTACAAATTTTGCATCTAAAATTTTCACAATCTCCTTAAATTTTTCCCAGGTATCCATCACATCATCATTATTTTTGAAATATCCGAAATTTCCCATCTCCCCTTTATATCTCCTATAGGTTGGACTGCTTGGAGGGTGGGTTATGGTCTGGATTGCCTTTAAGGTGTAAATGAAATTCTCAGGCGCTTCCCTTCTCCACTTTTCAGCCAAGGAGGGGGATATGGGCATGTAAAAGCTCTTTTGAATCTCTACCACTGAGAACTCTTGAAAATACTTCTTGCGGGAGGCTGAGAATCCACAGGTGCCAACATATATCATGGATATTTTTAATCCATGGAGGAATAAAAAGATTTCTAAATCAAAAGAAAGGAAAGGAGAGATAATATGAATCCACAAATCAAGGTAAGTGGCGCTGCAATCTTAACGGTTTTAAGGGCATCCTTGGTTATCTCCGTCATCTTCTGCAATTGGCCCCTGCGGGCCATGGTTAACTTGACATTTTCAGTGTGCATGCTAACCTCAACCGGTTCAATATTATTTAGGGCATCCTTAATAGCATCCCTTATGCTTTCAATAATTTCATCCCAATTATCTTTATCCCCAAAGGGGTTTAAATCCATGATATCATAGTTCACTATATGGTTATCTGTGGAGAATATCTCCACTTCATCCACCATATCTTTAAGCTCTTGCCGAATTCTATTTCTCAGACCTCTCTTTATATTATTGCCATCTAGCAGAACATAGGCTATCTTCTTTCCCCCATACTCAAATACAGCCACCTTAATTCCATCTGGACCCGCGCTCTTTCCCTTTATTGTTTTATGGGCATATCCCATCTTTAAAGGATAATCCGCCTTCAAATTCAGCACACCCTTTACAATATTATTTATGTCCTTCGAAGTCAGTGTAAGGGGTAAAGCATTCTCATCGAAATTGTTGTGGGCGTCTACAATGGCGGAATCATCAAAATTTTTGCTTATCTTCTCTCTCAGCAGGAGTCCTGCATTTAAATCCACATCATCAAAGATTCTATAGGTGGGAAGAAGGGAGATTATTGGGTAATTTCCTAGTATCTGCACAGCAACATCAAACCCATCTACCCTGAATCTCGCAAAATCACTGATTCTATCGTATCTCCTTTTGGGATTCAGGGAACGCTTTATAACTTCTGCTATCTTTTTGACATCTTCATCGCTGCCCACATTGTTATCATGGGTTGTGGTTGTGTGAAATACCAGTAGATTATCGTAGCCTGTAAATTCTCTCAACTTGTAGGTTATATTACTACCCCCAACATTTCCGAAGGGCCCAGGATGGATATAGGGGAAGACGAAAAATGCCTTGGGTTCATTTCCCCTCCAGAAAATCATTGAAGATACGGGTACTTCCCTCTTAGTGTATATGCTTTGGAAAAACCTATTGAGATGATGCACATTATCTTCTGTGGCATTGGAAAGATAGTTTATGAAGGTAGATAGGAACCACAGGGGATCCTCGCTGAACTCCCTTATGAACCTCGCCACCGATACCCTGAGGAGAATCCAAGCCATAACGGCATAAATAAAGGTGGATAGGATGAAGGGTACGAAAAAATTTGGATAATAAAAAAGAGAAATTAGGGCATAGATGGTGTTATAATTCAATGCAGTCAATACTCCGAGAGCCTTGTTCTTTCTCATAAATACCAAGTAAATCAGTAATCTGGTGAAGACAGAGAAGGAAAATCCAAAAAAGAGAGATAGGAGAAATGGAAGGAAGAATTGCAAAATTAAAATTTGCACTATTGCAAAGGTGAACATGAGGAGATTTAAGGTAATTATTCTCCTACCTGGAAAATATATCCTTGCTGCCTTTACCATTAAAAAATCTAAGAGATTAACAAACACATAGGGAAGCGCAAAGAGTACAAGGGTTTCCCAAATATCCCAGGAGATTAAAAATGAGGAAAGGAGGATGAATAGGATCGAGAGAATGACGGTTATTTCGTATCCAGGTGCTGTGAAGAGGTGTCTCCGAAGAGAGAGCATGTATTTTTCTCCTTGCTGACCCATTCTGTACCCCCAATGAAATTTCCTTATTTACCTTTTGCTATATAATGGAGGGTGTAAATTAGTCCCCCTGCAAGGTTCATGTAAAATGTCATTATTCTCCAAACCAAAACAAGAGGACCAACGTATTCCATAGGAATCTTCTGCCCATACAAAATGTATGCGGAAAACTCTGCCAGTCCACTCCCTCCAGGTGATATGGGTATCATGGTTACAAAGACGATTATCATCTGAAACATGTAGGATAATGCCCACATGGGATCAAGACCAAAACCTATTAGGATAAGGGAGGGAATTAAAAATCCGAAGCTCCACATTATAGCCGTGACTCCAAGGGTTGCCAGGAAGTGAAGCTTCTTCTCCTTAAATATCACCAGGGTGCTCCTGGAGAAATAGAGAAACTCCTCCTCTATTTTTTTCATAGTTTCTCTCCTCTTTTCCTCCTCTTTAATGAATATCTTAAGAATGCCCTCAAGCTTCCTCAATTTACCTTTAAATTTATGGGGATGGGTAACCATATAAAATAGAAAGAAACCTCCGAGGGCAAGAAGGAGGGCAACTCCAAGGAGAAGAAATTTCAGCTCTTTAAGGTCAATTGATAGGCCGACCAACACAAGCATCAGAGGGAGGGCTATTCCAAAGTATATGAAATCTATCATCCGCTCCCCTATGGTTAGGGCAGTTGCATCCCCAACAGCCATATTTCTCTCATTTATATTTTCCTGGGAGAGCATATAAATTCTCATGGGTTCCCCTCCAATGGAAGAGGGAGTTACAGCAGCCACAAAGAGATTTACCATCACTATTCTAAATGCCTTTTTGAAGGATAATTTGCATCCGAGGGCTGAAGCAAGGAGAATTATCCTGATGGTCCAAAATACCCAAGCAAGAAAATTGAAGATCAGTGCAAGTAGGATTATCCAAGGGGAAAGTGTGAAAATTATTCCGGCTGCCTCCTCTGTGGAGCTAAGCATAAAAATTATAGTCAGGGATGTCACACTCACCACAAGTGATACAATGAGCCATTTCTTGTATTTTCTAATCTCCATCACTTATCACCCTCAGGAAATTCTCGACGGATTTGGACACATCATATCCTCCCTCAAATCCTCTATATTTTTCCGATTCTTTTACGAGGTTGGCAAGATTCAGATTATCCTGGGATACATAACCTGCAATCCCCATAGACTGGAGATGTTGGGCCAGATATCTCTGCTCCGGTTGCCCGGGGGTGGGAACGAACATGGCTTTTCCACCGATGGCATATAGATCCATTATGGTTGAATATCCAGAGCGGGAAATTACAAGCTTGGAACGATTCATTATTTCCTCCCTCTTATTAGAGGAAAGGTAGGAATAAATTTCCACATTCTCTCTCTTATAATCCTCCTTCTCTGGCCTTCCAAGGGTAATTACAATTTTACCATTCAAATCTCCAATGGATTCCATAACCTTCTCTTCAAAAATTGTGCGTTGTGGCTCTGGACCAGATATGGATATCAAAACGTCTATGTCCCTTTCCAAGGACCTGTGGCGGAAGGGTGAGAGTACTCCTATGTATTTCACCTTTCCTCCATCAATGAATTTTAAATTATGACTCATTTCTCCAGTAAGCCCATTTTCCTCAAAATCTGGAACCACTATTTTTTTGAAGTATTTGCTCATATAACTGTTGTAGAACATAATCCCCCCACGAAGCACAGCAGCCTTCATCATTATTCGAAGTTGATGAATGATGAGGTAGGAAGGTTTGAAGCGATTGAATATATCATATCGGCTATCTGAGATAATTATGTCAAAATTCTCCCTCTCATCAATCTCCAAAAACAATTTGTGCATATCAAAGAGGGTTTTAAAAATTTTCCTGGTATTTAGAATGAAATAGGGAAGGAATTGATGAGCCTTCTGTGTATACTTAATGGGATAGTCGGGCAAGTTATAAAATTTCAACTCGGGAAATTCCTTTTTCAATAGGGCCAGTGCCCTGTCATAGGATATTATCACGATTTCATGGCCCTCATTAATCAATGCCTTAATGAGGGGTATGCTCCTGGTAGCATGACCTATCCCGAGGGAGCAAACACCAAAGGCTATTTTCACAATGAGGAAAAAATAAGGGTTGTATTAAATACTTTCCTTATTTCAGTGCAAGGTATATGAAGACCTTTGCATCGTTAATGCAATTTTCCACGCGGCAGAACTCATCGGGCTGGTGCTCCACATCGTCTGCTGTCATCCACACAACTGCCGGAATTCCAACATTTCTAAATGCCGCCGCCACGGTGCCTCCACCAATTCCTCCAGGTACAGGCTCGATTCCCCTCAATTCCTTTAGTGCCTTAATCAATTTTTGAACTACCTCGCTCTTCATATCTGTTGGAGGTGCAGCCTGAGAGCTTTGGACTACATCCACTTCAATTTTCACCTTTTCCATAACTTCAAAATCCTTTGCTATTCTTCGAACATCCCCTATAACCTCATTTATATCATATTGGGGCAGAACCCTGTAATCGAAGTAAATAACATCCTTACCAGGAATTGTGTTTATATTATCCACATTCTTTTCCTTCTTGGTGATTTCAAAGGTGGATTCTGGTGGGTCAAAGGTTTCATCCTTCAAATTGTATTTTTTGTGCATGTATTCATCAACATAGAGGGCAAATTTCATGGCTGCCCGATGAGCATTTATGCCCGTGTGGGGCATTGATGCATGTGCCTGCTTTCCGATGGTAGTTATTTTTATCCAAGCTGCACTTTTCTCGGCTATCTCTATAAAAGAACCATCTGAATTGCCACCGTCTGGAACAACAACAAGATCATTTGGCTTGAAAATATTTTTATCCATTAGGTAATGCAAACCATATTGGCTTCCAGCCTCTTCATCGGCCACATAAACAAGGCCCATGTTGTATTTAGGCCTATATCCCGCAGCCAGAATAGCCTTGGCTGCAAAGTATGAGGATACTATGGCTTGACCATCGTCCAATGTGCCCCTTCCATATATCTTTCCATCCTTCATCACTGGATCATAGGGATCATGGCTCCAAAGGCTCAAATCTCCCTCTGGCACAGTATCCATATGCCCTATTATCCAGAGTGTTCTGCTTCGGTCCTCACCATAAATTATTCCTATGAGATTTGGCCTCTTTAACCCATAATTATCAGTGGCATCGTAACGATGAACCTCATCGCATATTTCCCTCAATTTTCCCTCTAGCCATTCCGCCCTTTTCTCTTCGCCATCACCACCAAAGGCTGGATTTACTGCCTTTATCCTTATCATTTCCATTGTAAAATCTATGAGCTCTTCCTTCATCTCTTCCAGTTTTTCAAATACCTTTTCAAGGTTCATAGGTGGGAGATGGCATCCCAGCAAATAAAACTTTCAATAGTAATATTTAAGGTAGAGGAGTGCATAACCCCCAATATGTACGAGGTAAGATTCCATGGAAGAGGTGGCCAGGGTGCCGTGACTGCGGCAAATATCCTGGCTATAGCAGCAGTGAAACAGGGATATTACGCTCAATCTTTTCCATACTTTGGCGTGGAGCGGAGAGGTGCACCTGTCCAGGCATTTACAAGAATAGATGACAAGAGAATTGACATCAGAATGAATGTATACAATCCAGATGCTGTTGTTGTGCTGGACCCCTCCCTTATGGATGTTATCGATGTCACAGAGGGCTTGAAAAAGGGAGGAATAATAGTGATAAACACTTCTAAGAAACCTGAGGATTTTGAACTAGGAGATTATAAAATAGCAACAGTGGATGCAACTAAAATTGCATTGGAGCACAAACTTGGTTCAATGGCTGCACCAATAGTGAATACCGCTATTCTGGGTGCATATGCCAAGGCCGTTGGGAATGTGAAAATTGAATATGTGGTGGAGGCAATTAGAGAGAACGCTCCTGCTAAAAAGGAGGAAAATGCCCTTGCCGCTAAGGATGCCTATGAGCAAACGATTTTGGGGTGGTAAATATGGATATAATAACTAGAGGAGCTGTAATTGTAGAACCTGGAAACTCGGTGGAGAATAAGACGGGCACATGGAGAGTGTTCAAGCCAATAATAAACTACGATAAGTGTATTCGCTGCCTAATTTGCTGGCAATTCTGCCCAGAGCCAGCCATATTGAGGTATGATGATGAGGAAACAAAGCAGAAGACTCCCGCACCAAAGGAGGCTTTGAAGAGATTGCCAGTGGTGGAGATAGATTATGACTACTGCAAGGGATGTGGGATATGCTATAATGAATGTCCTGTTAATGCTATAGATTTCGTGAAGGAGGAGAAGTAAATGAAGGTGATGATTAGGGGTAATGAATCCATAGCCTACGCATTCAAGCTTGCAAGAGTTAAAGTGATACCTGCATATCCAATAACCCCCTCAACACTAGTTCCAGAGAAGATAAGCGAGTTCATTGCAAATGGGGAGATGGATGCCCAGTTCATAACAGTGGAGAGTGAGCACAGTGCAATCTCCGCTGCCATAGGAGCGAGTTCCCATGGTGTTCGAGTTGGAACCGCAACTGCCTCCCAGGGCTTGGCCCTAATGCATGAGGTCCTATTTATTGCCAGCGGAATGCGTCTACCCATAGTGATGGGCATAGGAAATCGCGCCTTAAGTGCGCCAATAAACATATGGTGTGATCATCAGGATATGATGGCCCAGCGTGATACAGGATGGATGCAGTTCTATGCCGAGAGTAATCAGGAAGGACTTGATTTGGGTATAATGGCCTACAAGATAGCGGAGGATGAACGCATACTCCTTCCAGCCATGGTGGGTATCGATGCCTTCGTTCTAACCCATACGGTGGAGCCCGTTGAGCTCCCAGAGCAGAAGGAGGTAGATGATTTCCTAGGCGAGTTCGTACCCCATTATGTAACCCTAGACCCTGAAAAGCCTGCTACCCTAGGCTCATTTGGATTTCCAGAGCATTACATGGAGTTCAAATATGGACAGTGGATAGCCATGGAAAGGGCAAAGAAGGTAATAGATGAGGTATTCCAAGAGTTTGAAGAGAGGTTTGGAAGGAAGTACAAGAAGGTCTATCCTGAATTCATGGAGGATGCAGAGATAGTTCTCATAACTATGGGCTCTATGACTTCCACAACCAGGGAATTCGTTAGAAAACTTAGGGCCGAGGGAAAGAAGGTTGGACTGCTTAAACTCACTGTTTTCAGACCATTCCCCAAGGAGGAACTCAGGGCTCTTCTTAAGGATGTGCCCGTTGTGGCAGTGGTGGAGCGCAATATATCCTTTGGATTCGGTGGAGCAGTTTATGCAGAACTCGCTGCTACATTTGCCAACGAGAGCAATAAGCCAAGGATAATTGACTTCATCGTTGGCCTCGGTGGAAGGGACATAACATTCAATACCTTGGGCAAGGTTGTTGAGATTGCAGAGAAGGCAGCCAAGGGCGAGAAGGTGGATGAGGTGAATTGGATAGATGTAAATAAGGAAGCCGTGCTTAAGGCGGAGGGATTACTATGAATTATGAAAAGGAAGAATTCTTTGCACCTGGCCATGGTATGTGCGCAGGCTGTGCAGCACCCATAATAGTACGCTGGATACTCAAGCTGGCAGGGCCAAATACCATAGTGGTTAATGCTACTGGATGTTTGGAGGTTGCAACTACTGCCTATCCCCGCACATCTTGGCGTGTCCCATGGCTGCATGTTGCCTTTGAGAACGCTGCAGCGGCAGCCAGTGGAATAGAGGCAGCAGCCAAGGCCAAGGGAGAGAAATTAAACATAATTGCCTTTGGTGGAGATGGGGGTACTGCAGATATTGGATTCCAAGCCCTTAGCGGTATGGTTGAACGTGGTCATAATGTTCTATATGTGCTATACGATAACGAAGCATATATGAACACAGGAATTCAGCGCTCTGGAGCTACACCTTGGGGGGCTTGGACCACAACGAGTAAGGTTGGTAATGCAAACCCGATAGGAAAATTAGAGCCTAAAAAACCGGTTGCAAGAATAATTGCAGCACACAACGCAAAATATGTAGCAACAGCAAATCCTGCATTCTTCCAGGATTTCAAAAAGAAGGTTCAAAAGGCCCTGAGCTACGAAGGTGCAAAATTCCTGCATGTGATATCATCATGCACTACCGGATGGAGGCATGATCCCAGCAAGACCGTTGAAATTATGAAACTGGCTACAGAAACTGGATTGTTCCCACTGTGGGAAGTTGTAGATGGTGATCTTGAGAATATGCGAATAACCTACAAACCCAAGAAGTTCAAGCCCATAGAGGAATACCTTAAAACCCAGGGGAGGTTCAGACACCTTCTCAAGAACCCAGAGTACGTTAAGAAAATACAGGAACAGATAGATGCTTGGTGGGCCAAGTATGGCCACCATTATAACCCATAACCCTTTTCTATATTTTTAAGCTCCTCCAGAAAGGCTTCTATAACATTTTTCTCAACGTGGGGCATAAGGACTATTCTTATGGAGGAATATGAGGGGTTTATTGAGATTCCCCATCCTTTTTCTCTCAGAATTTTCTTTACCTTTCCAGGAGATCTAACCTTTATATTTAGAATGTTCATCTCTGGGGGATAGAGAATATCCAAATCCTCTTCCTGGACTCTCCTTTCCATATATTCCGTGTTCTCCATGCATTTTCTCACAATTTCTCTGTAGCCCTTCCAACCAAAATATAGATGGGCAGCATAGGCAGCGGCAACACTTCCGCTCTGTCTGGTACCCAAGAGGGTATCATTTTTCTCATCCATCAGGTAGGGCGCATAAATGGATATCTTCTTAAATATATCCTCCCGGACAACTATGCCCCCCGCAGGATAGGGAGCCATACCCATCTTGTGGGGATCGATTGTTATTGTTTTCACAGCAGAAATATCAAACCCAAATCTTTTCTTGGTATATCCCAGTTCCCTGAGGAAGGGAATGACATATCCCCCAAAGGCCGCATCCACATGCAGGAAACAGTTATGGGTATGGCAAATCTTGCCTATCTCCTCTATGGGATCGATGAAACCTAAAGGCGTGGTACCTGCAGTAGCAACCACTATATCCCCATCCCTCACCTCTGATTCTAAGGAATAGACATCCATTCTCCCATCCTTCATTTCTATTTTCTGTAGAGGTAACCTAAGGAGATTCGCTGCTTTTCTAATAGAAAAATGCGCGTCCTCTGTTGCAAGAACTCTTTTATATCCCATCTCCCGAGCAGCCCAAAGAGCAATTATATTTGCTTCAGTACCTCCACTTACTATATGGCCATAAAAATCCTCTGAACCAGAGGTTAATTTCAGAAGAAAATTTACAACTTCCCTTTCCATATCCACAGTACCTGGGTATAGACCTGGATTGCCTAAATTTGCCTGATAGAATTTGAAAAAAGCTTTTAGCACCACCTCTGGAGGCTTTGTGTACATAGAGCCTATGATTTTTCCATCCTCATAGTGCATATCCCTTCGGTAATACGTATCGAGTATTTCCTCTATTTTCTCTTCATCCATCGCACCTTAATGGGAAATGGGAATAATAAACTTGTTTAAAGAATTGGCAAAAGCTTCTCAATTTCCCACTGGGTTACCTGGGCCCTGTACTCTTCCCATTCTCTGCGCTTCACATAGAGAAAATGATTGAATACATGCTCCCCAAGAACCTCCTTCATAAATTCGCTTCTGCTTAAATGATGCAATGCTTCCCCCAAGCTCTCGGGAAGTGATTTTATCCCAATTTTTCTCCTCTCTTCTGGGGTCATGGCGTATATATTATGCTCCACAGGCTCAGGGGGCTCAATCTTTTTATCTATTCCATCCAATCCTGCAGCAAGCATAACTGCAAACTGCAAATATGGGTTTCCTGCAGGGTCTGGATTTCTCAATTCTATTCTTGTCTTCATACCCCTTCCAGCCGGCACCCGTATAAGGGCACTTCTATTTAGATTTGCCCAAGATATGTATACGGGAGCCTCGTATCCTGGTACAAGGCGCTTGTATGAATTTACCCAAGAATTCAAAATAGCCGTGGTTTCATCGGCATGCTTCAAAATTCCACCTATATAATGGAGCGCAATATCGCTAAGTTCCCATCTCCCATTGGGATCATAGAAAGTATTGCCCTCACAATCCAAAGTTAGCAAGCTTTGATGCACATGCATACCCGTGCCATTTATTCCAAATATCGGTTTTGGCATAAAAGTGGCATACAGTCCATATTTCAATGCCACCCTCTTAATCATAGCCTTGAGGGTCAAAATCCTATCTGCAATGGTTAATGCATATCCATAACGGAGATCTATCTCATGCTGTCCCGGGGCAACTTCATGATGCGCGGCTTCAGGCATATATTTCATATCTGCAAATATGCCTATTATCTCCTTTCTGACCTCCTCGCCCTGGTCTACGGGTCCAAAATCAAAATACCCACCATAGTCGTTGGGCTGCAATGTTGGCTTCCCATCCTCCATCTTGAATAGGAAGAACTCAAATTCAGGGCCTGTAACAAATTTAAATCCCTTCCTCTCCGCCTTTTCCAACATCCTTTGAAGAACAAATCTTGGATCTCCTTCAAATCTCTTTCCATTTGGCATATATGTATCACATATTATCGTTGCCGTTCTTGGGTCATCGGGCATTATCTGAAAAGTGCTTGGATCTGGAACTGCTCGCATGTCACTTTCATCAATGGTTGCGTATCCAGCTATACTGGAGCCATCAAATATTATTCCCTCATTCAAGGCCTTCTCAAGCATTATATGTGGAATCATAACACTCTTCACTTGCCCTAGAATATCCATAAATTGGAGGTGTATGTACTTCACTCCCTTCTCCTTCACCACCTTCAAAATATCTTGCTGCATGATAAAGAATACACCTAAACGATTTAAATTTTTCCTTACACAAATTTAATATCACTTATTGCCATTCTCCCACGGTGATGATATGTTCGATGAAGACTTCTCGGAAATAGCCAAGAGCATTAAAGCCTCGGAGATAAGGGAGCTTTTAAAGGTTGTCCAAAATCCAGAAATAATATCCTTGGCAGGTGGATTGCCAAATCCAGAGGCTTTCCCCGTGGAGGTAATAAGGGAAATCGTAGATGACCTTATGGAGAAAGAAGGACCAAAGGTACTTCAATATGGTTCCACGGAAGGTGTTAATTCATTCCGAGATGTTATAGTGGAAAGAGCCACCCATAAGTTTGGATTCTCAAATATAAGTAGAGATAATGTTTTGATTTTGGCCGGTTCCCAGCAAGGGTTGTATCTCATGGCCAAGATATTTATCGATAAAGGTGATATTGTTATTGTTGAAGCTCCAACCTATGTTGGTGTTCTAACCGCCTTCCAGTCCTATTTCCCCACATTTGTAGAGATTGAGATGGATAAGGAAGGAATGAATACCCATCTATTGGAGGCAAAGCTAAAGGAATTAAAAAAAGAGGGAAAAAAGCCAAAGATGATTTACACGATTCCCACCTTCCAGAATCCGGCTGGAGTCACAATGAACCTGGAGAGGAGAAAGCATCTATTGGAGCTGGCTGAGGAATATGATACCCTTGTACTTGAGGACGGTCCATATGAGGAACTAAGATATTCTGGTACAGAGATGCCAAGGATAAAAGCCCTGGATAAGAATCATAGGGTTGTATACCTGGGAACCTTTTCAAAAATACTCTCCCCCGGAATAAGAATAGCCTTTATGATCGCCCATGAAGACATAATACAAAAGGCTGTTCTTGCAAAGCAGGGAATTGACCTATGCACAAATACACTATCTCAGCACATAGCCCAGGAGTATGTTAGAAGGGGATACCTGGACAAGCAGATACCAAAGATTATAAAACTATACAAAGAAAAGAGGGATACTATGCTTGATTCCCTTGAGGATTATTTCCCAGAGGGCGTCGATTGGACCAGGCCCGATGGAGGCATGTTCCTTTGGGTAACCCTGCCGGAGCATATTGATACAGAAAAACTCTTTCCCAAGGCAATAGAGCATAAGGTTGCATACGTAGTTGGCTCTGCCTTCTATCCCAAGAGGGATCATAAGAACACTATGAGACTGAACTTTACATATCCCAGCAATGAAAAGATAAAAGAGGGAGTAAAGAGACTTGCTGCAGTTATTAGGGAAGCTCTCTAACTCTCTATTATTTTCATCATCAATTCTATTGCGTTCTTTATATCTGCAGTGTGACTCATCTCCACAGGACTATGGGTATATTTTACAGGTATGCATATAGGTAATGCTCTTAAACCATGATTGAAGGCCACTGCAGCATCTGTGGAGCCACCGGTAATAGCAATCTGAATAGGAATACCATTATCTTTCGCTATCTTCATAACCTTCTCTCTTAAAAATTCTGAAGCTACCCCTCTTCTATCCACAAATCTTATGGCTGGGCCTTCCCCTATTTTAACAGGACTCAAATGGAATGGCACACCGGGCATCATACCGGTTGTCATTGTATCTATGGCATAGACCTCATCAAATTCGTTTCTTGTGGTTACTGCACTTGCACCACGCAACCCCGTTTCCTCCTGTACAGTCCAGATAAATGTTATTTTTTTATTTATCTTCTTATCCTTGATCCTCTGCAAAACCTCAAATAGAATTGCACACCCAACACGGTCATCTATTCCCCTTGTTACTATGTAATCACCCATCCTCACAAAGTCCTTCTTCCACCTGCCAGGCTGTACAGGTCTGACCCCAAGGGATATTGCCTCCTCATAACTCTTGGCCCCAATATCTATGGCCAATTCCTTCCAGGTAGGACTCTTCTTCCTATCCTCTGCAGTGCTTAGATGGGGAGGTATAAGACCTATGACCCCATAAACAATACCCATATCTGTAAATATTTCCACCACTCTTCCATAGAGCATCCTATCATCCACACCTCCAACAGGAGAGAAACGCACATACCCATCTTTCTCAATATGGGTTGTAACAAAACCTATTTCATCCATGTGCGCCATTATTGCTATGTGTTTGTCTCCTTGGCCAAGGGTAACAAATACATTGCCCACGTTATCAACCTGCGGGTTCAAATCCTTTAATTTCTCAAGTAAGTACCTTCGTATAGGGCCTTCGAAGCCACTTACTCCTGGAAGCATTACAAACTCTTTAATCTCATCAATTAGATCCATTTTCATCACCATGCAAATGTATTGCCTTTTCACATATAATATTTTTCAGGGAGGGTATGAATTCCTGGGAATTTTCCACGCTACCACTCACGAAATTTCCCTTACCTCCACCGCGACCTCCCATTTTCTTCAATAAATTCAAATACTCTTCCCTTGCCCAGGAATAGGCTGGGTTGAAAGCAATGCAAACTATGTTTTCACCCAATCCATAGAGAACAATAGCATTCCTATGATTTGCAATCTCCATGGCTCTCCTCTGAAGAATTTTATAGTCTCCATAGGGGAGATATAGGGTATATACCTCCACATTCCCACAGAGGCACATATTAAATTGGGCACTCTTGCTCATTTCTCTGAGGGATTCAAGCATCTTTTTATTTTCGTTTTCCATATTTTTGATATAATTCTCAATTCTCTCCAAATCTAGATTTCTAGACCAGATGATCCTCCTAATTTCCCGAGAGGCTTTGTAATGATACTCCCTTGCTTTATCTCCAATCACAAATTTCACCTCTTTTCTTCTACCCATTCTTACAGAAACTATGGCAAAATCCCCTATTTCACGGAGATTTCCCACATGTATACCCTTGCAGGCCGATAGGTCATGACCTTCAATCTCTACAACTCTCACGGATTCTTCCCTTATTCTATGAAGTTTTATTCGTAGTTGTGGATAATTCTTCACCTCATTTTTTCCTATCCAAAAACTTCTCACTTTTCTGCCTTCTTCTATGAGCTTCCTTGTCTGCCCTTCTGCCTCAAGAATGTCCTCTATACCGATATCTCCATCAAAAATTATACTGGATATCTTTCCCAAGGATATTTTTCCCATCCTTGCCCCCCTATTCTCCAATATACGGAAAAATGTATGCTCCGCTGTATGGGAACGCATCAGAAGGTACCTTCTTTCCCAGTCAAGAATTATCCTGACTTTCTTTCCTTGGCAATGTCCATCAACTTTATGCCATAGATCCCCCAAATGTATAATGGGAAATTTTCCATTTTCACATATGACCATACCATAATCCTCAGGCTGACCACCACCCCCAGGATAGAGAATAGTATCGTTAAGAAGAATCCTATCTCCTTCCCTCTTGAGAATCTCAAACTCTCCCTCCCTGCAATATGGTTC
>CAYXLB010000012.1:0-19342 GCA_964465785.1 uncultured Thermoplasmata archaeon
ATTTGAAATCTTGATTGGTAAAATGAAATTACAGCCCTTCAAGGGAAAGGATATGGCGGAGGAAATAGAGGAGGCCATAAGGAAATACAGAAAAGATGAGTTCAAAATAAGGGCGAGGGATTTCAATATTGAGCTCCCTCCTGTAAAAATTATGGGTATTTTGAATGTCACACCAGATTCCTTTTCAGACGGTGGAAAATACCTGGATGTGGATAGGGCCGTTGATAGGGCAAGGGAGATGGAGAAGGAGGGGGCAGATATAATAGATATAGGGGGTGAATCCTCAAGGCCCTTTTCCTCCCCAATTACCCAGAAGGAGGAACTGAGACGCATCATTCCAGTTTTAAAGGAGCTTGATGATTTGAAAATCCCCATCTCCGTGGATACCTATAAGCCAATGGTTGCAGAGGAAGCTTTGAAGCATGGTGCAAGCATTGTAAACGATATATTTGGACTTCGCAAGGAGGGAATGGCAGAAGTTATCAAGGAATATGATGCCGCTGTGATTATAATGCATATGAAGGGTGAACCTAGAAATATGCAGATGAATCCACACTATGAGGATACAATAGGCGAGATTGCAAAATTTCTTAGGAAACGCGTAGATTTCGCCTTAAAAAAGGGAATCGATGAGGATAAAATCATAATTGACCCGGGAATAGGGTTTGGAAAAAGGGTGGGAGATAACCTTCGCATACTGAAATATCTCGATAATTTTAAATCCCTTGGCTTCCCCCTATTGGTGGGAGCATCTCGAAAGAGCTACATTGGAAAAATCCTAAATCTCCCTGTTGAGGAAAGATTAGAGGCTACCCTGGCAAGTGATGTTCTCGCAGTCCTAAACGGTGCCTCTATACTCAGGGTACATGATGTCAAAGAGCATGTTCGTGCCATAAGACTGACAGAAGAGATAATGAAGGTGGGAGTATGAGGCTGGAATGGCAATGTCCAACGTGCTATGCAGAGCTTGGAGATAGAAGTTATGCACGTATGCTTACCTGTCCATATTGCGGATCCCTATTAATCGTAAATTCCGAAAAGAAAAAATTTTTCCGTGTTCCCAAGGATGGGGGATGGTACTACTTCTCAAAGGTGGAGTCTCCAGGGTACATTAGGTATGGGAGATACGAGGAACATTATGCGTATGTGGATAAATGGTATCTGCTCAAGAATGGTGAGATATATGCCATGGATGATTCTCAAACTATTGATTTTGAGGATTGCAAAATGCTTGATGAAGGAGAAGTTAAATATATATGGGGAGAGCTGCCCTTTATTGCCCCACCAAAGAGCGTAATAAAAACAGCAATCTGTGAGAATGGATTAATGAAGATTTTTCCCCGGGAGCGTATCTTCTTTCTCAAGAGCAAGGAGAAAATCCCTGACGTTCTTATGAAAATCCTCCAAGCTGGAGGTGTTTAAAAGCATATAATCTGCCAAGGCAAATACATTCCCCAAACCCCACTTTAGTTCGCGCATTTCCCTAGCAACAAATTCATCCCATGTTTTTATATCATCCTCCCTTCCCCTCCCCACTATCCTCTCATACCTAACCCTGCGGGGTGCAAATATACCCACCAGCTTAACCCCTTCTCCCAATTCATTTTTAAATACATCGACTTCTTCCAGACATCTCACCCCATCTATTAGCACCTTACCTCCTCTACCCCTTATACGCTCCACCGTCCTCTTAGCCCATATATCAATTCCATGTTTTTTTCTTTCTTCATTGGCAATATTTCCCACAATTGAATCTGATAACTCATAACCCAAGGATTTAACATACTCCCTTACAACATCCCCCATCCTGACTACCTCGTAACCCATTTCCCTGGCGATCTTAACAAATTCCTCCTTGCCTGCTCCCGGCATTCCAACAAGCAAAATGACAAGCATAGTTGAAAATGCACAGGATTTATTTAATTCTTATTGATTCCAAATTGATTATCATAATAGGGATTTAGAGCGATTAGTATTTATACACACCATCAAATGTTTTTTTGTGGCCACCATCGAGGAGATAAAGGAGGACTTCTTCTATATCTATGTGGTAGAGCTGGCACTTTTACTGGCAGTCATATCTAATTTCATATACTATGGCCAGTGGATAACTACCCTAACCTATGTTCTTCTTTTCTGGGCACTCTTCATAGCTGAAGATAAAATTCTCAACGCCATAATCCTCTCCAAGACAAGATCTCTAAAGGAGGTATTCAATTTAATTTCCTCCTGGAAAAGAATAAGCAAGGGAGCCCTTGCCTTATACTTATCTCTTCTAATTCTTTTTTCAAGCTGGGGAGTTATCGCATATCTTTCCCAATATGTGGGACACGCCAATGAAGTCGTAAGGACCGTAACGCCAATTCTACCATTGTATATAACCATTTACGCCCTATGGTTGATCTATTTATCATGGGTGAAGGCCAAATACACAAAACTTGTTCTATCTCTCCTTCAAGAGAGGAGTCCGAAATTTAAAATTCACCATATATTCTTGGTGCATAGAAAAGGAAATCTCATTGCCATAGTTTCCCTCAAACCCTTGGGGGAAAGGGAGAGGGAGAAGATAAAAAATGAAATCTTGAAGAGATCACAGGATTTTCACTGGAAGAAGATGAATGTGGCCATTGAGAAGGAGGAGGATTTGAAACTCGCTCTTGTTTATACAGGGAAAATCCCACAGACCACTAGGGCGAGGATGAAGAGCCTCCTCAAAAAATTGCTCATCGTTTATCCCTCCTTGAAGGAAGGAAAAATAGGGAAGAACGAGATAGAATTCTTGGAAGAGGATATAAAGAGGGATCTCATCTAGCTGATTTTACGGGCTTTATGTGTACATCCACCTGTGGATATGGTATCTCGATACCTTCCTTCCTGAATCTATTAACTATCTCCTCCCTTAATTGGCTGCCCACATTCCATTGCTCCATTATGTCCTCAACCCAAACATAGAGGGAAAAATTCAGGCTTGAATTTCCAAATTCCCTGAAAATAACAACAGGTTCATATTCTCCACCCTTCAAAATGTGGGGGTGGGAGTAGGCAATATCTTTGAGGGTATCTATTACCTTCTTCACATCACTACCATAGGAAACGCTCACATCAACCCTTATCTTCATCCTGCTATCCGGTCTGTTGAAATTTATTATGTTCTGGGATGCAAGTTTGCTGTTGGGAACAAAAACAACGGTGTTGGTAAACAACTCGTATAATCTTGTGCTCCTTACCCCCACATCCATAACCTTATAAACACCCTCATCGTTCTCGAGCATTATTATATCCCCTATTCTAAATGCCTTATCAGCCAAGATATGTATGCCTGAGAAGAAATTTCCCAGGGTTTCCTGGGCTGCAAAACCCAGGATGATACCTACTATACCCATACTTGCAAGAAGGAGACTAATATTTACTCCAAGAACCTGAAGAATCATTGCAAATCCTATGAATCCTATGGTGACTATTCCCAATTTTTCCAGGATGGGGATGAGGACATTTTCAAGGTCTCCCTTCTTTCCCTTGGAGAGATGAAAGAGATAGCGGATAACTATTTCTCTGAAAATCCTATAGACGATCCAAGTTACGATGAGGATCACGATTATGTTGTATATCTGGAAAATGATTGTGTAATAATCGGATAGAAATGGGAGGGTTAAAAAGGCACTCATAACTCCATAGGTAATTACCCATATAACAACAGGCTTGTGGAATATATCCAAAAGTATGTCATCTATTTCCGTCTTTGTGATACTCACCATCCTCTTAAAGAGAGGGAACAAGAGATAGAGAATCACAGTTACTATACTCCAAGTAAGTATCTCATTGAGAAAATTACCCCAATATCCCCAGCTCTCTGGCCAGGGAATTTCAAAAAAGAAGAGAAATTTACTGGGTGATAGGAACGTTATATGAAGAATGTATGTATATGTTGATGTTAATCCATTTGGGGTATAGGTAGTCACCATGAATTTAAGATCGAATTGAGCATTGCCATAGGCATCTGGAGCATTTATCCTTATATTCACATATCGGGATTCCTCAGGTCCTATTATCCCACTGGAGGGTGTTACATTTATTTGCCAACCCTCCCTTTGGGGAACATTAATTGTGAAAAATAGAGTTGTGTTTGAAGGATTGAGAATTGAAAAACCAATATTGATTTCCTCAGCCCTATGCATCTCCACTTTCTCGGTTGCGGGGATTATCTGGGCTGTGGCGATTGGCAAGAGGACGATTATCATAAACATTATGGCCAGAAACCTTCGCATCCACTACAATAAATAAAAGGAGATATAAAAAGTTATCATAGAAGCAGGAATATTGGTGCAAGGAGTAAAGAGACTATGCTCATCAGTTTTATAAGAATATTTAGAGATGGCCCTGCAGTATCCTTTAGGGGATCGCCAACGGTATCGCCAACAACCGCTGCCTTATGTGCGTCACTTCCCTTCCCTCCAAGATGTCCCTTTTCTATGTACTTTTTAGCATTATCCCATGCACCACCAGCATTGGCCATGTATATTGCAAGGAGAAATCCAGAAGCTATGGATCCAGCAAGAAGGCCCCCAACTGCTTCAGGACCAAGTCCAGGTATAACGCCTACAATTATGGGAACTATTATTGCTAAAACCGTAGGAATTACCATCTTCTTTATGGCAGCCCTTGTTGATATGTCTATGCACTTCTCGTACTCTGGTGTGGCCTTACCCTCCATTATACCCTTAATCTCCCTGAACTGCCTGCGAACTTCATTGACCATATCCTCAGCAGCTACACCAACTGCAAGCAACGCTAAAGCACTGAATAGGAAGGGCATAAGGGCACCTATGAACAATCCAACAGTTACCGATGGATTTGCAAGATTCATAATTATATTGCCACCCATATCAATTATTGTTTGGTTATATGTGGCAAATAAAGCTAGGGCGGTTAATGCAGCAGAACCTATGGCAAATCCCTTACCTATGGCAGCAGTTGTGTTTCCAACAGCATCAAGCTCCTCCGCTCTCCTTCTCACCTCTTCTCCAAGGTTTGCCATCTCAGCAATACCTGCAGCATTATCGGCCACGGGTCCATAGGTATCCATACTTAGGGTCATTCCAAGGGTGCTTAGCATACCCACAGCGGCTATTGCTATACCATATAGGTCTGCTAAAATGTATGAAACTATTATTGCAACTGAGATTGAGAGAACGGGAATAACGGTGCTAAGCATTCCTATGGACATACCCGTTATAATATTTGTGGCGGCCCCTGTGGTACTTGCCCTAGCAATATTCTTGGTAGGATTATACTTATCAGATGTGTAATATTCGGTGGCAAACCCAATTATTATTCCTGCCACAAGACCAGACAAAAGGGCTGTGAACATGTAATACCATGGAATCGTTCTATTGAGGGATGTGAACTCATAGGAGGAGTTCCACATCATCACTATAAGGGATAAGATAACCATAACTATGGAAGCAGTTATGACTCCCATATTCATGGCGGATGAAGGATCCTTATTTCTCATCAAAACAACCACACCAATTCCAACTATGGAGGATACTATACCTATAGCAGCTATGAGGAGGGGTAGATATACAAGGGTGCTATTGAGGGCGGAGAACAATATGCCTATGGCTATGGCAGCTATTATTGAATCCACATAGCTTTCGAATAAATCTGCACCCATACCTGCAACATCACCTACATTATCCCCAACATTATCCGCTATCACTGCAGGATTGCGAGGATCATCCTCAGGTATTCCCGCTTCTACTTTACCCACAAGATCCGCACCTACATCGGCTGCCTTGGTGTATATGCCGCCACCAACCCTAGCGAAGAGGGCTATGCTACTGGCCCCAAAACCAAAGCCGAAGAGAATATTTGCAAGGGCATTGGGATCATAGGGGGAGAATATGAGGTACATAAGGCTCACGCCGAATAGCCCTAAACCAACAACGGTTAGTCCCATAACTGCCCCGGAAGAGAAGGCTATTTTCAATCCTGAGTGCATATCCCTCTCCACAGCCTTGGCTGTACGAACATTGGCAAGGGTGGCAATACGCATTCCAATATTTCCAGATAGGGCCGAGAATATGGCTCCCACTATAAAGGCCACAAAGGTGTACCGGCTTACCCCATCGCTTATCAAGCTCAATATGTAGAGAAAGATGGAGACAATGATTATATAAACCACAAGATATCTATATTCCCTGTTTAGGAATGTCATTGCACCCCTTCTTATGTAATTGGATATCTCCACCATTCTGCCGCTTCCCTCATCCTGCCTCTTGACATAGAGTGCAAAGAGCAATGCAACGAATAGCGATAACAGTCCAATTGCAATACCCAGGTATTCCATCATTTTACCACCCTCTGGGATTTTAGGGCACATAAACTTCCTACATATAAATTTTTACTCCTAAATCAAAAGCCTGAGCATAATATTTCTGAAAAAAGCATAAATATTATATCGCATT
This sequence comes from uncultured Thermoplasmata archaeon, assembly GCA_964465785.1. Classification (GTDB taxonomy): domain Archaea; phylum Thermoplasmatota; class Thermoplasmata; order Thermoplasmatales; family Aciduliprofundaceae; genus Aciduliprofundum. The sequence continues at coordinate 6,468 of CAYXLB010000012.1, forward strand.
TGTGTAAATAATGAGAGGATATGGCAGAGGGCGGGGAAGAAGACGAGGTCCCAGGTGGATATCCTATGTTCCACCTGTTAGCAGTTATGCCCCAATGGGCATACCCTATACAAAAAGTATCATACTCACATATTCAGAATTGGAGGCCCTAAGGCTTGTGGATGTTGAAGGATTGACCCAGGAAGAGGCTGCAGCCAAGATGGGAATATCTCGCAAGACCCTGTGGAATGAGTTGAAAAGTGGGAGAAAGAAAATTGTTGAGGCTTTGTTGTATGGATGGAACATTGAGATTAGGGGTGGAGAGAACTATTATTTGAGGCAGGAATGATGCGAAAACATTATATCTTTAAATTTTGTATGAGGTAACAATGGAAAACGTTAAGGACCTCTTAGTGGAGATCAAGGAGAAATCGGAACTTATAGTTGATTTGGCATATTCGGCGGTTATTTTAGATAGTGAAGATATGGCCAAGGAAGTGGAAAAGCTTGAGAGTGAAATCGAGGAATTGACATACAAAATTAGAATCCTTACAATGCTGGCAGCCAATACCCCCGATGAGGCGGAGCAGTTGGCGGGAATATTGCAGGTGGCGGATTCTGCCAAAAATCTTGCAAATGCAGCTGCCGATATAGCTTACCTCCTCGACATGGACATAAGCACAAGACCTTTTCTCCCAAGCCTATTTATGAAGGCCGATGAGAAGATCCACGTAGTCAGGGTTTATCCAAATTCAAGCATAGTGAATAGAACACTGGAAGAACTGAATATTGAGGCGGAGAGTGGGGTGAGGATAATAGCCATAAAGCGAGGACGCAACTGGATCTACGATCCTGAGGACAATGTGCGTATAAAGGCGGATGATCTCTTGATAATCCGTGGAACGGAAGATGGTTATGAATTCCTGGATAGGGTTGCAAGGGGGGAGGAGAGTTGGGACTAGGTGAGATGCTTATAGAGATGAAGAACATATCGGAGCTTATGGTGGATCTTGCCTATTCTGCATTAATTTTCAATAACAGGGAAATTGCAGAGGAAGTTAAGTATCTGGAGGAAAAGATAGATGAGAGGTATTACCAATTACAGGAGGAGGCCATAAAACAGGCCATAGATGAGGGGAATCCCTATGGAGCCTTGATTCTAATAAGACTTGCCACAAGCATTGAGGCCATCTCAGATTCCGCTGTACAAATTGCCGATGTTGTTCTCAGGAACATTGAGCCACATCCCATAATAAGGGAGAGCATAAAGGAAAGTGACATAACAATAACAAGGGCAAAGGTTAAAGAGGGGAGTGTTTTGGCAAATAAAACCCTTGGGGAGGTAAACCTTGCAAGTGAGACGGGGATGTGGATCATAGCAATAAAGAGGGGAAATGCATGGATTTTTGGACCAACAGAAAATACAAAGATTATGCCGGGAGATATTTTATTGGCAAAGGGACCCATTGAAGGGGTAAAGCATTTCATAAGATTATGCAAGGGACTGGATAAGAAGATTTAAATAACATAGCATATAAGGGCAGGAATGGTAGATATGATTAGAGCACGATTTCTTGGTGGTGCGGAAGAGGTAGGAAGCCTAGGATTGCATATGGAGATTGGTGAGTTGCGTTTATTGTTCGATTATGGCCTCACTCCCTCAAAACCTCCTGCATATCCCCTACCATCACCCCCTGTGGATTCTTTATTTCTCACCCATGTTCATCTTGACCACTCTGGGATGATACCAAGGATAGCCATGGAGTATGAGGCAAACATATATGCAACTGAGCCGACGATAGCCGTGCTTCCCCTCATGCTAAACGATACAATAAAGGTAGCCAATCTCGAGGGTTTTCCAATTCCATACACCAAGGACGAGGTTGAAAATTCTTTGGAAAATCTTATACCCGTGGAGTATGGCAAACCTGTTGAGCTTGGCTCCTTGGATATAGTTCCCCATAGCGCCGGACACATCCCAGGTAGTGCCATGTACGAGATTAGGGACGATAGAAGCATATTGTTCACCGGTGATATACAAACGGTAAACACAAATTTAGTTTGGGGCACAAAACCTGTAAAAACGGATGTGCTTATTATGGAAAGCACCTATGCCGGCAGGGAACATCCACCCAGGGATGAGGTGGAGAGAAAATTTGTAAAAAAGATAGAGGAGATTGTGGATAGGGGTGGAAAGGCCATAGTTCCCGTATTTGCAGTAGGAAGGACTCAAGAAATCATGCTCATTCTTGCCAAGACCGATTTTGATGTATGGATAGACGGTATGGGGAGATTTGTAACGAATCTCTTCCTTCAGTACCCCCAGTATCTCAAATCGGGAAAGAAATTGAAAAAGGCAAGGAATAAAATGAAAATTGTAAGGAGAAGGAGCGATAGAAGAAGGGCCCTCAAGGGAGAGGTTATTGTAGCCACCGGTGGAATGCTGGAAGGGGGGCCTGTGCTTCATTACATAAACCATCTCAAGAACGATAGGAAGAGCGGAATTCTCCTAACAGGATATCAGGTGGAGGGAACAAATGGAAGACTTCTAATGGACGAGGGAATATTGGAGCTCTATGGTATAAAGGAGAAAATAGATATGGAGATTGACTTCTTTGATTTTTCAGCCCATGCGGGCCATTCGGAGCTTCTTGAATTTGCCGAAAAATGTTCTCCAGAAAAGATAATTTTAATGCACGGAGATAACAGGGAGGCCCTGGCAAAGGACCTCAAAGATAAGGGATTTGAAGTAACTCTTCCAAAAAATGGTGAGGATTTCCTTATTTAGCCCTTTTAACGGTTATGGGGATTACTCCCTTTTCAAATTCATACATGGCGATATCAAGGGGATCCACTATATCTTCAGGCAAGTGGATTAGGATTGGTGCACCCATTGATATTTGTAAGGCTCGGGCACCGATTATACGGGCTTTCTCAAATCTTGTATACTCCATAAAACCCACCAGGATTGGTTTAATGGCTCCTCATATTTAAAACTTTTTGAATGCGATAAATCCAAATATTATGGCCAGATTTTCCATTGTGTATATTGGAGTAGACGATACGGATTCACGCGAGGGTATGTGTACCACATATCTTACCACCGTAATAATAGAAAATGCCCTAGAGGAGGGTTTGGATTTAATAGGATATCCGAGATTGGTCAGATTAAATCCCAATATACCTTGGAAAACAAGGGGGAATGGGGCAATTTCCCTAAGAATTGGTAAGGGTTATGGGAAAAAATTTCCCGTAGGGGAGATTAAAGGAAAAAAAATATTCGCCTATTCCAGGGGGAAGGAGGTAGATGTGGATTATCAAATTCTTTTGAAAAAATTGGAGTCTTACTTTATTTTGGAAGATCCTACAACTAACCCGGGAATCATATTTGCCCCTAAAAAATTACCTGAGAAATTTTACTGGAGGGCAGTAAGGGGAGTTGTTAAAATAGAGGATGTGGAGAAGGAACTGCAAAATTTAAATGTCCATTATGTTAAATATAAGATTGGAAGGGGTATAATTGGAGCCTCTGGAGCCATCGCCTGGAGAGCCAGAAAACATACCTATGAGCTTCTCACATACCTGCCGAAAAAGAGATGGGAGGAGGAGAGGTTCATCGACGAGAAAAGCGTGATTGCCATGGATGAAAAAATTGAAAGCACCTTCGATAATTACGATTACCATAATAACTATCTAGCCATAAAGCCCAACTCCAAAACTCCAGTTCTCTACGGGATTAGAGGAATAGATCCTAGGGACCTTATAAGGGCTAAAGACATGGTGAGAAGTGAGAATTATGAATCCTGGCTGATATTTCTCACCAATCAGGGAAGTGATGATCATCTAATAAGGAAAAAAATTTCTCAAATTAGAGATTTTGAAAACGTTATTTTGAGGGGTAAGGTTATTTCTAGGCCCAGAAAAATCGAGGGAGGTCATGTGATATTCACCCTGGGGGATGGAACAGGAGAAATTGACTGCGCAGCCTACGAGCCCACAAAGGGATTTCGGAAGGTCATTGAAAAATTGTATCCTGGGGATGTGGTGGAAGTCTATGGAAGTGTGAGAAATGTGCCAAGAAGCGTGAATATCGAGAAGATAAGAATACTCAAATTGGAGGAAATAAGGGTGAAGGTAGAAAACCCAATATGCCCAAAATGTGGGCATAGGATGGAGAGTATAGGTAGGGGAAAGGGGTATAGGTGTAGAAAATGTGGTACTAGGGCTCCAGAGGAGGCAGCCGTATACAAAATTGTAAAGAGGGATATAAATGAGGGGTGGTATGAAGTTCCCGTGATAGCCAGAAGACATATAGCTAGGCCACTAAAATTAATGATACCTTTTTATTCACCTTCGTAATAATACTATTATGCTAGGGGAGTTTAGAAGGAGACTGGAAAATTATGAGGGTTCTCTAATTATTGGAGTTGCAGGAGATTCGGGAAGCGGCAAATCCACATTTACAAGAAGTATAAGTAATCTACTGGGAAATGACCTTGTTTCCTTCTTCTCCCTAGATGATTATCATACAGAGGATAGGGAGACAAGGATGAAAACGGGACACTTACCCTTGGATCCCTCCATAAACAATCTTGCCTTGGCTGCAGAGCATTTAAAGACCATAAGGAGGGGCAAGGCGGTAATCAAGCCAGTTTATAATCATAAAACCGGAAAATTCGGCCCTCAGGAGGTTTTTGAACCAAGGAAGATTGTGATCGTGGAGGGGTTACATACCCTATACGATGAACTGAGAGATCTCCTTGATTTGAAAATCTATGTTGATCCTTCCAAGAGGATAAAATGGAGGTGGAAAATAAAAAGGGATGTGGGGGAGAGAGGGTATGATGAAGAGAAGGTGATAAAGGAGATACAAAGAAGGGAGCCCCTTTACAAAAGATACATAGATTTTCAAAAAATATATGCAGATATTGTGATTAAGATTGATGAGTCAAAATTCAATGTTGATAATTCATATTTCGTGGAAATAATTATGAAAACCCTCGATTTTTCCCTAAGCAACATAGATATGAACCTGGATATATCATCCCTTATAAACACCTCAAGAAAGCCCATGCAACTGAGCTACAGAGATGATTTTTACTATATGAAAAAGGTATCCAAGCTATCCTTTGATGGCCTAATACCCCGGGAGGCAATTGAAAGCTTAGAGAATAAAATTAAAGAGTACACGGGATTTTTGGACAATTACATAATTGAGAGGAGCGAGTATGTCAACGGGATACAGATAGCACAACTTCTAGTGGCATGGTACTTTGTGGAAATGATGAACAATATATTTAGGGAGATAGAGAGATTATCTTAGGTATTCTAGCACTTCCTTTCTCACATTATTTTTCTCCTCATCTTCCAATTGCGGAAATTCCCCAGGGTTTTCCTCCTTTAAATTATGGGAGAGAAACATTCCTTCACTCACTATCCCAAAAAATTCTGCAGGGGGCAGGAGAGCTACAGCCAGTTTTTCTCCCTCCTTCACATCCTCTATGTTGGTCACCACCGTTATGACTTTACCTACATTAACATTGCAAATCCTCAATTTATTGGCCTTGGGATGCTTTATAACACTCTCAATTTTTCCAACCCTTATATCCACTGCGTATTCCGGATGTGAGGGCAATTTCAATCTTGAATCAAGATTGTAAAGAATATTCAAGCAAAATTTAATATGAGATATTGCGAGATCACTGAATTTCATCCTTTTCAGATTCTTTGCCCAGTTATCCTCTCCAAGCAAGTTTAAAGTTTTCACACAGAGTGCCTTTATCCCCTCTAAATACACTTTTAAATCCTGCAATTCCCCATAGGAATACTTCATCTCCATGATCTTGGCTTCAAGCTCCTTAATTAATCCACTTTTCTTGATATCACGGAGATTTCCAATATACTTCTCCATATCCTTTATGCATTTTTCAGCCATGAGAATTCTGGGATCGTTGGCAGTGTCCATACTTGCCTAATATTTTTCCAATAAATACCTTTTTCCTTTTTGAGAAAAATATATATACGGGTTAAGTGATACTTAATGTCAGACAAAAACTTAAAAGAGGCTGTTATTATGTCGGATTCCATCAGAATCACAATAAGGCTGTCACGCAATGCAGCCGAAAAAATGGAGGAGCTTGTAAAGAGTGGCGAGTTCAAAAATCTATCTGAAGTTGTGCGTACCGCCATTGAAAACTTCCTTGCGGAAAAATTTGCCCCTAGAAATATTGAGAAGATAAGTGTCGACCTACCCAAGAGCACCGTCGCCATGCTTGTAAAACTTGTAGAGGCAGGGGATGCCGTGGATCTGGATGATGCCATAAGAACCGCTGTGAGGGAATATGTGAGGAGGCAAATCTCCCTTCTTGCAAAGGAAAGTATTGAGAAAAAAATTCAAGAGGAGCTTCCGGAGGGTGAAACCTAATTGAGCATAGAATCATTAATAAGAAGGGCTTCGGCCTATACGTTGGTGGATAGAAGTATATATGAGGAGAAGGTGAATGTATTAGTTGTGGGTATAGGGGGGGCTGGTTGCAATGCAGTTACAAGGATGAAGAAATTAGGGTTGGATGTCCCAACGGTGGCAATTAATACGGATATGAACCATCTAAAGGTTGTAGATGCCGATAAAAAGATCCTTCTGAAGAAAGGGACCCGTGGCCTAGGCTCCGGTGGGCAGGTGGAGATAGGTGAGAGGAGTGCAATTATGGCAGCCGAAGAAATAAGGTCACTCTTTAAGGATATGGACATAGTTTTCATAGCCACTGGACTTGGGGGGGGCACTGGAACTGGTGCAACCCCTGTAATCTCTGAACTGGCCAAGAAGGAGGGAGCATTGGTAATAACAATCTTAACTATGCCATTTAAGGTTGAAAGGGCCAGATTCAAACGCTCTAAGGAGGGGTTGAAGAAGATTATGAAGCACTCAAACACAGTAATAATTCTTGAAAATGATAAGCTTATGGAAATTGTACCCAATTTACCTATCGATAAGGCCTTTATGGTTATGGACCAACTTATGAGCTATACAATAATGTCCTTCATTGATATGATCACAAAGCCATCCCTAATGAATGTTGATTTATCGGATCTTAGGACTCTTATGGAGCATGGAGAACTCTCAACCATACTGATAGGAGAGGGACCATCCACTGACCCAAGAAAAATAGTGGTTGATGCCTTGAACAGGCCCTTTGTAATGGATATGGATTATTCCACAGCTAGGGGGGGTCTCATACATATAACCGCTGGAGAGAATGTTCCTCTATCCTCTGTTTATTCGGCTGTGGATGCCATATCTTCGTTTCTTAAGGAAAATTCAAATATTATAGTGGGAGCAAGAATAGCTCCAGAGTTTGATGACAAGATGCGCGTATTGGTGGTGCTTACTGGAATAAAGGTACCCTTTGCCCAAGAAGGAATTGAGCTTCAAGAGGAAAGGTTAAGACTATACCATGTTAGGTAAAAATTTAAATTGGGAATGCAAATAAGTGTATAGGAGGTTTGAAATTGCCAAGTCCATATCTCAGCAGAATAAAATTGGAGAAAGAACTGGAGAAAAGAGCGAAAGTGTTAAGGGAGAAAAGGCAAAAATGTGAGAAGGAAATAGAGGATATAAATAAGGCACTGAATATACTTGGAAATTACATTGATATCTCCCAATTTGAGAAAAGGAGGGATGATGCACAGGCAAAATATGAGATTAAAGACCTAGATGCGTGCATTCAAATTGTTGAACCCTTAAAAAAAGAGATTATGGAGGAGGTATCAAAGACCTTTGAAGATGAGGTAAAGAAGATTGAATCCATCATTTCCACAGGCACCCTTGAAGATTCTGCAAAGATAAGGGCTGATATTGAGGAGGCAAAGAATAAACTATCTTCCAACTTTGTTTCAAGCTTTAAAATTTTGGAGGATGTTAAGGCAAGGGTCTCTGATATATTGAAGGAAGCTATAGAGGAGAAGAAAAACCAACTCCTTTCCATGGTGGAGGGAGTAGAAGGGTTCGAGTGGGTTGAGAAGCTTGTTGGGGAAGTGAAGGAGCAGGGGATTGATGCCCTTCAATCTCTCCAGAAAATTGAGGATGAAATCAAGAATAAATTTAAGGAGCTAATCGACCAAAGGTTGAACAAGGCCCGAGAACTCATCGATCTTGCAAACTCTGCCCATTATAATTTGGCTGTGGATACGGAAAAAAGGGAGAAAGTTATGGAGATGTATAATGCAGGTAATTATGCCTATGCCCTTAAACTGGCCGATGAATACTATTCCTCCACGAAAGATGTTTTTCAACTCTTCTTTAAAAAACTCTGGGATATTTCAGAGATGATCATAAAGGAAGGAAAAGCCATGGGGGTGGATATTGAAAAGCCATTGGAGATTCTAAAATCTGCTGAAGATTATTTCCAGAAGGAAAAATTCAGTGAAGCGATAGAGAATATAAAGAAGGCAACGGAGGAGGCTGAAAAGATAAAACTACATAAGGTGCTTGAGGTAATAAAGGTAGCCAGGGAGAAGCTTCTGGAGGCAAAGGATAAGGGAATAGATATTACGCCCTACTTAAGCATGATTGAAAATGCCAGGAATTTCATAAAGATCGGTAAGCATAAAAAAGCCTACGATACTGTTAATGAAGCCATACAGCTTATGGAGAGAAAGATGAATCTCTACTCCCAACTTAGGGTAGAGATTGGCGATATAAAGAGATTGGTTGATGAGCTTGCAGATGAGGGAATAATCCTTGAAGGTGTTGATGAGAAGATTAAGGAGATTCAAGGAGTATTAGATGAAGATCCTGAAAAGGCGGAAAAATTGATTGATGAGCTAAAGAGGCTCATAAAGATAAGTTTGAGAGACATTGCCAACTCCCTTTATCAGGATCTCTATGAGATAATCCAGATGGGTGAGGGAATAAAAATAGATTTTAGGGATATGAAAATGGAGATGGAGAATATCACGACCCTTATGAAGGATGAGAATTGGAAGGATTCCATCTCTGCGCTGCGCGATATTGAGGAAAGGATATACGCAAGGGTTTATGATTATTTAAACAAAAAATTGCCAGAGCTTGAAGATTATGAGGGGGAGGAAATAAAGAAAAATATTGAGGAGCTGAAGAGACTTATTGAGGAGGAGGAGATTAAGGAGGCAATTAAGAAGTATGGGGATATCCAAAATATAATCTTCTCCCAGAAGGAGGAAAAGTATAGAAGGAGAATGGAAAAAATCGAAAATAGTATTAAATTCCTTGAAGGAATGGGTGAGAGCACTGTTGAAGTAAAGGGATATCTGGAAAGGGCAGAGGAGGCTTTGAAAAATAGGGATCTTGCCACCCTAGAAAATTATCTTAATCAGTGTGAGGAAATCATTGAAAGATTATCAAAAAATATGGCCTCCAAGGCACTTGAAAGTGCACAAGAGGCTGCACAATCAGCTGCAAGAGTTAAAATAGATTTGGATAAAAATGGTATTTCAGAAATTTTAAAGAGGATTGAGAAAGAACTTGAGAATAAGAACTATGAGGCTGCTGTAAAGGATTCCGTTGAGGTTATTTCCAAGATAAAGGAGTTGAGGGAGAGAAGGGACCTTATTTATGCCCTCCAGGGGAATCTTTCCAGAAGTATTGAAAAATTAAAGAAAAAGGGAATAAACACCTCGGAATTGGAGAAGATTTTGGAAGATTCTAGAAAGAAACTAGAGGAGAATGAATTTGAAGATGCTGAAAATCTCGTGAAGGACGGCTTAAACAGGGCAATTGAGATGGACATTCAAAAAATAGTTAAGGACATCAGTTCAAAAATCGAGGAGATTGGCGGAATTATGAGAAGCTTTGGATTTAAGAAGGAGTACGAGGAGATAACAAAGGAATTCTTTGAAAAGATGAAATCCAAGGAATATGAGAATATAGAAAGATTGGGATATGAAACCCTTGAAAAATTGAATAAAAGGGCAGAGGAAATCTTTGATGAGCATATAAGTAACATAGGTGCTATGGTCAATAATCTTAGGGAAGCTGGAATAGAAGTGGATACTTCTGCCCTTGATAAGGCAAGGGAGGTATTCTTCGCGGGAAAGGTCAGGGATGCCTTTAATATCCTAAGGAGATTTGAAACAGAAGTAAAGGATATTCACGATAAGGAGATGAAGCTAAAGAAGATAATCGATAACATAGACACCATATTGAATCTGGCTTCCTCCCTAGGGATAGATGTAGAGAAATACAAGGAAAGGGTTGAGGAAGTAAATCAGATTGAGGATATTGAAAGAAAAGAAACTCTTGCTATGAAACTTGTTGTTGATGTTAAAAAGGATATAAGAGGTAAAATTGAAAATCTAATAAAAACTGTAGAGATGGAGCTGGATAGATTAAGGAGAAGTGGTGGTGATATAACAACCTCCGAGGCTATGCTTACAAAGGCTAAAAATTTACTGAGCGATAGCCACTACAAGGAAGCCCTATCTTACACTATGAAGGCTATGGGGGAGATCGAGAAATTTGAAATGCAGAAAAGCACAGCCTATGGAATATTGAAAAAGATAGAGACAAAGATAAAGATGATGAAGAATCTTCTACCCAAAGATATTCTATCTGCCTATGATGAAGCAAAATCACTATTTCTCAAGGGAAAGTACAGCGAATCCATGGAAAAATCCATGGCCATAGGGGAGAAGCTATGGAAGATTGAGAAAATAATCTCAATAATAAAGAATAAGAACTCTAAGATTAAAATATTCATAGAGCAGGCAAATAAATCTGGGCTAGATACCAAAAATGTTCTAAAGCTACTTGCCCAGGCGAGGAATGAATTGAAAAAATTGAATTATGACATGGCTCTTAAATATGTAGAAGAAGCCTATAAGGAAGCTTTTAAATTATCCAACAAAGCCCTTGAAAAATACAAGGATGAGTTTGACAATTTAATTAAAGTCATTATGACCTATGGATTTAAGGACTATTTCGGCGAGGATCTTTCCCTTATGGAGGAAGCCATTGCCAATGGAAATATCGATGTTCTTAAGGAGAAATTTGACTCTCTTAAAAATGATGTGAACGAGAAAGTTGGAGAGAGAATGGGCGAGATGATAAAAGAGATTGAGACAAAAATCGAGATGATTGAAAGCAGTGGAATTAAAACGGATATAGATTTAAGGAAGAAGCTGAGTGAACTTAAGAATATTAAGGAAAAGGATGCTGTCAAGTTTATGGAATATTACAGGGGTATAAACAGGGAGATCGATATCCTCATGCCGAAAATTCTCAAATCAAAATTGGATGCTCTTGAGAAGAAAATTACAAGGTATGAAGCCCTAGGAATTAAGATATCCCAGTATATTGAAAAGATGTCAGAGATAAGAATGAACCTAGAAAACAAAGACTACTATGAGCTCTTAAATGAAATTTATGCTCTGGATGAGAATCTGGAAACCTACGTGAGGGAATACATAAGAAATAAAATGGAAAAAATGAAGAAGGATGTCTCAAAATACAACAAGGCAAAGGCAGAGGAATTTGCAAAGAAGATGGAGAAATTGGCTGTAGAGGGTAAATATGAGGAGGCTTTGAAAGTATGCGATGAGGCTGAGAACTTCATAGGAGATTACAAATTAAAGATTAGCGATTTCAATAGAAGGGCATTGGAGCTTAAAGAGTTGATAAAGCAAGGAATCTCCCTGGGATTGAATCTCGATAAACAAATAAAGGAGCTTAAAAATACCTTAGCTTCCTTGGAGGATTTGGATGCCGCCACAAAGAAAATTGAAAATATGAAGGAGGAAATAAGAAGGATGATGGATTCCCTAAAACCGAGTCTAGAAGTGAATCTTGAAGATGTTAAAACCATCAACTCCAAATACTTGGCCACAATTTCAATAAATAATAAGGGAGATGTAGATGCTCTAAACATTATGCTTAGAATTCATGGGGCCCTGAATCTGGAGAGACCAATGCCAATAATGAAGGTAGCAAAGGGTGCTAAGGAGACCATTGAGGCATACCTCATCCCGCAGGAAGGTGAGGATATTGCTGTGGAGGTCCTATATCACAGATTTGATGGTAAGGAATATAAGAACGTCTTCAATTGGAAATATAGGGTTAAGAAGAGGGGATTCCATATAGAGAAGGCAAAGGAGAAGGTTAAATGTACGCTATGCAGAGGCACCATAATACCTTCCATGAACCTGGACATTTTGATATGCGATAAATGCGGTGCCATTTATCATGTTCCCTGTGCAAAGAGAGCAGGAAAGTGTTTGAAGTGCGGAAATCCCTTCAACTTTGAGTGATCATATGCTAACAAGGAGATTTGGATTTGCCAAAATGATGGAAGGCGAAATTTCCACCCCTATCCTTTGGAAAATTGAAGAAGATATTAAAATAGAGGGAAATACCTTCATTTTTCCTGGAGGTAGAATAGAAAGAGGTGTGTTGTTTACCCCAGAGGTTAAGCAGCAAGAGATAAAATTGAGGGAAAATACCTATCTTATTCCAAATGTACCTACAATGATGCAGAATACAAAAAAATTCGTGGATTACACCATCCAGTTGAGGGAAAAGCTAGGATACGGGAAGATTTTCTATGCCCCTGGAGTTGAACCGCATCTCATTCCCATTATGGTTTATTTAGGATACGATGTATTTGACGATGCCATGGAGAAATTCCACAAATACTCCCTCTTGGGATGGGATAAGGAGGGCTTTGAGAATTTCTCAGAGTTTATGATTAAGCAGGTAAAGATAGCACTCAGAAAAGGAAAACTGAGGGAGCTTGTAGAAAGCACGGCAGATAACAAAGCTAAGGAGATCCTCAGGTACTTGGATTTAAAATATTACAGGGAGCAGGAAAGATTCTGGCCCATATGGAATGAGAGCCTGGATGCCGTAAGTTTGGATTCCCTCC